>JAWOLE010000255.1:0-2541 GCA_033853815.1 Thermoanaerobaculia bacterium
GGAGACCGATTGCTCCGCTTCCAGCGCCTTCCCCAGGGATTCCGTCTTCGCGATGGCTACGTCGCGGTCGCGGGCCACCTGGTCGAGCTGCGCGGAGACGCCGTCCAGGCCCGCCTGAAGGTCCGCGCGGGAGGCCTCGATCTGGGCGATCTGTTGGCGGGCCTCTTCCAAGGACCGTTCCAGCTCAGTGATGGTTCCCGCTCGCGCCGCCGACTCTGACAGAGCGCTTTCCGCTCGTTCCGTCGCGTCCGCCAGCTCCGCTCGCAGGGTGGAGAGATCGTGATCTCGCGTGGCGACCGTCTCCTCGGCCCGTTCCCGGGCCGCCTCGGCTGCCTTCAATTCCTGGCGCACGGCTGCGAGGGCCTGTTCCTTGTCGCGCGCGCTCTTCTCGAGGGACTGCACCCGTTCGTTCGCCTGGCCCAGGTCGTCCCGGAGCTGCGCCGCCTCGTCATCCCGCCGACGGGTCTCCTCCGCGAACTGGGCCTGCTGGGACGAAGCCAGGTCCTGGGTCGCGGCGAGCTCCGACCGGAGAACGGCCTCCTCGGCCTTTCCCTCCGCGACGGCGGCGTTCGCGGCCTCCAGCTCGCCGCGAACGGCCTTGAGCTCGTCACGCAGCTTCGCCAGCTCGTCGGCGATGAGTTGCCCGGACTCGCGCGCCTTGTCGCGCTCGTCGGTCAGCTCGGCCACGTGGGCTTCCGCCGACGCGAGGCTGGCCTTGGTGGCCTGAAGCTCCCGCGACAGCTCGCGTCCTTCGAGATCCCGCTCCTGCAGCCGGGCGATCTCCGCTTCGCGCTCGCCGAGCTTCTTCACCAGGCCGGCGATCTCCGCTTTCGCCCGCCCCAGCTCCTCCCCCTTGGCCCTTGCGGTGGTTTCGACGCGCTGCTCCATCTCGCTGGCCTGCTTCTTCGCAGCGGCGACCTCGGCACCCGCTTCCGCCTGGATGTCGTCGGTCGCCTCGCGCAATGTCGCGACGGCTGCCTCGGCGGCCGCCGCTCGCGATCGCTCGCGAGCCACGACCTCCTCCAGCGCTTCGATCCGCGCGCGGAGCTCGGCCTCGATGGTCGCGATCTCGGGGGCTGACTGACCCGATTCATCCTGTCGGGTGAGCCACCCCACGCGGGCCGCTCCGTCGTCTTCGACGAGGATGCCCAGGGACAGCGCGCCGACGCGGGGAGCCGTCACCGACAGGCCGACCACGAGGTCGGCCACTTCAGGCTTCTCCACCGAGAGGCCGACCTTGACCTCTCCTTCGTCTGTGTCGGACGAGAGGCCGACCTGGTAGGCGTCATCGGGCGGGTTGGCCACGCCCGATTTCCTAGCACGTTCTAGTAGCCGACGTAGCCGAGCCCTTCCTTGACGCGGACCACGCCCGGCACGTTGGAGATCGAACCGTAGCGGGCGATCGCGTAGCGGACGCCGGCGATGATGTTGTCGACCGGGTTCCAGATGTTCGTGTGGCCCGGCAGGCAGTACGCGTCGAAGGTCGGGCCGATGGTCTGCATGAGCCCGATGGAGGGGTGACCTTCCTTGGCGTTGATATCCCAGAGGTTCTCGGCGTTCGGGTTACCGCTCGATTCGTTCTGGATGATGATGTTGATGTCCGACGCATTCATGAGGCTGTAGGGAACACCGTTCGCCGCGAGAATCTGCTGCGCCTCGTGGATCCACTGGCCCACCGTCCCGCCCAGCGCGGGGTCGGGGGCTCCAATCGCCGTCCGGCCGCCACCGGGGATGTTGAGATGCTGGCCGGGGTAGATGACGTTCGGATTCGTGACCTGCGGGTTCGCGGCTTCGAGCGCGCCCAGCGAGATGCGGAAGCGAGCCGCGATGCCTCCCATGGTGTCGCCGGCCTGGACGGTGTAGCTGCCATTGCCGCCGGAGCTCGGAGGAGGCGTCGGCGCCGGCTTGAAGGTGTCACCCTGGCCGGGGATGTTCAGCTGCTGGCCGGGATAGATGAGGTTCGGGTTCCTGACCTGGGGGTTCGACGCTTCGAGCGCCTGGAGGGAAACGCGGAACTTCGCTGCGATGCTGCCCATCGAGTCTCCCGCGTGGACCGTGTACGCGGCCGTCCGGTGCCCGGCCGGCGCGGGCTTGGACGCGGGCTGGAACGTGTCGGTCCTGCCCGGGATGTTGATCTCTTCGCCGGGGTAGATCACGTTCGGGTTGCGGATCTGCGGGTTCGCGGCCTCCAGGGCCTGCAGCGAGACGCCGTAGCGCGAGGCAATCGCAGAAAGCGTGTCACCCGCATTCACCCGGTAGCTCATGTCCTGTCCTCGTGTCGAAGTCGTCGGCGGAGCTACTCGTATTTTCGTGGGGCCAATGGGGGAGTTGCGCACCCAACCGGCCGAGATTGACGCAGCGCGCGACCGCCAGGCCGGAGACAACCGGCCGGCGCCTGCTCCGCAGAGGTGCGTCAGGAACTCGCGCCGCCCGGTTTCAGGCGCCGCCTTCGGACTGGGTTTCTGGTCGGCGGCGGAAGGCCGCGCGCACGAAGTCGCGGTTCATTCGGGCGATGAACTCCAGGCGAATCCCCTTGGGGCA
>JAWOLE010000256.1:0-2611 GCA_033853815.1 Thermoanaerobaculia bacterium
TGTCAATCGGGAGGTCTTGCCGAATTCCGCCGGAACCGCTAGAATGATGCCGGTTCGCCGTTTCGGGAAGGACTGATGAGCCGGCAAAAGGGTGATCGCGGCCAGGAGAAGCGCGTGAAGCGTTCCCCGAGGGACGAAGCGCCGCGCGAGCTGCGCGGACTTCTCAAGGCCGTCAGCGGGGCCACGGACATCATCATGGCCGCCGTGGACCGCGAATTCCGCTATACGTTTTTCAACGAGGCCTACGCCGAAGAGATCCTGCGTCTTACGGGCAAACGCATCCGCCTGGGCACGAACATGATCGGCCTTTTCGCCGACCAGCCCGAGCAGCAGAAGGTGGTCCGGGACGAATGGAGCCGACCGCTCGCGGGCGAAACAACGGAGAAGATCCTCGAATTCGGAGTTCCCGGGCGCCATCGGCGGATCTACAAGACCCGGCACGCGCCGCTCAGGAATGGCCGCGGCGTCGTTATCGGAGCGACGGAGGTCGCGAACGACATCACCGACCGGGTCCGGGTCGACGAGGCCCTGAAGGACGCAGCCGCAAAAACCAAGCTCCTCACCGAAGCCAACGAACAGCTCCAGAGCCAGGCCGAAGAGCTGCAGGCCCAGCACGAAGAGCTTCAAACCCAGGAGGAAGAGCTCCGGTCGCAGACGGAGGAGCTCCGCTCCCAAGCCGACGCTCTCCGGAGACTCGAGGAGCAGGCCGGCGAGCTCATCAGGCACGCCCCGACGGGCATCTACGAGATCGACTATCGCGGCCCCCGCTTCATCAGCGTCAACGATGCCATGTGCCGGATCCTCGGCTACTCCCGGGAGGAGTTGTTCGCCATCGGACCGGCGCGGCTGCTGGACGACGAGAGCCGGGCGCGGTTCGCCGAGCGCATCCGGCGTCAACTCGCCGGCGAGGCGATCGAGGAAGCGGTGGAATACCGGGTCCGGAGGAAGGACGGCGAGATGATCGACGCCCTCCTCCACGTCTCCATCCAGCCGACGGCCGGCGACCCTTACAGGGTCCTCGTCGTGGCCCACGACATCACGCACCGCAAGAGGATCGAGGAGGAGCTCGTCCTCGCGCGGGCCGAGGCCGAGCGGCGGGCGAGGGAGATCGAGGTCCTCATGGACGCCGTCCCGGCCGGGGTGATGATCAGCCGCGATCGCGAAGGCCTGCAGATCTACGGCAACTGGGCCGCTCACCGTCTCCTGAGGGTGCCTCTCGGGGAGGACAACATCTCGAAGTCCGCGCCGGACCCGATGAAGCTGAGGACCTATCGGCCCGTCAAGGACGGCGTCGAAGTCCCGCCGGAAGGACTCCCGATCCAGAGAGCGGCCCGGGGCGAGGAGGTCCGCGACTGGGACTGCGACCTCGTCTTCGACGACGGCGAAGTGCGCCACGTGATCATCAACGCCACACAGATCACGGGAGAGGACGGCGAATCCCGCGGCGCCGTGGGGGCCTTTCTGGACGTCACGGACCTCAAGCGGGCCGAGCGGGCCCAGAGCCGGGTCCGGGAACGGTACGAGCTTCTGTCGGTCACCGCGGGCCGGCTCCTCGAGTCCCAGAATCCCCAAGCGGTCATCGACGAGCTGTGCCGGCGGGTCATGGAACACCTGGACTGCCAGGTTTTCTTCAACTTCCTCGTGGACAAGGAGGCGGGTCGGCTGCACCTCAACGCCTGCGCCGGCATCCCCGAAGCCGAGGTCCGGAGACTCCGCTGGCTGGATTACGGCGTCGCCGTTTGCGGCTTTGTCGCCCAGAACGGCGTCCGTGTCGTGGCCGAAGATATCCAGACCCGTCCCGATCCCCGAACGGACATGGTCGCCCGTTTCGGCGTCCAGGCCTACGCCTGCCACCCGCTCATGGCGGGCAGCGAGGTCCTGGGGACGCTTTCTTTCGGCGCCAAGAACCGGACGCACTTCGCGGCCGAGGACGTCTCGTTGATGAAGACGGTCGCCGACCAGGTCTCGGTGGCCATCGAGCACATGCGCGATCAGCGGATCCTGCGCGAGCGCGGCCTCGAGCTCCAGCGGCTGACGGAGACCCTGGAACACAGGGTCCAGGAGCGGACGGCGGAGCTGGCCGCCGCCAACGAAAGGCTGAAGACCGAGGTCGCCGAGCGCGTCCGCCTCGTCGCCGCGGTCGAGCAAGCCGAAGAGGGCGTCGTCATCATGGATTCCGAGGGACGGATCCGCTACGCGAACGCCGCGTTCGAAAGGCTGAGCGGCCGGAGCCGGGCCCGGCTCCAGTCCATGCGCTACGACCAGCTCCTCTCGGACCGCGAAGAGGACGGCGATCTCTGGGCCAGCGTTCGGGCCACGATCGACCGCAGCGAGGCCTGGCGGGGCCGCGTCACCCGGAAGTCCGGCGACGGCGGGGCCGAGGAGCTCGATGTCACCGTCTCGCCGATCCGCGATGCCGCGCGCTCGGTCACGAGTTATCTCGCGCTCGAAAGGGACGTGACCCAGGAGGTGCGGATGCAGCAGCACCTTCGCCAGATGCAAAAAATGGAGGCCCTGGGCACGCTCGCGGGAGGGATCGCCCACGACTTCAACAATATCCTGAACCCGATCTTCATCAACACGGAGCTGCTCCTCCTCGACACCTCGGCCG
>JAWOLE010000257.1:0-42765 GCA_033853815.1 Thermoanaerobaculia bacterium
CGAGCGCCGCGAGCGCCGCGAAGGCGAACGCGAGCGCCCCGTGCAGCGCGAAGAACCCCCGGCCGAGCGTGCGAGTGGGAAAGAACAGGAGCAGAAAGGCGGTTCCGGCGCCCGCCTCCAGAAGAAAGAGCCCCATGCCCCCGAGGACCATCCGACGATACTAGTGCCGTTCCAACTTGTTCTTCCGAATCGAAGCAAGTGAACGCGTAGGGCAATGCACCTCGCTTCTCCTTTGGAGAGAAAGTTGGAACGGCACTAGCCCGGGCCGAGACCTAGGTTCGCGGCGGCCAGGATCTCGCCGGCGATGAGGTCCACCTGGTCGATCAATCCGTGGTCTCCGCCGGGGATCTCGACGAACCGGGAGCCCTCCCGGAGCCGCCCCGATGCCGCCCACCGCTCCCACACCTGCCGGACGGCGTCGAAGGGCACGCTCTCGTCCGCGCTCCCCATGATCACCACGACGGGCGTTTCGGGCGGGTCCCGGTCCCAGTCCGCGCCCGCCATGTCCTCGAAGAAACGGCGGTGGATCGTCAGATCCCTGCCTTCGCCGTGGTGGAAGAAGACCAGGTTCTCCCCCGGCGGGAGCTTCTCGACCCATCGCCGCCCGAATCCCAGTGCAGGGGCGATCAGAACCAGGGGCGCGGTCGGAGCGGACCGGCCGGCCGCCAGCGCGACCAGGGCCCCGAGCGAGCTGCCGACGACCACGGCCGGAAAGTGTTTCTTCATCTCCCAGGTGGCCATCCGGGACATGGCCCGAAAATCGAGCCGTTCGAAGGAAGGGACGTTCAGGTCGGGCGCGAGGACTCGAAAGCCCTCCTTCTCGAGGATGCCCCTCAAAGCCTCCGCCTTCCTCCCGCGCGGGGAGGAGGCGAAGCCGTGCAGATAGAGCACGTTTCTCAGGTCGCTCCTCGAATTCGGCCGGTCAGAGATCTCATGCCCGTGGCGCGCCGCAAGAGGGACCCGCCGGGCTCCTCCGTCGCGCGGGAACCGCGGAGGGGGAAATGGGGTATCTTCGACTTTCGTCCAATAGAACATTTCGGCGGGGGTCGCCATGATTCGGACGAAGACTTTGGGGAGCATGGGTTCGCAAGACACTCCGTATGTCTCGCGAGCGGAGGAGAACCGCGACGGGGCCGGAGGATATCCGGCGCGGGCGGCTCCGATCTTCGACGTCCTCGTCGCGAGTCCTGCCGCCTCCCTGCGCGACCGGGTCCGGGAAGACCTCCGCGGAAGCCACGCGGTCGGAGAGGCCTGGCAGTGGGAAACGCTGGACAAGACGATCTCCAGTCTTTGCCCGTCCGTCGTCCTGCTCGACCTCGACCTGCTTGTTTCCTCCGGAATCCGGGATCTCTCCATCATCCGGCGGATCAGCCGCAAGACCCGGATCATCCTTCTCTCCGACGCCCCCAGCGACGCGGAAGGCGTCGCGGCGTTGAGAGCGGGAGCGAAGGGCTATTGCCACAAGCAACTCGCTCCACCGGCGCTTCGCAAGGCCGTCGACCGCGTCCGGGACGGCGAGATCTGGGCCGAGCGCAGGCTCATCCCCGTTCTCATCGACCAGTTCAAGATCTTCGGCAGCGAACCGGCCGAGCGGCGCGCTGCGCTCGACAGCCGGCTCGGGCTTCTGACTCCGCGCGAACGGGAGATCTCGGTCCTGATCGCCTCCGGCGCGAGCAATCGCGACATTGCCGCCCGCCTGATGGTCGGCGAAGGAACCGTCAAGGCGCACCTGACGGCGATCTTTCGGAAGCTCGGCTTCAATGATCGTCTGCAGCTCGGTCTTTTCCTCGCCAACCCCAGCCTGAAACTGCGCGGCAAACACTGACAGTCGGCCGCGGGCGTTCGCTTTGCGAACGGCGGCCGAGAACTTCTCATACCAGAGCCCGGATTCCAGTCAAGATATCAAGAGCTCCCGGCTGCCGGTTGCAACCTGACCGCCAGGGCCGAGAGTCGCGCCACGCCCGGGCGAAAGCCCCGTAGAATCCGCCCGCATGCGATCGGCCCTCCTGGCCCTGGCGGCCCTCCTGACCGCCGGCGCCCTCCTGTGCGTCGCCGCCGTCGCCTCGACGTTCCCCCGCGAGAGCGGCACCGCGCGAGTCGAAGGGATCTCCGGACCTGTCACGATCGAGACCGACGCGCTCGGCGTCGTGACGATCCGCGCCGCGAGCGTTCGGGACGCCTGCTTCGGCCTGGGATACGCGCACGCGCGCGACCGGCTCTGGCAGATGGAGTTTCAGAGGAGGATCGGATCGGGCCGGCTCTCCGAGATCCTGGGCAGGAGAATGATCGAGACGGACCGCTTCCTGCGCACGATCGGTTTTCGCCGCGCCGCGGCCCAGGCCCTCGGCGGCCTGGCGGCCTCCGTGAGGGCGCAGCTCGAGGCGTACGCTGCCGGCGCCAACCAGTACCTCGCCACATCCTCCGCCCGCCCGATCGAGTTCCGCCTGCTGGGCGTCCGCCCCGAGCCCTTCCAGGCCGTGGACTGCCTGACCTGGGGCAAGATGATGGCCTGGGACCTCGCGTCTGCAAACGCCACCAACGAGATCCGCCGCGCCCGCTTCGTCGCCGCGGTCGGACCCGAGCGCGCCGCCGAGCTCTTCCCTCCGGTCCCTGCCGAGCCGACGATCCTGCGCGACGAAGAATGGAAGGAGAATTTCGGGTCTCTGACCCCGGTCCCGGCCGTGAAGGCGGGCGCCTCTCTCCTGTCCCCCCTTTCCCGCTGGGAGGGCCTCGAAGAGCGCCTGGCCCTTCTGGACCGCCTCGGCTTCGGAGGTGAAACGCGGGGCAGCAACTCGTTCGTGCTCGCGGGCTCGCGGACGCGATCCGGACGTCCGCTCCTCGGAAACGACCCGCATCTGTCCCTGCGCGCGCCGTCTCTCTGGTACCTGGCGCGCCTCGAGGCCCCCGGCCTCTCCGTCGCGGGAGCGACGCTGCCGGGCGTCCCCAGCGTCATCATCGGACACAACGCCCGCGTGGCCTGGGGCCTGACGAACCTCGAGGCCGACGTCCAGGACCTCTACCTGGAGGAGACCGACCCGGCGGATCGCGGACGCTACTTTCACGCGGGCGGCTGGCATCGCTTCGACGTCCGTTCCGAGACCATCCGGGTTCGCGGCGACCGCGATGTTGCCCTGGAAGTCCGCTCCTCGGTGCACGGGCCGATCGTGACCGACGCCCTGCGGGGAGCCGCGACCCTTTCGAGCCCCGCCGTGGCGCTCCGGTGGACGGGACTCGACCCGGATGACACGACGAGCGAGGCGTTCGCCGGATTCAACACGGCCGGCGACTGGAGAGAGTTCCTCGCGGCCGCTTCCCGGTTGAAGGGCCCGCCCCAGAACATCGTCTACGCGGACGTGGACGGGCACATCGGCTACACGGCCTCGGGCGCGGTCCCCATCCGGCCCCGGGCGGACGGGCTCCTCCCGGTCTCGGGTGGAGGCGCCGACGACTGGACGGGCTACGTGGCGTTCGAGCGGCTCCCCCGAGTCCTCGATCCGCCGCGCGGGTTCGTCGTCACCGCCAACAACCGGGTCGTGTCGGATTCCTACCCCTACGCCCTGACGCGGGACTGGCCGGAGCCCTACCGGGCGCGGCGCATCACGGACAGGATCCTCTCGCAGCCGCTCTGGAGCCCCGAGAACGCCCGCGCGATCCAGCTCGACCAGCTTTCCCTGCAGGCCGAGGAGCTGCTGCCTCTCCTGCTCGACACGAAGCCTGCCGACCCGGCCTCGGAACGGGCGCTCCGGCTCTTGAAGGGCTGGAACCGCGAGTTCGGCCCCGACTCCGTGCCCGCCTCGATCTACGCCTCCTGGTACGCGAAGCTCTCCGAGATGCCGCAGGACGAGCTGAAGGACACGCCGGCCGGCAGCGTGCGCTCGCGCTTCATCATCAACGCGTTGAAGGAGGACTCCCCGTGGTGCGACGACGTGCGGACGCCTCGAAGGGAGAGCTGCGAGGACTTGAAGACCGCCACTCTCTCGGAGGCCGTGGCGACCCTGGCCGCGAGGCTCGGCAGCGATCCCTCCGCCTGGCGGTGGCGGCGGCTCCACCGGGCCCGCTTCGCTCACGGCGTCTTTGAGAGCGTCCCGGTTCTGAGGGGGTTCTTCAGCCTGGAGGCGGGCGCCGGCGGCGACGCCTCGACCGTCAACGTCGGCGCCTACAGGCGCGACGGATCCTTCCTCATGACCGACGGCGCGAGCTACAGGCAGATCCTGGATCTTTCGGATCTGTCCCGCGGCTCTTATGTCCACACGACCGGGCAGTCCGGCAACGTGTTCGATCGCCACTACCGGGATTTGCTCCCGCTGTGGCGCGACGGGCACTACATCACTCTCGGCAACCCGTCCGTCCAAACTCTCCGGCTGCAGCCAGCTTCGGGGCTTACGCCCGCGAGACGGTCTCGGCGCTGACGACGCGACGGGGATTGGGTCCGTCTTCGCGGATCTTGCCGTCGAGCAGCCGGATGATCCGGCCCGTGTGCGCCGCGATGTCTTCCTCGTGGGTGACGAGCACGATCGTGTTGCCGCGGCGGTTCAGATCGTCGAAGAGGGCCATGATCTCCGCGCCGGTCTGCGAGTCGAGGTTTCCGGTGGGCTCGTCCGCGAGGAGGATCGAGGGGTTGTTGACCAGGGCCCGGGCGATCGCGACCCGCTGGCGCTGGCCGCCCGACATCTCGTTGGGATGGTGCCCCATGCGGTCGGCCAGGCCCACCGCTTCGAGCGCACGCGCGGCTCGCTCGCGGCGCTCGCGGCGCGAGAGTCCGGAATAGACGAGCGGCAGCTCGACCTGCTGGAGCGCGGTCGTCCGCGGCAGCAGGTTGAAGGTCTGAAAAACGAAGCCGATCTCCTGATTGCGGATCGCGGCCAGCTCGTCGTCGGTCATCCGCGCCACCTCGCGGCCGTTCAAGACGTAAGAGCCCGAGGTCGGCGTGTCGAGGCAGCCGATCAGGTTCATGAGAGTGGACTTGCCCGAGCCGGACGGGCCCATGATGCCGACGTACTCCCCGCGCTCGACGCCCAGCGTCACCCCCGAGAGGGCGTGAACGTTCTCCTCCCCCATCTCGTAGACCTTGGTGATGTCCCGGATGTCGATCAGCACGGGCGCCTCAGAAGATCACGTTCCAGCCCACGCGAACGGCGACGGTCAGGAGCCACAGCGTCCCGATGATGCCGGCGGCGACGCCGCGCCTGGCTTTCGCCGCCGCGGCGAAGCCCACGACGAGGAGGACGACGACCCAGAGGGCGAAGAGGTCCAGAGACTGGAGCAGGGCGTGCAGGGCTTTGGACGAGTCGGCTGCCACGAGAAACCCCAGGTTCGAGCGCAACAGGTCCCCCAGGGCCTGAGGATTGACGGTCTCCTGACGGGTGACCAGCAGCATCAGGAACGCCCCCTTCAGGACGCCGGGCAGATAGGCATGGGCCGTCACGCCGAAGGCCTGCGAATACCGGGCGTCGTAGCCGAACGCCTTGAAGGAGCCCCAGATCACGACGGCGACGAGTGCGCTCAATGCCGCCGGGGTAACGGCGCCTCCGACCCAGCCGAAGATCGACCCGAATGTCTTCTGCCGCTCGACGATCGAGGCCAGCCGATCTTCCGGGATGGTCTGGCCGCGGCGCTGCAGCGTGTCCCGCGTCACCTGCTCGTAGTCGATCTTCGGCAGGAGGACGGCGGTGGTCGCGAGCGACAGGATCGTCCAGAGCAGCAGCGGCGCCAGCCACGTCGGCCTTCGCGCGATGGATTCGAAGGTCCGGACCGGCGAGAAGAACGCGCCCGGAATCCGGCCGACGGCAGAGACCTCCGGACCCGCGTCGGAAGCCGGAGGCAGGGCGATGTCCGTCGTCTCCATCGTCTAACGGCCTCCCGGCCGCACCTCCACCCGCGGAGGAGGGGTCGACTCCGGCAGGCCTTCGACCTGGATCCCTCTCCAGTCGAGGATGTCGGCGACCGAGAAGTGGTAGGCGGCGACGGCCTTGCGGAAGATCGTCAGCGCCTGAAGCTCCGTCGTCCGCGCCGCGGAAAGGGCCTGCTGGATCTGGGTCACCTCGAAGGATGTGGACATGCCGTTGTCGTACTTCTTCTTCGCGGCGTCCAGGTTCGCCTCCGCGAGCTCGCGCCCCTTCTGCGCGGCCACGATCTGCCGGCGGGCGGTATCGATGGCCCGCGCCGCCGCGCGCACGTCCACGACGACGTTCTGCTCGGCAGTCGTGTAGGCGGCCTTGTCGGACTCCCATAGGTACCGGGCCGCGCCATAAGCACCGCGGGCCGCGCGGTTCAGGATCGGAAACGAGAAGTTCAGCCCGACCGACCAGTTCTTGAACTTGCGGTCGATGACCTGCTGGAAGGCGTCGCCGAAGTTTCCCGTCGAGAGGACCGCGCCGGTCGTCGGGTCGTGCGTGTCGCCGCCGATGCCGGGGTTTCCGTAGCTCGCCGTGAGGTTCAGGCCGGGCATCACCTGGTTCTTGTAGTAGTCGTACCGGATGCGGTCCGCGTCCACGGTGTAGGCGGCCGTCAGGACCTCGGGCCGGCGAATGAGCGCGGTCCTGGTCCCTTCCTCGACGTCGATCTTCACGTCCTCGGCGCGAACCTGGTCGGTCGGAGCGATCGGCGTCGTGGACCACCGGAGGGGGTCCACGTTGATGACGCGTATCAACCGGTCCTGCGCGTCTCCGATCAACCCCTCGGCGGTGATGATGTCCTGCTCGGCGGTCGCGATACCGACCTCTGTCTGAATGATCTCGATCGGCGCGAGAGATCCGACGTTGATCTTGATCTGGGTGATCCGGTTCAGGTCCTGCGCGACTGCCAGCGCTTCCTTCTTCACCGCCAGGTTCTGGATCGCGTAGACGAGGTCCCAGTAGGCCTGCTCGACGGAATTGACGGTCGTTTGGACGCTCCGGACGAAGGTCTGGTAGGAGGAGTCTCGCGTGTCCCGGGCAATGTAGATCGTCCAGTTGGTCGCCGCCGGCCCGAAGTTGCGCAGCAGGGGCTGGTTGAGCGAGAGGGTCAGGCTGCTCGAGTAGGAGGGGTTGATGAAGAAAAAGCTCGAGTTGGTGGTCGTCTTGTTCCCCGTGAAGCCGAGCGTGAAGACCCCGCCGGTCGGCGCGAGTTGCGAAATCTGGGCCCGGGCATCGGTGGTGTCGCTCGTGCTGACCTCCGCCCCGAGCAGCTGCGTATTGGCCGGCTGCTCCGAGTGCGCCCGGGAGACCTGCGCCTGGACGAGCGGATCGTAGATGCCCAGATCCCCGAACAGCGTGTATCGCGTGGCCTCGGCAGCGTTGACGGCCACGTTCAGGTCCTGGTTGTTCGCCAGGGCGAGCCCGATCGCCTGATCGAGCGACAGCGGAATGCCCGCCGCGCCCGCCGCCGGCATTTCCCGCGGGGTCCGCTGGCCGGGGCGGGCGGAGACGACCGGCCGTTCCTGAGCCGGCGCAACGGAGGACAGCGCCAGAAGGCCGGAGGCGGCCGCGGCGGCGCAGATCCTCCAGTCCATCGCGAACCTCTTCATTCCATTACTCCTTCGTCAAGCTTGTTACGCAACAGGAAGGCGAAATGTTTCTCGCGACCTGCCGGCCCGAGCGTATTTCTAGCCCGCATTATTCATGATCGACTCCGGCCGCCGCTCCGATCAGTCGCGGACAACCTGTCTTTGATCTCGGTCGCCATTCTTCCGTCGCAATCCTCTCTGGCACAATTGGTTGCCCGTGTTACGGCCAGGTGACCATGAATAATCCGGGCTTGGATTCCGGGGGCATCATAAACCAAGGGCGTCCCCTCCCGGGTCTCAGGGAACCGGGGCGACGGGGAGCTCGCCGGGAAAGAAGCAGGCCGCGCAGCGACCGGGAGCGATCTCCGCGAGCACAGGCCGTTCCTGCCGGCATCGTGGGCGCGCGATCGGGCAGCGGGGATGGAAGGCGCACCCGGCCGGCGGCATGGCCGCCGAAGGCGGCTCGCCCTCCAGGACGACTCGGGTCCCCTTCGAGAAGGGATCGGGGACGGCCGAGACGAGCGCGGCCGTGTAGGGATGGAGAGGACGACTCGCCACCTCGGAGGCCGGCCCTTCCTCGACGACGCGGCCCAGATAGAGAACGGCGATCCGGTCGGAGATCCGCTCGACGACGGCGAGGTCGTGCGAGATGAAGAGATAGGAGAGGCCCTTGCTGGCCCGCAGGTCGAGCAGAAGGTTGACGATCTGGGCGGCCACCGACACGTCGAGGGAGGACACGGGCTCGTCGCACACGAGGAACTTCGGACGGGTCGCGAGGGCGCGCGCGATCGCGATGCGCTGGCGCTGTCCTCCCGAAAACTCCGACGGGAATCGGGAGAACGCCTCGGCCGACAGGCCGACCTCGGAGAGCAGCTGCGCGACGCGGTCGCGGATCTCCCGCCGCCGCGCCAGGTTCTGGACACGGAGGGGCTCGGCGATCTGATCGCCCGCCGTCATGCGGGGATTCAGCGAGGTCTGCGGATCCTGGAAGATCACCTGCAGGTCGCGGCGCCGCCTGCGCAGCGCCTTGCCCGAGAGCGCCAGCCAGTCTTCGTCTTCGAAGAATATCCGGCCCGAATCGGGGTCCTCCAGGCGGGCGATCAGGCGGCCGCAGGTCGTCTTTCCGCTTCCGGATTCTCCGACGAGGCCGAGCGTCTGGCCCCTTGCCACCGTCAGATCGACACGGTCGACCGCCGTGAGGCGCCCCGCGGGCGCCCCGAAGACGCCCCCGCGGATCGGATAGGTCTTCGTGAGCGCCTCGGCGCGCAGCAGCTCCCCGGCGCCGCTCACGCGTTGCCCCCGGATTCCCGGCTCCCGGCTCCGGGCTCGTAGAGAAAACACCGGGCGAGCCCCTCGCCGGCGGCATAGAGGTCGGGAAGGGAGCGCTCGCACGGCGCGAATCGCTCGGGGCAACGCGGAGCGAAGGCGCAGACGCCGTCGGGGCGGAAGGCCAGGTCCGGCACGGTCCCGGGGATCGCGCGGTAGCGGGTTCGACCGCCGGCCTCCGGCGCCCCGATACGCGGCATGCATTCGAGCAGACCGCGCGTATAGGGGTGGCGCGGGTTTCGGAAGAGCTCGGCCGTCGGCGCCTCCTCGACCACGCGCCCCGCGTAGAGCACGAGCGTTCGGTCGCTGTGCCGGGCCACGGAGCCGAGATCGTGCGTGATCAGGAGGAGCGACAGGCCTCGTTCGCGGCGCAGCCGGTCGAGCAGTTCCATCACCTCGGCGGAGACCGTGGCGTCGAGCGCCGTCGTCGGCTCATCGGCGATCAGGATCGCGGGCCTGGCTGCGAGCGCGATGGCCAGGAAAGCGCGCTGCTTGAGCCCTCCCGAAAGCCGGTGCGGATACTCGAGGAGGCCGCGGTCGGGGTCGGGAAAGGAGACCTCCGCCAGAAGCTCGCGCGCGATCCCGCGCGCTCGACGCCGGGAGACGCGGCGATGCCGGCGGACCGCTTCCTGGATCTGCGCGCCGATTCTCTGCACCGGGTCGAGCGCGGCCGCCGGTTCCTGGAAGACCAGCGCGATCTCGCCGCCGCGCACGCCGTTCCATTGCTCCTCCGTCAGGCTCGCGAGTTCGCGTCCCCGACATCGGACCACGCCCGACACACGCGCCGTCTCCGGAGCGAGCCGGACGAGGGCCCGGGCGAGGAGCGTCTTGCCGCACCCGGTTTCGCCCACCACCGCCAGCGACTCTCCTCCGGCAAGGTCGAAGCTGACGCCGTTCACTGCCGGCCGCCACTCCCCCTCCAGAGGCAGTTCGACCTTCAAATTCCGAACGGACAGAAGGGGTTCGGTCATGGAGCGAGGGGGAATCGGATCATTGACTCATTGAATCATTGGTTGATTGCGGCTTATCAAATGGGGCAATGAGTCAATGGATCAATGGACCAATGGGTCAATGGGTCAATTCTTGTGCGCTGCCTCGAGTTCCTTGACCCGCTCGGCGACGTCGCGGTACTTGGTGTCGAGACCGTAGACCTCGACGAAGGTCCTGTAGGCGTTCTCCGCGTCCCCGGTGGATTGGTAGACGCAGGCCAGGTCGTAGAGAAGGCCGACGGTCTCCGCCTCCTTGATGCCGGGAGTCTCGAGCCCCTTGCGGTACCACTTGACGGCGAGCTGGGGCATCCCCTTCTCCAGGAAACAGAGACCCAGCATGCTGCAGCATTCGACGGCGCGTTGCGGGTCCTTGCTCGCGAGCTGGAATTCCCCGATCGCCTCGTCGATCAGTCCCATCTCCTTGTAGGCGATGCCGAGATTCGAGTGCGTCTCGTAATCCTCGGCCGAGAGCTGCTGCTCGACCCCCTTCTTGAACTCGCGGAAGATCTCCTCGAGCGAGACTTCCCCTTCCGGTCCGGACATCTCGGGGGCCTCCGACGCCGCGGGAGAGTCGGCCAGCTCCTTTTCCATTTCATCCGCCAGATTGAAGAACCGCTGCTCGTCGGCGAAGAGGCTCTGGCCGTCCACCGCGGGCGCGGCTTCGATGGGAGCGGCCGACTTCCCGCCCGCCTTGCGCATCTCCTCGTCGATCAAGGATTCCAGGCCTTCGGAGGAGATGAGCTCGGAGTCCGCATCCTCGAGCCGGGGGGGAGGGGCCGCGGGGGCGAGGCCCCGGGCACCCCTGCCGGCCGGCGGAGCGAACACGAGCGGCGGCGGGCTTTCTCGCGGAGGCGGGATCGGCTCGGCTCCGAAATCGTCGAAGAATTCCGCGGAGGCCGCCGGGCGCGGCTCGACCGGAAATTCCTCGTACGCCTCGGCCGGGGGGGGCGGCGGCGCGGGCGGCGCGACGGACACTCCCAGCCTGGAAAGAACAGCCTCGGCCTTCTGCGGTTCGCCGCGTCGGCGATAGAAATCGGCGAAGGCCTCCGCTTCCTGGGCGAGCGCCGGATTGCTCGACGCCGCCATCAGCTCGAGCAGGCGCTCGCGGGCCGGGAAGAAATCGGGGTGATTGCGCGCGACCGTGCGAAGCCTCTCGACGGCTTTGTCGGTCAGGCCGTACCGGGAAAAGATCTCCGCCTCGACGATGAGGGTTTCGAGCTCCCTCTGCTCGGGAACGGCCTGGGAGGGCGGGCCGCCCGCGGCCGGAGCCGCAGCGGGCGGAGCCCCGGCGGGACCCTCCTCGACATCGACGACGACCTCCTCCTCGGCCCCCGCCATGCCGGCGGTTCGCAGGAGCTCGGACAGGCGCGCCGCCGCCTCGGAGTCTCCGGGGGCGGCCGCCGCGGCGCGCCGATAGTTCTCGACGGCGGAGGCCAGGTCTCCCCTGCGCTCATCTTCGCGCGCCAGCGCCATGCGAAGCCGCGCCGCCTCGGCCGCGTTGCCCTCGGCCTCCCGGACCTCGGCCATCTTCTGAAGGGAATCCCGGTGCGCTTCTTCAATCTGCAGGATCATCGACAGGTAGCCGGCGGCCCGCGTGAAGTCCCCCGCGGCCGTCGCCGCGTCCACCAGCGGCGAAACGTCGGCGAGCGCGGCCTCGAAGTTCGCCTCCGCCAGATGGGCGCGGCACAGAGCCAGGCGGGCTCCCGTGTGCGCGTCGTCCAGAGCGACCGCCTGCTCGGCGCTCCGCACGGCCTCGGCCTTCTGTCCCAGCTCGATCTGCGCCTCGGCCATGAGCACCAGGCTGTCGGCCGTGCGCGGCGCCGCCTTCAGGATCGCCAGGGCCGCCGCCGGGTTCTTCTGGGACAGCAGCGAACGCACCAGCGTGTTGCGGGCCGCGGCATCCTGCGGGGACAGCTCGAGCGCCTTCTGGAAGACCGCCGCGGCTTCGTCCTCGGCGCCGCGCCGCAGGAGCATCGAGCCGACAAGGCCGTACTGCATGACCGCGTTGTCGAGCTGGTTGACGCTGCGATAGAGATCGGCGAGGCGGACCTGGATCTTCAGGTCGTTGGCGTCTACCGACACCATCTTCTTGTAGACCGCGATGGCCTCTTCCGGCATGGTGTTCTTCTGGTAGTGGTCCGCCAGGACCTGATACTGCGTGCGGGCGTCCTGGACGAGCCCCTGCTTGGCGTACAGGTCGCCCAGCCGCTCATAGACCTCCAGACGCGCGGGGTCGATCTTGTTGATCTTCTTGTAGATCGCGATCGCTTTCAGGAAGAAACCGTCGACGGTGCAGACCTCCGCGATCCGCGTGAAGAAGGGGATCGAGTCCGGGGCGCGGTTGACGCGGACGTAGAGGTCGCCCACCTTGTTCAGGGTCGAGATGTCTCTCGGGTTCTCGTCGAGCACCCGCAGGTAGTCCTTCAGGGCATCGTCGAACCTGCCCCTGGCGATGTGCTTTTCGGCGGAGCGAAGCAGTTGGTCGCGCGTTGGCACTGACGGAAATTCTAACCCGGATGGTCCCTGGAAACCCGGCGCCCGAGGCCTCTCAGAGCTCGAGAGGAAGCTTCTCCGCGCGGAAAACGGCTCCGCCGCTGGCCTGGAAGCGGGCACGGCCGGCCTCTCGAAGGCCAGGGCGTTCAGCTCTCCGGCGGATCGTCCGAAAAAAACGCCGGGAGAGGGAAACCGTCGCGTCCCGGCACGACGCCATGGTAGGTCAGGCGATGTTCGGCGCAGGGGCCGGCGACGCGCAGCGCTTCCCAGTGTTCCGGCGTCCCGTAGCCCTTGTGGTGCTCGAAACCGTAGGCCGGGTAGCGCAGCGCGAGCTCGTCGAGCAGCCGGTCGCGATAGACCTTCGCCACGATCGAGGCCGCCGCGACCGAAGCGCAGAGCGCGTCGCCGTGAACGACGGGAAGCTGCGGCCGCCGGATGCCCGGCACGGTTACGGCGTCGAGGACGATCGCCTCGGGCTCGGGACGCAGCGACTCGATGGCGATCCTCATGGCCAGCAGGCTCGAACGCAGGATGTCGCGACTGTCGATCTCCTGCGCGCTCACGACGCCGACGGCGACGGCGACGGCCCGCCGCCGCACCTCCCGTTCGAGGCGCGCGCGCGATTCGGCGTCGAGCTTCTTCGAGTCGTCCAGGCCAGGAAGCACGCTGTCGCCGGGAAGGATCACGGCCGCCGCGACCACGGGGCCCGCGAGTGCCCCCCGGCCCGCCTCGTCCACTCCCGCGATCAGGCCGTAGCCGCGCTGCCGCAGCTCCCTCTCGACGCGATCGAGCTGTCGAAGCCGGCCGAGCTCGGCGAAGAGGGCGCCCAGGGGGTCGGAGGTCAACGCCGGTCCTCATCCATCGAAGAGGCGCGGCGACGCCGCAGACGGCTCCTCGTTACCTTAGAAACTCTAGGCTGCCGGTCGCCGCGCGACCGCCGCAGCCGAATGTCACGACGCGGGGCCGGCTCCCACATTTGAAAGTCCTCGGCCGCCGTTCGCGAAGCGAATGCCTGCGGCCGACTGTTACTCGGTCCGCTTCTCGTCGATTCGGGCCGCTTTGCCCTTGCGGCCGCGGAGGTAGTAGAGCTTGGCGCGCCGCACGGAGCCCTTCTTCTCGACCTCGATCCTGTCGATCACGGGGGAATGGAGCGGGAAGACGCGCTCGACACCGACTCCGCTCGAAACCTTGCGGACGGTGAACGTCTCCCTCGCCCCGCCGCCCCGGCGGGCGATCACGACTCCCGCGAAGACCTGGATGCGCTCTTTCTCCCCCTCGCGAACCCGGACATGCACCCGGACGGCGTCTCCCGGCGCGAAATCGGGCAGGTCGGTCTTGAGCGTCGGCCTCTCGACTTCCAGCAAGATGTCGGACATGGCGATTTCTCCTCGACCCGAAGCCAAACCCGACAGGCCAGGGGCTTCAGGATTGGACGGAAGCCGCGGAGTATAGCCGAGGAGAGGGGAATAAACCAAGGTGTCAGGTTTCGAGGTTTGAGGTTTCAGGTTCGAGGTGTCAGATGAAACGCAGGTGTCAGGTTTCAGGTGTCAGGTGCCAGGGCAGCTACGCTTTATCGCTCTCGTCCCTGAAACCTGACACCTGGCACCTGCATTTCCCTGAAACCTCTGCCCTGACACCTTATCCATTATCTTCACCCTCTTCCTCCGGCCGAAGAACCAGCAGATCCGGCCGCCTTCTCTTCGTCGCCTCGAGGGCGTGCGCCCGTCTCCAGCGCTCGATGCGGGCGTGGTCTCCGGAGAGGAGGACTTCGGGAACGGTCAGCCCGCGGAACTCCCGGGGCCGCGTGTAATGGGGATGGTCGAGCCTGTGGGCGACGAAAGACTCCCTCTGGACGGACTCGGCGCGGGACACGACTCCCGGCACCAGGCGCGACAGCCCCTCGACGATCGCGAGCGCCGCCGATTCCCCTCCCGGCAGCACGAAGTCCCCGAGCGAGATCTCCTGATCGAAGAGCCCGAGCTCGCGGGACCGTTCATCGAGCCCCTCGTAACGCCCGCAGAAGAGCAGCAGCCGGTCGCGGCGGGCGAGATCCGAGAGCATCGCCTGGTCGAGCCTCGCTCCGTCCGGCGTCAGGAGCACGGACCAGGCCGGAGGATCTCCCCGGCGCGACTCGACGGCCGCCGCCACGACCGGGACCATCAGGACCATCCCCGGTCCTCCTCCATAGGGCTCGTCGTCCACCTTGTGGTGCTTGTCCTCGGAGAACTGCCTCAGGTCGGTGACCGTCACCTCCAGCAGGCCCGCGGAGATCCCCTTGCCGAGGAGGCTCTCGGCCAGGGGAGATTGGAAGTATCCCGGGAAAATCGTGAGGATCTCGATCTTCATGGCCGGTGCGACGGCACTCTATAGCTCCATCAACCCTTCGGGAGGATCGAGGACGATCCGCCTCGAGGCGCGGTCGACCGCCACCACGATCGGGCGGACGAAGGGAACGAGCACTTCCCTGCCGCCGGGAGTCCCGAGCGTAAGCTGGCCCCCGGCGGCGGTCTGCTCGAGCCGCTTCACGGTCCCGAGAGGTTGGCCTGAAAGATCCTCGCACGACCAGCCTTCCAGTTCATGGCTCCAGTAGAAATCCTCGGGCCTCCGCGGAAGGCGGTCTGCGGGGAGACAGAGGACCCCGCCGGAAAGTCGATCGGCCTCTTCGCGATCCTCGATCCCCTCGAAGGAAAGAAGAAGACGTTTGCCGTGGGGACGCTTTGACGAAAGGGTCAGTTCGCGGACCCTCGCGCCCGCAATCCAGAGAAGTGTTGCCCCGGGTTCGAAAGGATCCGGAGAGTCCCCCAGGCGTTCAACGGAAAGCTCGCCTGCGACACCGTGAGGGCGCCACACAAAGCCGACGGCCAGAGGGCGGGACGGCAGTTCTTCTGGTTTAGTCGTACTCAGGTACCGGGAGCAACCCGGCTGCAAAGCGGCAATCTGCGATTTGTGAAGTGTGATTTGTGAATTGGGCGCGCAGGATCGTCTCGGCCCGGTCCGCAATCACCAATCGCAGATCGCAGATCGCAGATCTCTCTCAGTCGCGGATCCGGATGTTGACACGCTTGCCGCGGGCGGAAGCCGCCGCCCCCACGAACGCGCGCAGAGCGCGGACGGTGCGCCCCTCACGACCGATCAGGCGCCCCCGATCGGCCTCGGGCACCGTCACTTCGTAGAGCGTGCCCCGGCCCTCGGAGATCTCGACAACACGCGTCTCGGCCGGACGCTCGGACAGCCGGCGGACGATGGTCTCGACCAGCCGCTTGAGAGGCGCCCCGTCGGGAACGCGATCGCCGCTCATGCGGATGCCGCGGACGGGGCGGCCTCGGGCCGGGCCAGCAAGGAGCGGACAGTCGCGGAGACGTCCGCTCCGCGGCCGATCCAGTACTCGGCTCGCTGCCTGTCGATCGCGACGGAGGCCGATCCCCCGATCGGATCATAGGACCCGAGCTCCTCGAGAACCTTGGCCCGCGCCGTCAGGCGCGAATCGGACACCACGATGCGGTAGTAGGGCCTGTTTCGCGCCCCCATCCGCCTCAGCCGAATCTTCAGCATGTCAGAAAAGTCCTTTCGTCACGAAAAACGCGCATTCTAGCAGCATCACTTCGGGGCGGGGAGCGGCAGTCGCGACAGATCCAGCTTGCGGCCGGCTTTGCCGGCGACCCTCATCAGCTTCCTCATCTGCTGGTACTGCTTCAACAGGCGATTGATCTCGGCGACCGACGTGCCCGACCCGGACGCGATGCGCTTCTTCCGGGAGCCGTTCAGAATCTGCGGATACTGCCGTTCGTCCCGAGTCATCGAGTCGATGATGGCGGTCACGCGGACGAGGGATCGATCGTCCACGTTGCCGGGATCTGAAAGCCCCCGGAAGGCCCCTCCCTTCGGCAGAAGATCGAGGAGGCCCGAAAGAGGCCCCATCTTCCTCATCGAGGCGAGCTGCTCGCGAAGATCCTCGAGCGTGAATTCTCCGGCGCCCGAACGCTCCGCCAGGCGGCGGGCGGCGGAAGCGTCCACCTGGGCTTCGACCTTCTCGATCAGGGTCAGTACGTCCCCCAGCCCCAGGATTCGGGAAGCCATCCGGTCCGGATGGAAAGGCTCGAAGTCCTCCGGCTTCTCGCCGACTCCCACGAACTTGATCGGCGCATGGATGGTCGAAACGACCGAGAGCGCGGCCCCTCCGCGCGCGTCCCCGTCCGTCTTGGTGAGCACCACGCCGGTCAGAGGCAGCGCCTCGGCGAAACCGGAGGCCGAACGAACGGCGTCCTGACCGGTCATGGCATCGGCCACGAAGAGGATCTCTCGAGGGGCGATCGCGTCCACGACCGCGCGGACCTCCCGCATCAGATCCTCGTCGATGTGGAGGCGCCCGGCGGTGTCCACGATCACCGTGTCGCGCCCCGTCAGCCGGGCCTCCTGGACGCCTTCCCTGGCGACGGCGACGGGATCCTTAGCCGCCTCCGGGGAAAAGACGGGAACGCCGATCTTGCGGCCGAGCGTCTTGAGCTGAGAGACCGCAGCGGGCCGGGACAGGTCGGCCGCCACGAGAAGGGGGTACCGGCCGCGCGACTTCAGATGGAGAGCGAGCTTGGCGGCGGAGGTCGTCTTGCCCGAGCCCTGGAGTCCGACCAGCGCGAAAACGGCCGGCCGGCCCGACAGGTCGATGTCGGCGATCTGTCCGCCGAGCAGACCGATGAGCTCGTCTCGAACGATCCGGGTCACCTCCTGGGCCGGAGACAGCTTCTGCAGGACCTTTCCGCCGATCGCCTTCTCCTTGACCTGCTGGGTGAACCGCTTGACGACGGGAAGGGCGACGTCCGCCTCCAGCAGCGACAGACGGATCTGGCGCATGGCCGATTCGAGGTGATATTCGGTCAGGTGCCCCTCTCCTCGGAGCTCCTTGAACACCCCCTGAATACGCTCTCCCAGTCCCTCGAACACGTCTCTTCACCCTCCCAACGAAAGTGGTCGGCGGCTCTCCAGGCACAAGAATAGCAAGGCCGATTACGAGGGCTTTCGCGGGCCTGCGAGAGTTGTTGACAGGAGGGGCCGTTGCGATATGATGCGGCGTCGTTTTCTCCCCTTACGGGGATTTTTTCGCGTACTGGGGGGCTGAGAAGAAAAAGGAGATGAGGGATATGAAGAAGTTCGTGACCCTGGGCCTCGCTGCCGTGCTGGGTACGGCGCTCGTCACCGGTTGCCAGAAGAAGGAAACCACGGAAACCACCACAACGTCGACGGAACAGCAGCCGGCGGTCGTGCAGGAGACCGGGACCACGGCCACCTCCACGATGACCACGACAGAGACCGGCACGACCGGGATGGCCATGACCGGTACGGAGACCACCGGAACGACGGGCACGATGGCGCCATCGACGACCACGACCTCGACGGCGACGACCTCGACCGAAACCAAGAAGAAGATGTAGGTCGTCTTTCCCGGAAAGAGAAGAAGGCCCCTCGCGGGGCCTTTTTCATTTTTCGGCGACTTTCGGCCGCCCCCGTTCGCTTCGCGAAGGCGGCCGAGAGTTTCAAGACCGGAGTTCTCCGCTGTGTCGTACTCGCCGTCGCGACCTTCGGCCGCAGGCGTTCGCTTCGCGAACGGCGGCCGAGAGTTTCAAAACCGGAGCTCTCCTCTGTGTCGTACTCGTCGCCGCGCTTCCTTAATAAGCCGGCGCCACAGCCCCCGCGCGCCCGACCGTGGAGCGTCAAGCCCCGCGAGGCTCGCTACCGTCTTGGCGTGTTGCCGGATCCATTCACCGTCCCCGGCTCGCACTCCCAGCTCCGCGAGCGTGTGGCCGCTTTCCTGCGCGAGCCTGCGGAGAACCTCTTCGAGAGCCTCGCTCATGAGAGCCCCGCCGCGGAAAGGAGAGCCGAGGTCGTGGTCTCCCAGCTCAGGGCGGCCGCCCGGAGCCGGCCGCGCTCGCCCAGCTCGGCGAGCGCCTCGGGCTTCTCCCAGGCGATCCGCAGTGCCGCCCCCAGCGCCTCGGCGCGGGCCGGCACGACGAATCCCGTCTCCCCGTCCCGCACGAATTCGAGCGGCCCGCCGGCGTCCTCGGTCGTCAGGACCGCCTTGCCCGAGAGAAAAGCCTCCAGCGGCACGTAGCCCAGGTCCTCGCCCTGCGGCGTCACGACGACCAGGCGCGCTCCGGCGTAGAGGGCGATCAACTCCTCCTCGCCGACGCGCGGCAGGAACCGCACCCGGTCCGAAACCTTGAGCTCCAGGGCCAGGCGCTTCAACCTCTCCTCCTCCGGGCCCTGCCCGAGGACCACCAGATGGGCGCGGGGAGCGTGTGCGAGCGCGGCGATCGGAAGCTCCGGGCGTTTCCAGGCATCGAGCCGCCCGACGCTCAGGGCATAGTCGCCCGGAGGACCGTAGCGATAGCGGCCGGCCAGGGGAGGCGGGTGGTAGAGCGGCTCGCTGTCGATCCCGTTGAACTTCTTCAGGCGTGCGGCGATGTTGGCCGAGTTGGCGAACACGCGCCTGGCCTCGGAGAGGCCGATCCGGTCGATTTCGCCGATCGCCTCTCGAGTGCGCCGGTCTTCCTGCGAGGACGTGAAGTCGCTGTACGGCGTCCCGAACTGGTCGTAGGCCTGCCGGTACTGGTGGATCAGCCAGACAATCTTGTTGTCATGCCTCGCGGCGTAGCTGGGAAAGCGCGTCGCTATGACCGCGTCCACCTTCCGTCCCGCGATCTCGGTCAGGTCGAGGCTACGCCACGCCAGGGCGCTCCGCACGAGGTCGAAGCGGTGCCGCTCGATGAGCGGCATCGTCACCAGATCGGCCTCGACTCTCCGGCGAAGGAGCTCTTCCGTCAGCCGGCGTACGTGGCGCTCCGCGCCCCCCTCCGCGAAGGGAGACTGCACCGCCAGGACCAGGACCCGAGGTGATCGGGTCATGCGCGCGGCACCCGCGCGATGAGGGCGTAGTCCTGCGGCCCGAAGAGCAGGCGGTTCAGCTTCGCGTCGTTCGGAGACGCCTCTTCGAGCCGGTCGCCGGCGGGCAACGGCGCCCGGTACTCGATCGTGGCGTCCACGAACCCCGCGGCCTCTGCCAGGAACCGCAAGGCCTCGGGCGGGACCGGACGAACGTGGGAGGGATCGAGGAAGAAGGCCTTCAGAGCGGAAAGGGAATCGGAGTTGATGGTCTCGGCGATCAGGACTCCCCCCGGCGCCAGGGCGCGCCGCGCCTCTCGCAGAAAGGCGAAGGTCGCCTCAGCGGTCCAGTGCTCGACCACCTGCAGGGCCACGACCGCCCCGAGGCTGCCGTCCTGCCGGCTCGCCAGATGGGCGAGACCGTCGCCTTGCTCGACGCTGAGGCCTTCCGACTTGCAGGCCGAAGCCGAGATCGGGTTGATCTCGACGCCGAGAGCCGGGACTCCTTCCGCGGCGAGGAGCCGCAGCAGCTCTCCCCGCCCGCAGCCCACGTCGAGCACGGGGCCAGGCAGATCCTTGAGGAGCGGGAGATACGAGCGCTGCTTTTCGGCAATTTCCCCCGGGCTGCCGCGAAAGCGCTCCTCGAACAGGCTGTACACGCCCGGGGGAAGCAGAGCCGGCGGCTCGGGCCAACGAGCCGCGGGCGCTGTCGAGCCCGTCGCCTCCAGGATCGCGAGCCGTCCGTCCTGGATCGCCGCCCTTCGATGAGCCTCGCCAAGCTCGCGCTCCGTGCGCTCGCGAAGGTCCTCCTGTCGTCGAGCGATCTCCTCCCGCTCCCGGGCGATCTCGTTTTCCCGGCTCAACCGCTCCTGCCGCTCGGCATCGAGGGAGTCCTCGAGCCGCTGTCGCACGACGTTCATGGCGCTGGCAAGGTTGTCCACGGCCTCGAGCATGAGGGCGTTGAAGGACGCCTGGTCCCGCCAGAGGAAGCGCAAGAGGCGCAGCGCGAGCCTCTTGACCCCGGCCAGGCGCACGGCCGGTGGGATCGCGGGCGTCAGATGTTCGGATGCGCGAGCCAGAGGCGTCCGGAGGCCTTCTTCCTCAACGGAGAGAGGCGGCATCCGGGGAGGAGATGGCGGCGAAGCCTGCGCGACCGCGGCGCGGATCTCCTCGGCCAGTTCGTCCGTCAGGTTGCGCTCGGGAGCCACGCAACGGCCAGAATAAGAGGGCGGGATTGCCGATGCAACAAGGATGCGCGAGTCTTATAGACTTACGAGATCAGGCAAGGAGACGCCCATGAAAAAGATGTCTGCTCTCCTGTTCGTGCCCACGATCCTCCTCGCCGGGTGCGCCTCCAGCGGGCCGCCCCCCCCGTCCTCCCAGTTCACGGAGACCGAGGCCTCGATCCGCAGCGCCGAGAACGCCGGCGCCGCCGCGAGCGCCTCCAACCTCCTCGACCGGGCTCAGAAGGCGCTCGCCGACGCGCGCCAGGCCTCGTCGAAAGGGAACAACGACGAGGCCCGCCGACAGATCGATGAGGCGAGAGCCTACGCCGCGGCGGCCGAGTCCAAGGCCACCGCCGAGAAGTTGAAGAAGCAGGCGGCCGAGCTCGGCCGGCAGGCCGACGAGCTTGAGTCCAAGGCCAAACAGCTTCAGGAAAGGGCACGCCCATGAACGCGCGAAGGGCAATCCAGGCATTCTTCCTGGTCGCTGCAACTTCGCTCCTCGCCTCCTGCGCGGCGGGGCCGCCGCCGCAAGACATCGCGGAGGCGCGGCTGGCGCTGCAGGACGCCAAGAACGCCGGGGCGGACCAGAGGGCGACGCGCGAGTACGACGCTGCGGTGGCCCATTTCAACGTGGCGCAGAGCACCTGGACGAGCCAGAAGGACGCCGTGGCGTCGGCTCACTGGGCGCGCCTGGCGCAGGCGGAAGCCAAGCAGGCCCAGTACGTGGCGGAGGCCGCGGCGGCCCAGGACCTGGTCAATCGGGAGACGGAACGGCGGCAGAGGGCGGAGCTCGCCGTGCGGGAGGCCGAGATCGCGATGCTCCAGGCGCGGGCTCGCACGGAAGCCGAACGCCGTGCGGCCGAGATCGAAGCGCGGGCGGCCGAAGAACGGCGGCGGACCGCGGAGGAGCTCGCGCGGCGCGAAGCCGAGGCTCGCGAACGCGAGCAGGCCCGCACCGAGGCCGAAGCCAAGCTCGCGGCAGAGCGCGCCAAGGCGGACCAGGAGGCCGCCGCGCGTACGCAGGCGGAGAAGGAACGGGCCGCGGCGGAGCTGGAGAAGATGAAGGCGGAGCTCGAGGCCACCCGTAAGGCCGCCGAGGAGGCCCAGAAGGCGGCCGAACTCGAGCGCCAGCGGCTCGAGGAACAGCGCAAGGCCGAGGAGGCGCGGCAGGCCGAGCTCGCAAAGGCGCGCGAGGCTCAACAGAAGGCCGAAGACGCCCTGAAGACGACCCTCTCCCAGCTCGCTCAGGTGCGCGAGTCGGCTCGGGGGCTCATCGTCACGCTGCCGGGATCGATCTACTTCGACGTGAACAAGACCGAGGTCAAGCCCGCGATGCGGGAGAGGCTGTCCGAGATCGCCAGGGCGCTCGCCACCGTCCCGGACCGTCACGTTCTCGTCGAGGGGCACACGGATTCCACCGGCGGCGACGACTACAACCTGAAGCTCTCGCGCCTTCGGGCCGAGTCCGTGCGATCGATCCTGGTGGCCGGAGGTGTCTCGCCGGATCGGATCGAGAGCCAGGGCTACGGAAAGACGCGGCCGGTCGCGTCCAACGCCTCCGCAGCGGGCCGGGCCCAGAACCGCCGCGTCGAGATCGTGCTGCAGGGCGTCACGTCCTCCGCTCCGGCGAAGTAGACAGGAAGCGGGCGGAGGGCGATCGTCTGAGAACGTTCCTCCGGACGGCCTTCCTCTCCCTCCTGACGGCGGCGGCTTGCGCGCCGGCGGGCAGGACTCCCGAGGCCCGGCCGGCTACTCCTGCGGCGGGCAAAGCGCCCCTTCTCTTTCCGGGCGAAGAGAGGTTCCTGGCCAACGTCCGGCAGCTGACCTTCGGCGGCCAGAACGCCGAGGCCTACTGGTCGCTCGACGGACGGCGGATCATCTTCCAGTCCAACGACGACGGGCGCCTGCCGTGCGACCAGATCTTCACCATGAACGCCGACGGCTCGGGCAGGCGGATGGTTTCCAACGGAAAGGGCAAGACGACCTGCTCCTACTTCTTCCCTTCCGGCGGCCGCATCCTCTACTCCTCGACCTTCCGCATCGGAGACGCGTGCCCGCCGCCGCCGGACCGCTCGCGGGGCTACGTCTGGGCCCTGGACGACTACGACATCTACACGGCGAAACCCGACGGCTCCGACATCCGATCTCTCTTCTCCTCACCCGCCTACGACGCCGAGGCGACGGTCTCCCGGGACGGAAGGAAGATCGTCTTCACCTCCGCGCGCGACGGCGATCTCGAGATCTATTCGATGAACGCCGACGGGACCGGGGTGACCCGCCTGACGCACACGCCCGGCTACGACGGCGGGCCGTTCTACTCCTACGACGGGAAGAAGATCGTCTATCGTGCGGACCACCCGCAGACGCCCGAGGACCTGGCTCGCTACCGGGAGAACCTGGCGCGCGGCAGCTACGCGCCCCGGTCCCTGGAGATCCGCGTCATGAACGCCGACGGCTCGGACGACCATGCCGTCACCGCCAACGGCGCGGCCAACTTCGCTCCCTACTTCTTCCCCGACGGCAAGCGCATCATCTTCTCCTCGAACGTGGGGGATCCGAAGGGGCGGGACTTCGAGCTCTACTTCATCGGCGCCGACGGGACGAACCTCACTCGCGTGACCTATTCGCCCGATTTCGACGGCTTTCCGATGTTTGATTCCGACGGCCGCAGGCTCGTCTTCGCCTCTAACCGCAACGGCAGCAAACCCCGCGAAACCAACATCTTCGTCGCCGACTGGGTTGGACCGAAGTAGTCGCGGAGTTCAGGCTTCCGTAGAGATGCGCGGAGGATTCTCCTCGACGAAGCCGAGGAGCGCCAGGGCGAGCGCGATCACGAGGGGGCCGAGGAAGAGGCCAATCGGTCCGAAGGCGGCGAGGCCGCCCATGACTCCGAAGAAGACGGGCAGTGTCGAGATCCGCGCGCGGCCGGAGATCAGGCGCGGCCGCAGGAAGTTGTCGGCCGATCCGACGAGCACGGTGCCCCACAGGACCATGAAGAGGGCCCAGGCCGTGCGCCCCTGCGCGTAGAGCGCGATCGCTGCGGGCCCCCACACGAGGGCCGTGCCCGCCACCGGAAGAAGAGCGGCGAGCGCGGTCAGGAAGCCGAAGACCACCGGGGACGGCAGGCCCGAAATCGCGAACGCCACGCCCACGAGAGCCCCCTGGATGAGCGCCGTCGCGAGAGCGCCGAAGACGACCGCCCGCATCACGTCGGACAGGTGCGACGCGAGGCTCTCCTTGCGGGAGGTGTCGCCGGGAATGAGATCGAGCACCCGGCGCGCCACGACGTCGCCGTCGCGGAAGAGGAAATAGACGATGAAGAGCGTCAGCACGAGCGTCACGGCCAGGCCCACGGCCCCGAGGAAGAGCTGCCGTCCGCCGGTCAGGATGAGCTCCAGCATGGAGCGCGCCTCCGAGACCAGCCACTTCTGGATGTCGTCGAATGAGATCGGGGTCTTATCACTGATCCACTGGATCAGCCGGCTGAGCGCGGGGATCCGGACGACGTCCTGGGGGCGCTCGATCTGGTACCGGGTGGCCAGCGCCGAGACCCGGGTCAGGAGGTCGCCCGCCTGACGCACGAAGACGAGGGCGAGGAGCGAGGCGGGGACCATGACGCACAGGGCGACCGCGATCGTCAGCACCAGCGCCGCCGCTCCCGGCCGGCCGCGCAGGCGCCGCCGCAGGACTCGGTTGACCGGAAAGAGCAGGAACGCCAGCAGGACGGCCCAGAGGATCGGCGAGAGAAACGGCCGCAGAATCCGCGCCAGCAAGTAGAGGAGCAGGGCCGCCGCCGCCACCGCGAACACGCGGGTCGTGAAGCGGCTCTCCGGCATTTGGACCGATGCTAGCATGCCGGCGGCATGGTCCTTGAGCGCGTGCCCGACGCTCTTCCCACCGGGCGCCCGGACCCCCTGCTGGCGGCCGCGGTCCTTCGGGAAGAGGCCCGCCGGGAAGCCTTCTCCAGGGTCGGATTCGCTCGGGCCGAGCGCCCACTGCGGTTCGAGCGGTTCGAGAGCTGGATCCAAGCCGGGCGCCACGCCGGGATGAAGTACCTGGAGGAAACGCGGGAGGTTCGCTCTTCGCCCGAGCGTCTCCTCGAAGGTGCGCGGTCCGTCGTCTGCCTCGCCGCGCGCCACGGCACCCGTCCGGTCGTCGCCGCCGACGGGGGGAAGCTCGCGCGCTACGCCGCCGGCGCCGATTACCACGGCACCCTTCGTCAGCGCGCCCTGCGAGTCGCCCGCGCGGCCGCCGGGAGGCTCGGCGTCTTCCGCTATCGCGTCTGCGTGGACTCGACTCCCGTGGCCGAACGGTCGCTGGCCGCGGCGGCGGGACTGGGCTGGGTCGGCAAGAACGGCTGCCTGATCGACACGGAGCACGGCTCGTACCTTCTCCTGGCGGAGATCCTGACGGACCTCGATCTGCCCCCCGATGAGTCCGTGGCGGAGCGCTGCGGCTCTTGCGTCCGCTGCCTCGAGGCCTGCCCGACCGGGGCCTTCCTCGAGCCGGGCCTCCTCGACGCGGCGCGCTGCCTCGCCTACTGGACGATCGAGCATCGCGGACCGCTTCCCGACACGGTCAAGGAGAAGGTGGGCGAACGGATCTTCGGGTGCGACGTCTGCCAGGAAGTCTGTCCCTGGAATCCTCCGCTCGGGACGCGAGCGGAGGATCCGGAGCCGGCGGCCACTCCTCCCACCCGCCGCGAATGGCTCGAAATCGGCCCGGGCGCCTGGCGCCGCCGCTGGGGCTCGACCGCCCTCAACCGCCCGGGGCGCCGCGGCATGCAGAGAAACGCCGCCGCTTCCGCCGGCGCGTCCGCGGACTCCGCTTGCCTGCCGGCGCTCGATCGGGCGGCCCGGGTCTCGGAGGCCGGCCTGGCCGACGCCGCCGCCTGGGCGCTCTCCCGCTTGCGCGGCCGCTCTACTCCTCCGGCCAAAGAAAGGAACTCAGGACCATGAACCTGCAGATCGCGATCTACGCCGCCCTCTTCCTGCTTTCGCTCGGGCTCTCGGCGTTCTTCGCAGGGGCGGAGACGGCGCTCGTCTCTCTGGGGCGGATCGATCTGCAGCGCCTGCGCGAGGGGGGGGACCGGCGCGGCGCGATCATTCGGGATCTGAAGTCCAACCGCAACCGGCTGCTCGCCACGATCCTGATCGGCCAGAATCTCTTCGTCAGCTCCGCCTCCGCGCTCGCGACCGTCCTGGCGACCGGGTGGCTCGGCGACAATTCCGGCGTGCCGGCGGCGATCGTCTTCTCGACCCTGACGCTCTTCGTCTTCGCCGAGATGACGCCCAAGGCCGTCGGCGCGGCCTCGCCGGTCGCCATCTCCCGCGCGGTGGCGATCCCGCTCTCCTGGATGATGACGCTGCTCGGCCCCGTCGCGGCGCTGTGCGTGAGGCTGACGACCCGGGCGCTGCGGTTCCTCCGGATCCCCGAGAAGACGCCGGCCCTGACCGAAGAAGAGATGAAGAGCGTCATCAACCTCGGGGCCGACGAAGGCGTCATCCACGGCGAGGAACGCAAGCTCCTCCACAAGGTCCTGGAGTTCGGCGACAAGACGGCCCGGGACATCATGACGCCGCGCACGCGCGTGATCGCGCTGCCCGAGACGGCGAAGTTCTCCGACGTGCGCCTCGTGCTCACCGAGCACAAGCTGTCGCGCCTCCCCATCTACCGCGGGTCGCTCGACAACATCGTCGGGATCCTCCACGCCAAGGACCTCTTCGCCCTGACCGACGAGCAGGAGAAGGACTTCCGGCTCGACCAGTACGTGGACCAGCCCTTCCTGGTCCCCGAGTTCAAGCCCGCCGAGGAGGTCTTCCGGGAGATGCGCCGGCGCCGGACCCACATGGCCATCGTCGTGGACGAGTTCGGCGGGACGGCCGGCATCGTCACGATCGAGGACGCGATCGAGGAGATGCTCGGGGCGATCCAGGACGAGTTCGACGAGGAGGAGACGCCCGGGTTCGTCGCGGCGGGCGAGCGCGCCTTCCTGCTCGAAGGGGGCTTCCGCCTGGACGATCTCGAGGAACAGTTCGGCATCGCCCTGCCGCGGGAAGAGGCCGAGACGATCGCGGGACACCTCATGCTGCGCTTCGGCCGGATCCCGCGCAAAGGCGAGCGCTGGAAGGGGCGCAAGGCCGACTTCGTCATCGAGGAGGCCACTTCGACCGCCGTCAAGACGGTGCGGATGATCCTCCCCCCGGAGAAAAATTGATCCATTGATCCATTGATCCATTGACCCATCGATTCATTGACCCCTAGACGCGACGCGATGAACCAATGATTCAATGAGTCAATGAGTCAATCCTCTCTGGATCAATGATTCAATGAATCCATGAGTCAATCCCCTCGGACAGTGACCCTCATCAAGGGGGACGGGATCGGGCCGGAGGTGTCCGACGCCGTCCTCTCCATCCTCGACGCGGCCGGAGCCCCTCTGCGGTTCGAGGAGGTCGTCGTCGGGCTGCTGGCCGAGCGCGCGGAAGGAGACCTGCTTCCGCCTCGGGCGCTCGATTCCATCCGAAAGAACGGCGTGGCGCTCAAGGGCCCGGTCGAGACTCCGGTCGGCAAGGGGTTCGCCTCGATCAACGTGCGCCTGCGCAAGACTCTCGACCTGTACGCCAACCTGCGGCCCGTCAAGAACCTGCCGTCCGTCGCCAGCCGCTTCCAGGACGTGGACCTGGTGGTCGTGCGCGAGAACACGGAGGACCTCTACAGCGGCCTCGAGCACACCGTCGTGCCCGGAGTCGTCGAATCCCTGAAGATCATCACGGAGATGGCCTCGACGCGGATCGCGCGCTTCGCCTTCGACTACGCCCGTCGGCGCGGAAGGAAGCGCGTCACCGCGATCCACAAGGCCAACATCATGAAGCTCTCCGACGGGCTCTTCCTCGAGTGCTTCCGGCGAGTCGCCCGCGAGTACTCCGACATCGCCGCCGACGACCGAATCGTGGACGCGGCCTGCATGCGCCTCGTCATGAGCCCCGGGGACTTCGACGTGATGCTCATGGAGAACCTCTATGGCGACATCCTGTCGGACCTCGCGGCAGGCCTCGTCGGCGGCCTCGGCCTCGTTCCCGGCGCGAACATCGGCCAGTCGGCCGCCGTGTTCGAGGCCGTTCACGGCACCGCGCCGGACATCGCGGGACAGAACCGCGCCAATCCGACGGCCCTCCTGCTCTCCGCGGTCCTGATGCTGCGGCACCTCGAGCTCTTCCAGCATGCGGACCGCGTGGAGCAAGCGCTCGACGCGACCCTGGCGGCCGGGATCCGCACGGCCGACCTCGGAGGAGCCGCGGGAACGAAGGAGTTCGCCGGGGCGGTCGCCCAGCGAGTGCGAGATTCCAGGTTCTAGGTGCGAAGTTCGAAGGACAGGGGTGTTCAACCTTGAACCTGGAACTTCGAACCTCGCACCCGGCAAGAGACGAAACCCTCTGGCACGAGGAGATTTTCGATCCGAGGGAGTTCTTCGGTCGCGAGGCGCCACTCGAGATCGAGATCGGCAGCGGGAAGGCCCGCTTCCTGATCGCGGCGGCGGCCTCCAATCCCGCTCACGATTTCCTGGGCCTCGAGCGATCCCTTTCCTATTACCGGATCTGCCGGGACCGAATCGCCCGTTCGGGTCTTCCCAACGCCGGCGTCCTTCGGGCCGACGGGCGGCTCTTCGCGCGCGCTCTTCGCCCGGGCTCGGTCCGCGCCTTCCACGTCTACTTTCCCGATCCCTGGCCCAAGAGGAAACAGAAGAAGCGCCGGCTCCTCGACTCCGTGACGCTCGAGCTCCTGGCCTCGCGGCTCGAGCCCGGGGGGACGCTACGAATCGCGACGGATCATCCCGACTACGGGCGCGCGATCGGGCCATCGCTCGCGACCGTCGGGTCCCTCCAGAGGCTGGACTGGAGCGCGTTACCCGCGCCGCCCCCGACCAACTACGAGATCAAGTACACCTCCCAGGGCCGTCCGATCTGGCGTTTCCTCTGCGTGAAACGTTAAACGTCAAACGTTAAACGTAGCTCGGACGGCCACGATTTACGTTTTACCTTTTACGTTTTACGGCTTCGGCTTCGGGCCTATTCGGGGGGCGGTAGCGGCCCCGTGAAGGCGATGATCCGCTGGAGGAAGACCCGGAAGTACTGCGCGCCCGAAACGATGGCGACGGCCACGACGACCCAGAGCGCGGCCTTGCCGGGTAGCAGGAACGACTCGTAGCGCTCCGAAAGGATCAGAAGCGAGATCGCCGTGATCTGAGAGGCCATCTTGGCCTTTCCCCAGTTGGAGGCCGCGATCACGATTCCCTGGCCGGAGGCGATCGAGCGCAGCCCCGTGACCGCGAACTCGCGGCCCACGACGACGACGACCATCCATGCCGGGGCGAGCCCGACCTCGACCAGCGAGATGAAGGCGGCGGAGATCAGGAGCTTGTCGGCGATCGGGTCGAGCAGGGTCCCCAAGGTGGTGATCTCGCTGCGCCGGCGGGCGAGCCAGCCGTCGAAGAAATCGGTCGCGGTCGCCAGCAGGAAGATCGTCAGGGCCACGATCTCCCGCCCTTCGAACTTGGTGAGGAGGACCACGACGAGGAAGGGGACGAGGAAGATGCGAAGAAGGGTCAGGGCGTTGGGAAGGTTTATCCTCAGGGCCCTGGCGTGTAGCCGCGACGCGTCTACCGCGGCGGCCGGCGGCGCGACCTCCATGATCAGTTTCTTCTCGCGGCTCACGGCTTGCGGCTCCCGACGGTCATAATAGCGCCATGCACCGCTGCGGGACCGGCCGGCGTTGATCCCCGGTTTTCCTCTGGGTACCGACGGCTGGCGCGGCGTCATCGCCGATGGCTGCACGTTCGGGGCGATCCGGCGCGTGGCCGGCGCGGCTGCCGCCGTCTATTCCGGCCTGACGGAGGGAGACCGGAGCCGCATCCTCGTCGGCTACGACACCCGGTTCCTCTCGCCGGAACTCGCGCGGGCTGCGGCCGAGGTCTTCGCGCGGGCCGGGATCTCGGTCCTGCTCTCCGACCGCCCGATCCCGACCCCCGCCGTCTCCTTCTCGGTGCGGCGGCTCGGCCTCGCCGGAGGGATCGCGATCACGGCGAGCCACAATCCGGCCGAATACAACGGCGTCAAGATCAAGGCCCGTTTCGGATCGAGCGCCCCTCCCGAGCTCTACGAGAGGGTGGAACGCGCTGCCGCCGCCCCTCCCCCGGCGGGCTCCCGGCCGGCGGAGATCCGCGCCTGCGATCTTCTCTCCCCCTACCGCGACCGGCTGGCATCGCTCGTTCGCCTGGACGCGGTCCGGGCGGCCGGGCTCTCGGTGCTGGCCGACTCGATGCACGGCGCCGCGGGGACCCTGCTCTCCGATATCCTCGCCGGGGGGCGGACGCGCGCCGTCGGCTTCCGGGCGGAGCGAGACGCGCTCTTCGGAGGCGTCCACCCCGAACCGATCGCGTCGAACCTGACGGCGGCTTCCGAGCGGCTTCGTTCCTCGGGGTGCAGCCTGGCGGTGGCGCAGGACGGCGACGCGGACCGCCTGGGAGTCCTCGATCGAAAGGGCGGGTTCGTCTCGCCTCACCGGGTGCTCGCGCTGCTCCTGCTCCACGCTTTCCGCCGCCGCGGCCTGAGCGGCGGCATCGCCCGGACGTTCTCGACGTCGCTCCTGATCGACCGCGTGGCTTCGGCGCTCGGCGCCCCCCTCCACGAGACGCCGATCGGCTTCAAGTACGTCGCGGAGTTGATGAACAGAGGGGTCGTGGTCGCTGGCGGAGAGGAGAGCGGGGGCTACGCTTTTGCGTTCCACCTGCCCGAGCGGGACGGGGTCTTCAACGCCCTGCTCCTGATCGAGAGCCTCGCGGTCAGCGGGCAGGGTCTCGACGAAGCGCTGGCCGGCCTCGCCGCCGAGTTCGGCTCCTTCGCCTACGGCCGGCGCGACGTCTATCTTCCGGTGCCCGTGATCCGGGAGTTTCTGGCCGAGGTCGAGAAGGACCCGCCGGAGAGCGCGGCCGGACAGACGGTCACCGAAGTCCGGAACCTGGACGGCGTGAAATACCTCTTCGGCGAGCGCGGCTGGCTCCTCCATCGCCTCTCGGGCACCGAGCCGATGATCCGCCTCTACTGCGAGCACGAGGAAGAGGCGGCCGTGGAGAAGGTCCTCGAGGAGGCCGAAGCGCGCTTACGGAAGTTTGCGGCCAAGAGAGGCGGCCAGGGACCGTCGTCATCCTGAGCGCAGCGAAGGATCTGCCCGGGTTCAATCGCGGGAGCAGATCTTTCGTCGCTTCGCTCCTCACACGCGGGGGGTCTTCGGTCCTTCCGTCAGCACGACGCCTTCGCCTTCGAAGCGCAGCCGGGGGGCGTTGCCGGCGTCGGGCAGCATGATGTCTTCCAGGAACCGATCCTCCACGACGGAGGGGAGAAGCTCACCGGTCCACGCCACGAGATCCCTGGAAGAGACCGTCAGGGGAAAATCGGGCGCCACGTCATGGGCCTCGAGCGGCCCCGACACCGACACGACCGCGCCGCCGCGGCCCCGAACCTTCAGGACGTCCATCCGCCGGTGCGTCCGGAAATCCTGGATGGGCTCCAGGCGGAACTGGAGGGCGCTCGCGAGGGCGACCACGCGCCCGCCTTCGAGGTGGAGGGACTGCCCGCCCGCCTCCCGGACGACGCACCGGCCCGCCGGGTCGCAGAGGAGCAGGTCGCCCGTCCCTTCGGCCTTCACGAGGCGTTCCAGCCGCGTGCCGGCAAACGCCGACTCCTCGGAGAAACGCAACCGGCCGCTGTACCAGACGACCGACCCTCTGCGCACGTAGACGAGCCCGCGCGAGGCGACTTCCAGGGTCCCGTCCGCGACGGCCCGGAAGAGAGGCCGGTCCTCGGCGTCGCGGCGCGCCGAGGAGGCGAACGAGACGGCCGGCGACTCCGGAGCGGGTCGGACCGGCTCGGGCGGGGGCACGGCCGAAAGCGTCGTCGGAGGCGTCCGCGAGAGCGTTTCCTCGATTTCTGCGGCGACCCCGCGGGCGCCGCCGCGGCGCAGCTCGGCGAGCGCGGGGCGAAGCTTTCCACGCATCCGATGGACGAGCCCGAGATAGAGATGACTGCGGGCATGATCGGGCTTGAGCGCGATCGCGCGCTCGAACTGCCGCTCCGCCTCGTCCAGCGCTCCGGTCTTCAGCAGGATGAGCCCCAGGTTCGCATGCAGGATGGCGGAATCGGGATTGGCTTCGAGAAGGGCTCGCGCGGCTCTCGCAGCCTCCCCATAGTCGCCGCGACGGAACTCGACGAGCGAGACGAGGCTCAGGAGGTCCGGGTCGGCCGGCCGCACGAGGCTCGCCAGCTCCAGCTCCTGCCGGGCCTCCTCGAGACGACCGGCGCCGAGAAGCGCGCGCGCGCGGCCCAGGTGGAGGAAGAAGACGGCCTGATCGAGCGAGGGATCGCCGCCGGCCGCTCGCGGCATGGGGCTACCCTCTCTTCAACCCTCGGGCCGGAGAGAAATCGGTCGTGATCAGAGGGCGGTTCTTGCGGTCGCGCGTCAGGCGAACGGGCCGGCCTTTCGCGCTCCCCCAGGTCCGGTCCGCGGGCAGCCCGAAACCGCCCCCGAGCGAGGACTTGCCGTAGTAGGCGGCGAGTCCCTTGCGGACGTAGAGGCGCGTCTCGGCAAACGGCGGCACGCCGCCGTAGCGGGCGACGGCCGCTTCCCCGGCATTGTAGGCGGCCAGAACGCGCCGCGTGTCCCCGCCATAGAGGCCGAGCAGGTAGGCCAGATGCCGCGCGCCGGCCGAGATGTTCTCGGTCGGGTCGAAACTGTCGTGGATCCGGTAGCGCTGCGCCGTCTCGGGCATGAGCTGCATGAGGCCCCGGGCTCCCTTGCGGGATACGGCCGCCGGATTGAAGGCGGACTCGATCAGGATGACCGACTTGACGAGCCGCGGATCGATCGCGTTCGAGCGGGCGGCGTCCTCGATCAGGCCGTCGTAGAGCGAGGGGGTCTCCACTCGTGAGGCGAGCCAGGCGTCGCTGTGGGCCAGGGCCTCGCGGACCGAGGAGCCCACGCCGTCGTTGTAGATGAAACGCTTGCCCCCCTTGACGCCTATCCGCACCTCACCCGACGCAGCGGCCGCGGCGCACAGGAAGAGGGCGGCGAGCGCCACGCTTCGGGATCTCATGAGATTGAGACGGATTATAGCGGGCACGGGTGTCCGAGGCCAGCTGTCCGGCCGGTCAGGGTGTCTTTGTTTGAAAGCATCTTGCTTCGAGCCGCCCCGGCGTCGGGCCGCCTCCCTCGTCGGCACGCTCCGGCCCTGCCACCAAAGAGAGAGCCGGGCCGTCGCTGGTCGCTCAGTCGCAGGGTTGGCGAGGCGAATCGAATCAATGTGCCATGCTTCTTCGCTCATCGCCGCCTGCGGAAGACGTCCCGCCGCCAGGGCTCTTACCCGGACTTAAGCCGCGCTGCCAGCCCCGGAGCCGGCGGCGTTTCCCAGAGGAGGCCTTGTCCGAGGGCACACACGGCAGTAGTGACTAAGACTGGATATCCCGGTGCCCGAGTGACCAGAGCGGCGGCCCTCCGGTCGCGTTTGCGGCCTGGCCGCCGCGTGCCGACGAGGAGAACGACGGCGGATCCGGGGCGCATATTCAGAGAGCGGCTCGGAAGAGGGCCTTGCAAGAATGAGAAAAGAACGCGACGGCCCGGTCAGGGGCCGGGTGCCGCGTCCGCCTCCGACAGCATCTCGCGCACGGCGGCCTCGGCTTCCTTCAGAGCTCCCGGAAGGAGGCTTTCGTTTCTCCCTCCGGCCTGGGCGAGATCGGCCTTGCCGCCGCCGCTTCCCCCGAGCGCTTTTCCGATCCGGGCGGCGATCCGGGAGGCCGGAAGGCGCCCGGTCAGGTCCGGCGTGACCGCCGCGACGACGGAGGTCCTCCCCTCCCGGGAGGTGCCGACGACGACGACCCCGCTCGCGAGCCTGGCGCGGAGGGTGTCGGAGAGATTCCGCAGCTCGGGAATCGAGAGCCCCTCCGCGATCCGCGTGACGAGCCGGACTCCGTCGACATCCACGGTCCCACCGGAGGCGCCGGCGTCGCCCGAAGCGAGCTTCAGTTTCAGCGACGCCACCTCGCGCTCGAGGGACTTCAAACGCTCCTCCCGTTCCCGCCAGCGCTCCAGCAGCTTCTCGCGCGGGCTCTGCGCGGCTCCCGAGAGGGCGTTCAGCGTCTCCTCATCTTCGCCGAGCAGCTCCACCGCGCCGAGCGAGGTCACGGCCTCGAGACGGCGCACGCCCGCGGCGAGGCCACGATCCGAGACGATCTTGAAGGCCCCGATCTCCCCCGTGCGGGGGACGTGGCAGCCGCCGCAAAGCTCGGTCGAGAAGCCGGGCACGTCCACCACGCGGACCCTCTCCCCGTACTTCTCGCCGAAGAAGGCGATGGCCCCCTTCGCACGCGATTCCTCCATGCTCATGTATTCCTTGGTCACGGCGGTGTCGCGCAGGATCTCCTCGTTGACGAGCCGCTCGATCTCGGCGATCTGGCCGGGAGTCGGCGGGACCGTCGCCGCGTAGTCGAAGCGCAGGCGGTCGGGCGCGACGAGCGAGCCCATCTGCCGCGCCAATTCCCCCAGGACCCGCCGCAGCGCGGCATGGAGCAGATGGGTGCCGGTGTGATTGGCCTGTGTCCGCCGGCGGATCCACTCGGGGACCTCCATGTCCACTTTCGTCCCGGCGGAGAGGACGCCCTTGCGGACCGTGACGCGGTGCGCGATCAACCCCGGAACCGGCTTCCGTGTATCGGTGACCTCCGCTTCGCCTCCCGGCCAGCGCCAGGTGCCGGTGTCGGCCACCTGGCCCCCGCCTTCCGGGTAGAAGACCGTCCGGTCCGTCACGACCTCGCCCGACTGCCCGGCGGACAGATCCCGCGCGGGCGCGCCGTCGCGGACGATGCCGAGGACGGCCGCGCCCGAGAGGCGGCAGAAGTCGAGCTCGGGGTAGCCGCGAAACTCCGAGTGCTCGGGAGGCAGCCGCAGACCCTCGTAGACCGAGGCGTCGGCGGCCTGGAACTTCGCCCCCGCCCGCGAGGCCGCGCGCTGCTTCTCGAGATTCTCCTCGAATCCCGCGTGGTCCACCGAGAGCCCCTCGTCGGAGGCGATCTCCTCGATGACTTCGAGCGGGATCCCGTAGGTGTCGTAGAGGCGGAAGACGGCCTCGCCGGGAAGGGCCCTCTCCCCTCGCCGGCGGAGCGACTCGATCGACTCCCCCACCCGGTCCGCGCCAACCGACATGGTCCGGGCGAAGCGCTCCTCCTCGGCCCGCAGCGTCTGGCCGAAAAGTATATCGACATTGATATAGTGAGACGCGTCGAGGCCGTAGCGGCCCTCGCCGAGCCGCCGGACGTAGACCCCGTCGAAGATATCGAGGACGACCGGCGCCAGCCGGTAGAGGACGGGCCCCTCGATCCCCAGATGCCGGGCGTAGCGCAGCGCGCGCCGGATGATCCGCCGCAGCACGTACCCGCGCCCCTCGTTGGAGGGCAGGACGCCGTCGGCCATGAGCATCGCGGTGGAGCGGGCGTGGTCCGCGAGGACCCGGAACGGAGCGTCCTCGACCACCATGTTCCCCGTGTAGGAGCGCCCGGAGATTTCCTCGATCTTCGCCAGGATCGGGCGGAAGAGGTCGGTGTCGAAGTTGTTGTTGACCCCCTGGAGGACAGCGGTCAGCCGCTCCAGGCCCATCCCCGTGTCCACGGAGGGCTTGGGGAGAGGCGTCATCGCGCCCGTCGCGTCGCGCTCGAACTGCATGAAGACGAGGTTCCAGACCTCGACCGTGTCGTCTCCCGGACCGTTGACGAGCTCGGCGCGATTCCGAGAAAGATCTCTTCCCTGGAAATAGTGGATCTCCGAACACGGGCCGCAGGGCCCGGTCTCCCCCATCGCCCAGAAATTCTCCGATTCGCCGAAGCGGAGGATCCGCCCGGCCGGCAGGAACCGCTCCCAGAGCCGCGCGGCCTCGTCATCCTCGGTGAAGACGGTCGCCCAGAGGCGCTCCGGTTCGAGGCCGTACCCCTCTTCTCTGTCCGTCAGCAGCTCCCATCCATACCGGATGGCCTCGTCCTTGAAGTAGTCGCCGAAGGAGAAGTTGCCGAGCATCTCGAAGAAGGTCAGGTGGCGGCCGGTGTAGCCCACGTTGTCGAGGTCGTTGTGCTTTCCCCCGGCGCGCACGCACTTCTGCGCGCTCGCGGCCCGGCTGTAGTCGCGCTTCTCGCGCCCCGTGAAGACGTCCTTGAACTGGTTCATCCCGGCGTTGGCGAAGAGCAGCGTCGGATCCTCGGCCGGGATCAGGGAGGAGGAGGGAACGCGGCGGTGCCCCCGCTTCCCGAAGTACTCGAGGAACCTCTCCCGGATCTCACTGGATGTTTTCACGATTCGCCGTCGTCTCCATCCCGGCGGGGAGCCTCGCGGGCCCGCGCCGTCCAATCCTTCATCTTCGCAGAAATCGCGGCCGCGGAAAAACCTCGCCTCGAGAGCGCGTCCCGGATCCGCCGCCGGCGCGTCTCCGGGGAGAGGCCGGCGCGGGACCGCCGCAGCCTCTCGAAGGCCCGCGACAGGGCCCGCGCCTCCGTCTCGGGCTCCAATCCCGAGAGCGCCTCCGCGATCGTTTCCTCCGAGAAGCCGCGGGCGGAGAGCTCCCGGCGGAGGCGCTCCCGGCCGTAGCGCCCCTCGCGCGCCGCGACGGCCGAGCGCGCCGCGGCGAGGTCGTCGAGCCAGCCTTCCCGCTCCAGGCGCGAGAGGGCCCCGGAAACGGCTCCGCGGTCGAAGCCGCGCCGCTCGAGGGCTCGCGCGAGCTCGGCCCGGCCGCGTGAGCGGACCGCCAGCAGTGTGAGCGCCCGCTCTCGCGCCGCGGAGACCGAGTCAGGCTGTGCGGTTTTTCGAACGCGCCGGGACGGTGGGGTCGTCTGCCGTCTCCCGTCTACCGTCTACCGTCTACCGGGTCTTCAGCGCGCGCCGCGCGGTTGCCTGGAAAAGTCGAGGGGCGCTTCTTCGACCGAATGGAAGTCCGACGGCTCTTCCAGCGCGGCGTCCATCTCCTCCCGGGCGATGTCGGAGGTGGACTGGATGCCCTGGACCTTCAGCCGGAACTCGTTGGGGTTCGAGGCCTGCTTGAACGCTTCCTCGAGCGTGATCAGGTCGGACTTGTAGAGCTGATAGAGAGACTGGTCGAAGGTCTGCATGCCGTACTGCGACGTCCCCTGCTTGATCGCGTCCGGGATGTACTTGGTCTTTTCCTTGTTCTCGATGCACTCGCGGATGTATTCGGTGGCGACCAGGACCTCCACGGCCGGGACGCGGCTCAAGCCGTCGGCCCGTGGCATCAGGCGCAGCGAGATGACCGCCTTCAGGACGGCGCCGAGCTGCAGCCGGATCTGCCGGTGCTGGTGCGGCGGGAAGAGGGTGATGATGCGGTTGACCGTCTCGGTCGCGTCCAGGGTGTGGAGGGTCGAGAGCACGAGGTGGCCCGTCTCGGCGGCCGTCAGCGCGGTGGCGATCGTCTCCACGTCCCGCATCTCGCCGACCAGGATCACGTCCGGGTCCTGCCGGAGCGCGCTCCTCAGGGCCGTCGAGAAGGCGCGCGTGTCCACGTCGAGCTCGCGCTGGTTGACGATCGACTTCTTGTCCCGGTGCAGGTACTCGATCGGGTCCTCGATCGTCAGGATGTGCTCGTTTCGCAGCGTGTTGATGTGGTCGACCATCGACGCGAGGGTGGTCGTCTTGCCCGAGCCGGTCGTCCCCGTGCAGAGCACGAGGCCGCGCGGCTCCATGCTGATGCGCTCGAGCACGGGGGGCAGGAGCAGCTCCCGGATCGTCAGGATGCGCGTCGGGATGACGCGCAGGACGAGTCCGACGGTGCCGCGCTGTAGGAAGATGCTGCAGCGGAAGCGCCCCAGGTTGGGCACCTGGTAGGAGGTGTCGATCTCGTAATCGGTCTTGAACCTCTCCTTCTGCCGCGCCGACATGATCGAGAACGCCATGGCGACGGTGTCTTCCTGCAGGAGCCGCCGCATCTCGCTCAAGGGCTTCAGGACGCCGTCGATGCGCAGCACGGGAAAGGCACCCACCTTCAGATGGAGGTCCGACGCTTTGCGGTCCACCGCCACCTTCAGGAGATCGTTGATGTGCATGGGTTTAGCTTACGCTTGGAGCGGTGCTATTGGAAGCGGGGAAAGTCCTTGGTCCTTGGTCCTTAGTCCTGAGTCCAAGCTCGTATGAGATCCGACCAAGGACTAAGGACTAAGGACTAAGGACTTTTCCTAGACCCGGGCTTCCACGGGCACCGGCGTCAGCCAGCCGTACCGATCCTCCGCCTGGCCGGAGAGGAGGGCGAAGAAGTCCTTCTGGAGCCTCTCGGTGACCGGGCCGCGCCTGCCCGAACCGACCACGACCCGGTCGACGGACCGGATGGGGGTGATCTCCGCGGCCGTCCCCGTGAAGAAGATCTCGTCGGCGATATAGAGCATCTCGCGGGCGATCTGCTGCTCGACCACCTTGTACCCGGCGTCCCGCGCGATCGTCAGGACGGAATCCCGCGTGATGCCGGGCAGGATGGTGCCGGCCAGCGGAGGCGTCAGGATCCTGCCTCCGTAGACCAGGAAGATGTTCTCGCCGCTCCCCTCGGAGATCCGCCCGCTGCTGTCGAGCGCGATGCCTTCCGTGTAGCCGTTGGTGATCGCCTCCATCTTGATCAGCATCGAGTTCAGATAGTTCCCGCTCGCCTTCGCCATCGCGGGGAAGGTGTTGGGCGCCATACGGTTCCAGGAGGACACGCAGACGTCCACCCCCTGCTCGATCGCCTCCTCGCCCAGGTACTTGCCCCATTTCCACACGGCCACGATCACGTCGACCGGGCTCTTGAAGGGGTTGACGCCGAGCGCCCCCAGTCCGCGGTACACGAGCGGGCGGATGTAGCAGTCCTCGAATCCGTTGGCGCGGATCGTGTCGAAGATCGCGCTCTTGAACTCCTCCGGGGAGTAGGGGATCTCCATCCGGTAGACCTTGCAGGAGTCGTAGAGCCGCTTGATGTGCTCGTCCAGCCGGAAGGCGACCGAACCGTTGCGAGTCTTGTAGAGGCGCGCGCCTTCGAAGATCCCCGAGGCGTAGTGGAAGACGTGGGAAAAGGCGTGGATCTTCGCGTCGGCAAAATCCACGAGCCGGCCGTTCATCCAGACTTTCTTGACGTCTTCGTAGGACATGCGACCTCCGCGTTGGTGGGAAGCGATCGCGGGTCCGAGCGAGTATCCCCTGAGGGGAAAGCGGTGTCAATCGGCAACGTCAGCCGTGAAACGTCAAACGTAAACCGTTAAACGAAGCCTCCTCACCTCTGCACCTCCGTTTTTCGTTTTACGTTTTACGTTTTACGTTTTACGTTTTGCGAACGAGTGCGGCCCTCGCGAGGACGAGCGCCGCGAGGGCGGCGGTCTCGGCTCGGAGCTTTCCGGCGGGCAGGGCCACGGTCGACCACTCGCGAGCGCGGGCGGCCTCGCGCTCTGCCTCGGTCCATCCTCCCTCCGGGCCGACGAGGAGAAAAAGAGGCCGCGGCGACAGCGCCGCGGGGAAGGCCTCCCCCGAAGCGTCGAGGAAGAGACGATGAGAGGCCGGCCCCAGGGCGAGGGCGCGGTCGAGAGGGAGAGGCCCGGCGATTTTCGGCCAGCGCGCCGTTTCGGACTGCTTGGCCGCCTCGCGGCAGACGCGCTCCAGGCGCCCGATCGCCTCGGCCGAGGCCCGGAAGGATTGCGTGCGGGAGCTCGCGACGAGCGTGAGACTCTCGGCCTCGAGCTCCGTCGCCTTCTGCGCGAGCCAGGCCAGCCGCTCGGCCCGCAAGCCGCAGACCAGGAGCTCGACGCGGGGAGTCCGCTCTCCGGCGGACAGGACCCGCTGGACGAGGGCTTCGCCGCTCCTTCCCGCCAGCCGCGTCAGGACGGCCGCGGCCTCGCGTCCGGTGCCGTCCAGAAGTACGACGGGATCTCCCGGGCGCAGCCTGCGGGCGCGGGCGTGGAGGGACTCCTCCGCGGTCAGACGCGCCGTTTCCCCCGCCGCGGGCAGCGTCCCGACTATGAGACGCGCGCCAGGCAGAGACACACCCAATCTCCTTCCGTGCGCCGGCCGGAGAGTCCCCAGCGGCGGGAGCGCAGGCGCGCGAGCAACTCCTCCTCACGCTCGGCGGGGATTCCGGACAGGATCAGCCGGCCGCCGGGAGCGACGCGGCCGAGGACCGCGCCTCGAGCCCGAAGGAATTCCTCGGGCAGCAAATTCGCGACGACGAGCGGAAAGGCCCGCGAGATCGTCTCCGCCGTCCCCGCGAAGAGCGGGACGCGGGAGGCAAACGGGTGCAGTCGAAGGTTCTCCCGGGCGACGAAGACGGCCTCCGTATCCGTGTCGAAGGCGAAGGCGCGCCGCGCCCCGAGAGCGGCCGCGGCGAGCGCGAGGACTCCCGAACCCGTGCCCACGTCGAGAACGTCGAGCCCGGAGGGAGGGTCCTCTTCCAGGCACAGCAGCGCGAGGCGCGTGGATTCGTGGCCTCCGGTTCCGAAGGCGGCCGAGGCGGGGAGCCGCAGCGCGATGCGGCCGGCGGGAGGCTGAGAGTCCGACGGGTCGCCCGGATCGATCCAGAAGCGCTCGCCGACCGCGAAGGGACGCGAGGCGGCACGGAAGGCGCGGAAGGGATCGTCTTCCGGGATGTCCGTGACCAGGTCGCAGCGCAGGCGAGCGGCCGAGAGCGCCCGGCTCGCGCCACGGGCATCCTCCGCTTCTCGAAAGCAGGCGACGAGATCGCGCCCTTCCTCCACGAACCCGAGCGGTCCGTAGAGGGACAGGATGCCGACGACGGCGTCGTCCCTCGCCTTGCGCGGGACGACCAGGCGCGAATATTTCCGCCGGGCCATCAGTTCGTGAGGCTCGAGGCATGAGGCGTCAGGCGACACACGGACCCTGCCTTACGGCTCACGTTTACGGCTTACGCCTTACGGCTCCCGTGCCTCAATGGAAGATCTTCTTCGCTTTCGAGAAGACGCCCCTGGCGGCGATCGGAGCTCCCGTCAGCTCGGCGTACTGGCGCAAGAGCTCCTTCTCCTTCTCCGAGGGAGCCTCGGGAACGATGACTCCGAGTCGCACGACGAGGTCTCCCCTGCCGCGATGGCCGAGCCGGCCAAATCCCTTGCTGCGCAGGCGGATTTCCGAGCCTGCCTTCGTCCCCCGGTGGATTGCGATCGTCTCGCTTTCCTCGAGGGTGGGAACGGTGATTTCGCCGCCCAGCACGAGCGTCGGGAACGGCAGGTCCATGCGCAGGACCATGTCGTCCCCTTCGCGCTCGAAGATCTCGTGCTCGGCGACGGTCAGGACGACGTAGAGATCGCCGGGAGGCCCGCCGTTGGCCCCCGCGTCTCCTTCGCCCGCCAGCCTCAAGCGCGACCCCGTCTCTACCCCCGCGGGAATGCGGATTTCGATCTTGCGCGAGCCGCGCCGCCGCCCCTCGCCGCCGCAGGCGCGGCAGGGCTTGTCGATGACCTTGCCATCGCCGCCGCACGAGGCGCACGGGCGAGTCACGGTGAGGAACCCCTGCGAAAATCTCTGCCGCCCGCGCCCGCCGCAGGCCGGGCAGGTCCGCGGATGCGAGCCCGGCTCGGCCCCGCTCCCGGAGCAGTCCTGGCAGCGCTCGAGCCGTGAGATCACGAGCGGGGCCTCGACGCCGAAGGCGGCGTCCCGGAAGGAGACCTCCATGCGGTACACCACGTCGCTTCCGGCCTGCCGGGAAGCTCCACCCCCTCCGAAGCCGGAAAAGCCGAAGAAGTTCTCGAAGAGATCGGAGAACTCCCCGAAGATCGAGGGATCGAACCCCTGGGCGAAGCCGGCCGCGCCCGGAGAGACGCCGGCGTGCCCATAGCGGTCGTAGCGCGCCCGCTTCTCCGGATCCGACAGGACCGCGTACGCCTCGGAAGCCTCCTTGAACTTCTCCGCGGCGCCCGGGTCGCCGGGATTGCGGTCGGGGTGATGGCGCAGCGCGAGCTTGCGGTAGGCGGATTTCAACTCGCCGTTGGCGGCGTCGCGGGCGACGCCCAGGACCTCGTAGTAATCGCGCTTCTCGGCCATCGTCCTCTACTGCTTGGGTTCTTCAGGCGCGGGGAACGGGAGCGCTGCCTTTGCCCGCCGAGCGTTGCAGCATCACGCGCGTCAGGAGCTTGGAGACTCCCTGCATGTCGAAGATCGCCTCTTTCAGCGCGTCGCGCGAGTCCGCCGCCGCGATCTCCCGGGAGCGCTTCAGGGTTTCCTCGATGCGCTCCCGCTCGTCCGGCGCGAACGCGGTCAGAAACTCCGCGAACACCCGCTCGTTGGAGGCCAGCATCCCTTCCAGGCGGTTGCGGATCTGCGACATCTCGCGGCGCTGGCGATCGGCCTCGGCGAAGGACGAAGCCTCCTTGATGATCCGGTCGATCTCCGCTTGCGACAGGCCGCCCGCAGGATTGATCTGGATGCCCTGCGCCTTCCCGGTCGCCAGGTCGCGCGCTGAAACGTTGACGATGCCGTTGGAGTCGATCGCGAAGGTGACCTCGATCTGGGGCACGCCCCGCGGCGCGGCGGGAATGCCGACGAGCTCGAACCGGCCGAGAGACTTGTTTTCGCTGGCCACCTCGCGCTCCCCCTGCACGACGTGGATTTCGACGACGGACTGGTTGTCGGCCACGGTCGTGAAGACCTTCGTGTTCTTGGTCGGAATGGTGGAGTTGCGCTCGATCAGTTTCTCGAAGACGCCGCCGTGGGTCTCGATGCCGAGCGAAAGCGGGGTGACGTCCAGGAGGACGACGTCCTTGATCTCTCCCCTCAGCACGCCGCCCTGGATCGCCGCCCCGATCGCCACGACCTCGTCGGGGTTGATGTCCCGGTTCGGTTCCCGCCCGAAGAGCTCGGCGACAATCTGCTGCACGCGCGGAGTCCGCGTCTGGCCGCCCACCACGATGACCTGGTCCACGTCGGACGGCTTCAGCTTCGCGGCCTTCAGGGCGTCCAGGCACGGGCCCGCCGTCCGGTCGATCAGGTCGGCGACGAGGGATTCGAAGCGCGCGCGCGTCAGCGTCCGGTTGATGTGCTTGGGCCCGGAGGAATCGGCGGAGATGAACGGAAGCGTGATCGTGGCTTCCGTCGCGCTCGAGAGCTCGCACTTGGCCTTCTCGGCCGCCTCCTTCAACCTCTGCAGGGCCATCCGGTCCTGCCGCAGGTCGATCCCGGTCGAGCGCTCGAAGTCGGCGAGCAACCAGTCCATGATCTTCTTGTCGAAGTCCTCGCCCCCGAGGTAGGTGTCGCCGGCCGTGGCCTTGACCTCGTAGATCCCGTCGCCCAGCTCCAGGATCGAGATGTCGAAGGT
>JAWOLE010000258.1:0-12065 GCA_033853815.1 Thermoanaerobaculia bacterium
CAGGGGGAGAGGCTGACCCGCTTCTCCCGTCACGCTTCGGGAAGAGAGGTTTTCGCAACACACAGATCGGGAAGGGGTTATGACGAAAAGCAGGAAGAGACTCGTTTGGGGAGCCGCGGTCGTCCTCGTGGCCGGCGGAGCGGTCGTGGCGGCGCGCAGCCGCGACAAGGGCGATCCCAAGGCGGCCGCGAGCCCGTTCCGGCTGGGAAAGGTGCAGGAAGAGCCGCTCCAGGTCTCCGTGCGCGAGGTCGGGGTCGTCGATCCCGTGACGAAGGTGGATGTCAAGTCGGCCGTCTCGGGGCGGGTCCTGTCGCTTCGCGTGCGCGAAGGGGCGGTGGTCAAGGCCGGAGACGTGCTCGCCGAGGTCGAGCCGGACGTCAATCAGGCGCAATCGCTGTCGGAGGTGCAGGGAGACCTGACGCAGGCCGAGCTGAAGCTGCAGGACGCCGAACGGGAGTTCGCCTCTCAGAAGGCGCTCTTCGACCAGGGACTCCTCGGCCGCGACGCCTACAAGGCGGAGCAGAACAAGCGGGACCAGGCGGCCGAGGCGCTCAAAGCCGCCCGCCTGCGCTACCAGATCGTCGAGGACCGCGGCATCCCGATCTCCGGCAACGCGGCCTCGCAGAAGGCGCGCGTCGTCTCCCCCATGGGCGGCGTCGTGATCAAGAAGGGTGTCGAGCTGGGTGAGACGGTCACCTCCGGGGTCTCCTCCTTCAACGCCGGCACGGTGCTCTTCACGGTGGCCGACCTGAACTCCCTGATCATCCGCGTGAACTTAAACGAGGTGGACATCGCCAAGGTCCACGTCGGGCAGCCCGTCCGGATCACCCTCGACGCCTATCCGCAGAAGGTCTTCACGGGCAAGGTCAGCTTCGTCTCCCCCTCGGCGGACCTCGTCGAGAAGATCAAGGTCTTCAAGGTCGAGATCTCGCTCGACCAGTTGAGCGACGCCTACCGAACCGGCATGAGCGCCAACGTCGAGATCCTCGGGGAAAAGCGCGACAAGGCGGTCTCGATCCCGCTCGAGGCGCTCCAGAAGCGCGACGGGCAAACGATCGCCTACAGGCTGAAGGACGGGTTGAAGCCGCAGCAGATCGCCGCGGCGAAGGATGCGCTGTCGGGCCGCAACAAGTTCGTCTGGCTCTCCGACCACTGGAAGGAGTACTTCGACGTCGTGCCGGTCGCCGCCGGCATCGCCACCCTCGAGCGCATCGAGGTCCTCTCCGGCTTGAAGCCTGGCCAGCAGGTCGCGCTGGAGGATGTCTCGAAGAAGAGAGTCGAAAAGGACGACGACACGGATTGAGGAATCGAGCGATCTGCGATCGGGCGATCGAGCCATTGGCGCGAGCTTAGTTCACCCGATCACCCGATCACCCGATTCGAGGTGGAACAGATGATGCCGATCATCGAGACGCGGCAACTGACGAAGACATTCGGTTCTAATGGGATCGCGGTCCACGCGCTGCGCGGGATCGACGTATCGGTCGAGCGCGGGGAGTTCCTGGCGCTCATCGGGCCGTCGGGGTCGGGCAAGTCCACTTTGATGGCGATCCTCGGGTGCCTGGACACTCCGACCTCGGGAACCTACGCCCTGGAAGGCCGGCGGGTCGAAGGGCTCTCGGGCCGGGAGCTCGCGGCGATCCGCAACGAGAAGATCGGCTTCATCTTCCAGCAGTACAACCTGCTGCCGAAGGCGTCGGTGCTGCGCAACGTCGAGCTGCCGATGCTCTACGCCGGCGTCCCCCGCAAGGAGCGCCGCCGCCGGGCCCTCGAACTGCTGGAGCGGGTCGGGATCCCGGAGAAGGCGGACGTGCTGCCGTCCAAGCTCTCCGGCGGCCAGACGCAGAGGGTCGCGGTGGCCCGCGCGCTCGCCAACCGCCCGTCGGTCCTCCTCGCCGACGAGCCCACCGGCGCCCTGGACCAGAAGACCGGCCACGAGGTGCTGGCGCTCTTCACCGAACTTCACAGGCAGGGGAACACGATTCTCATCGTCACGCACGATCTCTCGATTGCCGCGCTCGCCGAGCGCCGGGTGGAAATCGAGGACGGACTCATCCGCCGCGCTGAGGCCGCGTGACGGAATCCGGTGATCGGGTGATCGGGCCATCGGGTGATTTGATCCCGACTGCGATCCCGGCTCCGTTCAATCACCCGATCACCCGATCGCAGATCACCCGATTACGATGACCGGCGCCTTCCGCGAGAGACTCCGAAACTCGTGGGTCGAGATGCGCGAGAACCTCGGCCGGGCCACCCTTCAGTCGCTGGGCGTGATGCTGGGGGTCGCGTCGGTCCTGGGAGGATTCTCGATCACCGACAGCATGCGGCAGCGGTCCAAGGAGATCTACCGGAAGATCGGGGGCCTCGACAAGCTGAACGTCCAGCCCTCGGCGGTCGTGAAGGACGGCAGCCCCACGGCGCTCCAGATGGCCAATCTCGGCCTGCGCAACGCTGACGCCGAGGACGGGCGGAGCGCGGCGGAGAAGGCGATCACGGGCGTCTCCGTCCAGAAGGGCACGCGCGCCCGCGTGCGCTCGGCCTGGGCCGACCAGGAACGCGACATCCGCGGCATCGGCGGAGATTTCTTCGCGACCGAGGGCTATCAGGTGGCGCGCGGAAGGAACTTCACGCGCGGCGACCTGGACTCCGCGGCTCCGGTGGCGATCCTCGGGTCGGAAGTCGTGGACACGTTCTTCCCCTCCGGCAACGCGGTCGGCCAGACGATGCGCATCGGGGACGTTCCCGTCACGGTCATCGGCGAGCTGAAGGAACGCGTCTTCTACTTCCGCAGATCCAACCGCAACATGTTCCGCTGGCGAAACCGCATCATCGCGGTTCCCGCGACGCTCCTGTCGCGGCGCTTCGAGGGGGACAGCTACCGGAGGCTCGACCGCGTCACGTTCCGCATCCCGAGCCTCGACGCGATGTCGAGCTTCTCCAAGACGCTCTCGGGCCTCCTCAAGGCGAACCACCGCCAGCAGGAGGATTTCCGCCTGGACGACGTCGGCGCGCGCGTTCGCCGCGAGCGCAGCCAGGGAGAGGTCTACGACATCATCTTCCTCCTGTCGGGCGTGCTGTCGCTCCTGGGCGGCGGCATCGTCAACGTCAACATCCAGATGGCGACCCTGAAGGAGCGCATCCGGGAGGTCGGCGTCAAAATGGCGATCGGCGCCTCCGGGCGTGAGGTCTTCAAGGAGTTCATGACGGAGGCGCTGATGCTGACGGGGATGGGCGCCGTGGTCGGCCTCGTGATCGGCGTCGGGTTCTCCAAGATCATCACGTTTTCGCTCGGCGTGCCGCTCCACATGGACGCGAAGAGCTTCGTCTCCGCGTATCTGCTCGCCGCGGTGTTCGGCGTCCTGTTCGCGCTCTATCCCGCCTGGAAGGCCTCCCGCCTCTCGCCGATGGAAGCGCTGAGGTACGAGTGAGAGTGCCTTCGTCAGCCTTTTGCGAGCCAATGATTTCCGCTGCCGGCTTCGATCCACAATCGGGTGATCGGGTGATCGGGCCATCGGGTGATCTGGGACCCCGTCAATCACCCGATCACCCGATCGCAGATCACCCGATGCCGAGGCGCGCGTGAGCAGCGACGCGATCTCGTTGGAGGCGACCGGGCCGGCGGAGCGGCAAGGCCACTCCGTGGCGACGCGCCTCGGGCTGTACTGGGAGATCGTGCGGGGCGCGATGATCGAGCTCGCGGCGCACAAGCTGCGGTCGATCCTCACCCTGACGCTCCTGATGCTCGGGGTCTTCGCGCTCGTCGTCATGACGTCGGTCCTGGACGGCGTCATGGACAAGGTCTCGACCGGGTTCTCCGGCATGAGCTGGGACGGCACGATCCTGCTCGCGCCGAAGTCCCCGCAGACGACGGAGGACCAGAAGCGCTTCGCGATGAGCCCGGGTCTGAGGTTCGAAGACCTGCCGCGCCTGACATCTCCGGATCCGATGGTCAGGGCCTTCCTTCCGCGCGCGATGAAGCGCTCGGCGGTGCGCACGGCCGGCGGAAACGAACGGATGTTCGTCAACGGCGTCGGGCCCGACTATGGACTGTGGATGAACCGGCCGATCGGACTGGGGCGCGGCCTGACCGAGGATGACGAACGCCGGCGCTCGTCGGTGGCGATCGTGGGCGCCACACTCGCTTCGAAGCTCTTTGGAGGCGCGGACCCCGTCGGGCGCGACATCGTCGTCGAGGGCATCCCCTTTCGCGTCGTCGGCGTACAGGCGCCGGGCCAGCTCTTCTCCAACGAGAACTGGTACGACGCCAACGGCATCTCCATCCCCCTGACGACCTACATGGACCGCATGGACGCCGACCACAAGCTCGCGCACGTAGCCGTGAAGCTCGCCTCGAAGAAGGACGTCGGCGAGGTCTCGGCCATGATGATCGCGCGCGCCCGGCAGGCGCACCACGGGATCGAGGACATCGAGATCACCGACCTGGAGGCGGAGCTCCTGAGCGCCTACGCGCGCTTCCTCGACCAGATGTTCGGCTGGAGGGTCGTGCTGATGTCGCTCGCCGCGACGGTGCTCCTGGTCGGCGGCGTCGGAGTCCTCTCGGTGATGCTCATCTCCTTTTCCGACCGCCGATACGAGATCGGCCTGAGAAAGGCGATGGGCGCCTCCGACCACGAGATCTTCGTCCAGTTCCTCCTCGAAGCCTGCGTCCTCGCCGCGGTCGGGGCCTCCGTCGGCACCCTGCTTGGCGCCGTCGTGTGCCAGGCCCTCTCCTCGAAGTTTCCCTACGGCCTGGTCGTCAACCCGCTCGGCCTCGCCGTCGCCTGGGTGACCGCCCTCCTGCTCGCGCTGACCTTCGGCATGTACCCCGCGATCCGCGCTTCCCGCCTCTCCCCGATGGAAGCGATGCGGTAGGCCTGCTCGTCAGTCCTCCAGCTTCAAGCTACCGAAAACGGGCTGGCCGCCAAGCGAGGTGAAGAAACCGTAGAGGGCGAGGGCGGCGAACACGAGAAGGGCCGCGTATCCGATTCCGGCGTACCAGGTGGAGGCCTCTGTCGTGATCGGGAGCTCGATCAGCAGGTTCGTGCAGAAGACGTACACGATCGCAGCCACAAGGCCCAAACGCGTCAGGATGAACAGCCAGAGGAGCGCGGCGACGATTCCAAAGGGCACGAAGATCAACGGGGACTCGCCCTGGGCCGACACGACGGCCACCATGACCGCGACGAACACGGCGGCTGCGGCCCACTGCCGGCGAAACAGCATCCGCAACAGAAAGAGGAGAAAGAGCAACGCCAGACCGAAGAAGACGCTACTGGCCACCAGGTCCAGGACGAGTCCCACGACCGCCCGGCCGCCATGCAGCGCCTGCAACGCAAAGCCTCGGGGTCTGGTCGGAGAGCCGAGCCAACGCGGTACGAGGTAAGCCAGAGAGAAATTCAGAACGAAGAGAACGCTCATCAGACAGCCCATCAGAACATCGCGCCCGACCAACGGGTCCCGCCAGTCGCCGGCCAGCACCCGGCTCCACGAAACGATCGTGGCGGGCCAGCGCCGCCGCACGTAGGGTTCCAGCGCGACGTAGAGCACCCAGACAAGGCCCGCCATCAAGAGGGTCAGACTGACGAACCGTACGACGAGGAGGGCCTCGAAGAAGGTCGCGACATGCCTGCCGGCGACGATCCAGTAGGCCGTTTCGAGAGCGAAGACCGCCAGCGCGAGACGCGTCGCCCCCCTTCGGTCTCCGCGGCCCATGTGGATGTTGCGGCGCGCGAGAAGACACCCCCCCACGACCAGGCAGATCAGAATCAGGATGCCGATCACGTAGGCCACCCGCTCTCCCAGAGTCACTGGAGACGGTTTCATCCGGACCGCTCTCGTCCACGGGGCGACGAGCTCGAAGGAGACGGGCTTGCCCCGGTAGGCGGCCGCTTCGATACGCATGGGGACGCCGGGCCGATCCGGCAGCGTGCCAACCCAGGCCGCGCGCGCGTCGGCGAAGGTGCGAGGGACCCACCGGGGCTCCGCCGCGGTCCATTTCGCCGGATCGAGGCCCGCCTCGGAAAAAAGAGGCGACCAGTCGGGAGGCGCCGCCGGAATCTTCGCCTCTTCGACCTGAGGAGGGACCGCAAGAAAGCCGATCAAGCGGCCGCGGGGATTCAGGCGGACCGTGGCCATTCCGGAGACGTCGGGAGGCGGGTCTTCTTGCGTGACGTCGCCGACGTTGAAAAACCGCTCGGGCTCCAGCTCCCTCGGGCTCTGCCGGTACCAGAACTCGACCGGCCCCGTCTCCAGGTTGTCCCACCGCGTCCGCGATTTGTCGTTCTCGCGGACGTAGCGGAAGAAGTCCTCGTTCTCGCGGAAGCCGAAAGCGCGGCCCACGACAGGATCCGAGTAGCCGGCCTTCTGGATGATCTCGGTGGCTTTGTTCGCCAGGACCTCCGGGGGGTCCTCCAGCGGCACGCGCCGGAAAAGCCGGGTCTTCTGATACGAGAGAATCCCCACAAAGGCTCCAACGACGATGGCCGCGAGACACGCCCAGGCGATGGCGGGCCGCAGCCCCTCGGTCGCTCCCGACGCCGCGACCATCTCCGGGGAAGGCGTCTCCCCGGCTGCCAGGGCCACGGCGAGAGGGTCGCTCCCCGGCAGCGCCGAGGCGACCTGCAGGACCGAGGAGGGGCGCGCTCGCGGGTCCTTCTCCAGGCATCGCAGGATCACGCGCTCGACGACAGGGTCGAATCCGGGAGAAATGCTCGAGGGTGTTGCGGGCATCTCCTCGGAGTGCTTGCGCTTCAATTCCGCCAGGGAGGCGCCGTCGAACGCCTTGCGGCCGGTGTACAGCTCGTAGAGCACGAGCCCTAGAGAATAGATGTCGCTCCGGACCGACGCGCCTTTTCCCTCGAGCTGTTCGGGCGCCATGTAGGCCGGCGTGCCCGAGATTTCCCCTTCGACCGCCTCCGCCGCCGCGACGGCCAGACCGAAGTCCGTGATGCGCGCGCGGCCCCGCCCGTCGATCATGACGTTGGCCGGTTTGAGGTCCCGGTGCAGAACCCCCTTGTCGTGCGCCGCGGCGAGCCCGGCGCAGAGCTGTCGGGCGATCTCCAGGGCCTTGTCGGAAGGAAGCCGGCCGATGCGCTTCAACAGCGACGCGAGGTCTTCTCCGTCCACGAATTCCATGGAGAGGCAGTGATGGCCGTCGAACTCGGCGACGTCATAAACGCGGCAGACGTTGGGATGGGAGACCTGGCGCGCGATCCTCACCTCGGCGTAGAACCTCTCGCGCCGCACGGCATCTTCCGAGAGGGCCATCGGAAGGAACTTCAGGGCGACCGGCTGGCCGAGCTTCAGGTCGTCGGCGCGGTAGACCTCTCCCATCCCGCCGCGGCCGAGCAGTCCGATGATGCGATAGCGCTCCGCCAGCACGAGACCGGGCGTGAAACCGCCCGCGTCGATCGAGTCCGAGGAGGCCAGGCGTCCCACCGGGGAGGAAGAGGGGCTCCGCCTTCGGGCGGCCTCCGCCACCGATGGTGTCGCGAGCCCGGTCGGCATCTGCGACGGCGATCCGACCAGGGCTCCGCAAGACCCGCAGAAGCGGGCCGCGGTCCCCACTTCAGCGGAGCATCCGGGGCACCGGGCCAATCGGCAGAATCGTAACCGAAAGCGAAACGGCCGGCGCAGCGCCGGAGCCCGGAGGAGCTACTTCTTTTCCGCTGGAGCGGCCTTCTTCGCGGCTGCCGCCTTGGTGGCCTTGCCCTCCATCATCGTCGACCACGTCTGCCCGTCTTCCGAGGTCTCGTACTTGAAGGTGTAGGAGCCGGGGGACGAGGTGTCCATCGAGTAGCGGCCGTGGTAGGCCTTGCCGCCCATCGTCCCGTCGTTTGTAAAGACCCAATTGTTGCCGTCCACCTTCCCCTTGCTTCCTTCGGCCATCCCCGTGCTGTCGAATCCGTAATACGAGTACATCTTTTCGTTCGGGTCGTAGGACAAGATCCCCATGCCGTGCGTGGTGCCCATCGGGCTCTTCCCGGTGTCGTGGCAGACGACCTGGTAGCCGCCGGTGAACCACTCGCACTTCGACGTTCCGGTGAACTTGCCGGCGGGCATTCCGAACGGGTTCTCCTTCATGTCTCCCGTGCTCGTCCACGTGCCGACGAAGTAGGCGAGCTTCTTGACCTCCGGGCCGGGCCTGGGCATCTCCATCTTCTTTTCGGGCGCGGCCTTCTTCGCCGGCGCCTTCTTCTCCTGGGCTTGCGCGGCCACGGCCGCGGCGAGCAGACCCACCATGACGAGGATTCCGAGCTTGACGTGCTTCACGATGTCCCTCCTTCTGATTTTGGCAGGCATTCTATGCCGTCTTCGCGAAATACGAGCGAGGAAACTCGGGATGTCCCCCATCCGGCCGCGATAAGCTTTCAGCCCGGGAGGTTTCCTCAAAATGAGACGAGCCCTCTTCGGACTCTCCACCCTGCTTCTCCTCACGGCCGCGGCGATTGCGGTCGAGGGCAACGCGGCCGGCGTGAAATGGGTCGCGCCGGCGCCCTGGAAGCTCGAGGCCGACCGGCCGATGCGCGTCGCGACCTACTCGATTCCCGCCGCCTCCGGATCGGAGGCGGGCGAGTGCGGCGTCTTCTACTTCGGGCAGGGACAGGGCGGAGGCGTCGAGGAGAACCTCACACGCTGGACGCAGCAGTTCGAGGCGGGCACCGCCCCGAAGAAGGCGGAGAAGACGGTCCGCGGGCTGCGCGTCCACACCATCGACCTGTCGGGCACGTACCTGGCTTCCGGAGGCCCGATGATGAAGTCGCAGGGCAAGAAGCCCGGATACCGGCTGCTCGGCGCGATCGTCGAGGCGCCGCGCGGGCTCGTCTTCTTCAAGTGCACCGGGCCGGCGCCCACGATCGGGAAAGCTCAGGCCGACTTCGAAAGCCTGATCGGTTCCTTCGTGAAGACGCCGGCGGTCTCCCTTTGATAAGGAACCCCGCCTCGACGCGCCTCCTCCTTGCGGCGCTCTGTCTGCTCCTGGCCCCCACTCTGCGCGCCCAGGAAGGCTTCTCTCCCTTCACGACGGACTTTCCGCCGGAGGAGTTCGCGGCCCGGCGGGCGGCCGTCTACGACGCCATCGGAAAGGGCGCGGTGGCGGTCCTTCAGGGCGCGCCGACGCCGGAGGGGTACACGCGGTTCCGGCAGTCCAACGACTTCTACTATCTCTGCGGCGTCGAGATCCCCAACGCCTACCTGCTCCTGGACGGCTCCTCGCGCAAGACGACCCTCTACCTGCCTCACCGTAACGAAGGACGCGAGCGCGGCGAGGGCAAGGTCCTCTCGGCCGAGGACGCAGAGGAGGTCGAGAAGCTCTCCGGAGTGGACGCGGTCTTCGGGACGGATCTCCTGGGAGAGCAGCTCGCGCGCCTTCTGCAGCGGCAGGCGTCGCTGACCCTCTACACGCCGCTCTTCCCGCCGGAAGGATTCGCCGAGAGCCGCGACCTCGCGCTGCGCCGAGTCGCCGAGCTCGCCTCCGACCCCTGGGATGGCCGTCCCTCCCGCGCGGGCAATTTCACCGCCAGGTTGAAGAAGAGCTTTCCGAACCTGACGGTGTCGGACCTCTCGCCGACGCTCGACTCCCTGCGCCTGATCAAGAGCCCGCGGGAGATCGCGATGATCCGGAAGGCGACGAGGCTCTCGGGCCTCGCTCTGATCGAGGCGATGCGTTCGACCCGGCCCGGACAGTACGAGCACGAGCTCGACGGCCTCGCCAAGTTCATCTACTACCGGAACGGAGCGCAGGGCGACGCCTACTTTTCGCTCATCGCGAGCGGAAGGAACGCGTGGTTTCCCCACTACAACGCCGGTAAGCGCAGGATGGAGGACGGCGACTTCCTGCTGATGGACTACGCGCCCGACTACGGCTACTACATGAGCGACGTCACTCGGATGTGGCCCGTCAACGGGAAGTTCTCCCCGTGGCAGCGCGAGCTCTACGGCGCCTACCTCGCCTTCTACCGGGCGATCCTCAAGGCGATCCGCCCGGGCGCGACCTGCGGCACGATCATGCAGGAGGCCGCCCGCGAGATGGACCGGATCCTCTCGGCGGCGAAGTTCTCCAAGGAGATCTACCGCAAGGCGGCCGAGACCTTCGTCAAGGACTATCACGCCGCGGCCGGACGCCCCGAAGCCGCTCTGGGGCACTGGGTGGGCCTGGCCACGCACGACGACGGCCCGCACACGGGTCCTCTGAAACCCGGCATGGTCTTCACCATAGAGCCCGCGATGCGCGTGCCCGAAGAGAAGATCTACATCCGGCTGGAGGACGTCATCGTCATCCGCGACAGGTCAGCCGAGGTCCTGAGCGACTTCGTGCCATCCGATCCCGAGGCCATCGAAAAGGTCATGACGGAGCGAGGGCTCCTGAAGACCTATCCCCCGGCCGACCTGAAGTAACGCACTCCAGTCCATAAGAGGATTCCGATGAGAGTCTCCCTGTTCGCGGTTATTCTCTTGGCCGCCATGTCCGTCGCGAGAGCCGAGGAGCAGGGCAAGAGCGCCGCGGAAGCGCCAGCCTGGATGACGCCGGCGAGCGAGCGGCTCCAGAAGGAGCTCGTCGCCAGGTACGGCGAGCAGATCCGCCCGCGGCTCGACCGGGGGCTCCGGCAGGTCGGGGAGTTCTGGCAATCGCAGGACGGCGGCGAGGCGGCCTTCGAGGAGTTCGTGCGCGCCGGCTTCGCAGGCGACCCGAAGACGCTCGACGCTCTCTTCTCCCGGATGGAGTTTGCCCTCGAGTCGCTCGACGGACACATGCTCGAGATCAGCCGCGACTTCCGCAAGCAGTCCGACCTCGACCTGGGTCCGATCTATCCCTTCGACGAGATCCTGGCCGGCTACGACCCATCGGCCCACGCCACCGAAGACTTCTTCGCCAACCGGCTCGCCTTCACCGTGCTCCTGAATTTCCCACTGACGACCCTTCAGCAGCGGCTGGCCGAAGGCGACACCTGGTCGCGCCGGCAGTGGGCGGAGACGCGGCTTGCCGAGCGGTTTTCCAAGCGCATCCCGGCCGAGGTCAACCTCGCGATCGGGAAGGCCGCGGCCCAGGCCGAGCAGTACATCTCCGAGTACAACATCTGGATGCACCACCTCGTGGACGAGAAGGGAGTCCGGCTCTTCCCGGCCAGGCTACGGCTGCTGTCCCACTGGAACCTGCGAGACGAGATCAAGGCGGACTACGCTGACGCGAAGACCGGGCTCGCCAAGCAGCGCATGATCGCCCGGGTCTGCGAGCGGATCGTCACGCAGACGATCCCGGCCGCGGTCGTCAACAACCCTCAGGTGGACTGGAACCCGGCGACCAACGAGGTCCGGCCGGCGGCGGTGAAAGATTCGGACGCGGCCCCTCCCGCCTCGGGCGCCGCCAAGGGCCCCGAGCCCGACACGCGCTACGCGATGCTGCTCACCACCTTCCGGGCGGCGAGGCTCGCGGATCCGTACTCGCCGACCGCCCCGACGATGATCGCGCGCCGCTTCGACGAGAACCGACAGATCCCCGAGCCTCGCGTCCGCAAGATGCTCGAGGACGTGCTCACCTCGCCGCTCGCGCCGCGGGTCGCCGCCCTGATCGAGAAGCGCCTTGGACGCAAGCTCGAACCCTTCGACATCTGGTACGCCGGATTCAAACCGCAGGGCGCCTACAGCGAGGCGCGGCTGGACGAGATCGTCCGCAAGAGATATCCGACGGCGGAGGCCTACCGGAAGGACATCCCCAACCTCCTCGCCAGGCTCGGCTTCTCGAAGGAGAAGGCGGATTTTCTGGCAGGCAACATCGTCGTGGACCCGGCCCGTGGCTCCGGCCACGCCATGGGCGCCGCGCGGCGGGGCGATCAGGCGCACCTGCGAACCCGCGTCGAGAAGGACGGGATGAACTACAAGGGCTTCAACATCGCGGTGCACGAGATGGGGCACAACGTCGAGCAGACCTTCTCCTTGAACGCAATCGATCACACGCTGCTGGCGGGAGTGCCCAACACGGCCTTCACCGAGGCGCTGGCCTTCGTCTTCCAGGGCCGGGACCTCGAGCTCCTGGGTCTGTCGGAACCCGATCCCCACGGACACGCGCT
>JAWOLE010000259.1:0-9994 GCA_033853815.1 Thermoanaerobaculia bacterium
CGCCGCCGTCAGGCGCTGGTTGCGCTGCAGGCCGTAAATCTTCACCGAACGAGGGGAGACGTCGATTGCCGCGGGCTTGGCCGAGCAGCCGCCGGTCAGGACGCCGAAAGCGACCACCCAGAGAGCCAGGCCTCCACCGTTCCTCTGGATGTTCACCCGCGCTCCTTCAGCAACCTGCTCCGACCCTCCAGTCCTTTGGATTGGTTAACAGAATAACAGCTGCGGGTTCTCTTTCCGAACCTGAAACCTGAAACCTGAAACCTGAAACCTAATTCCCCATTCGTCTCAGGATCAGCCGGGCCCGCCGCGCCACGCGCTCGCGATGCCGCACCGGGTCGTAGATGTGAGGAGAGGGGATCACGGCCGCGAGCGTCGCCGCCGCCGGGGCGGACAGGTAGGCGGCCGGCTTCCTGAAGTAGCGGCGCGCCGCGGCCTCGGCGCCGAAGGTTCTCGGGCCGAACTCGACGACGTTCAGGTACAGCTCGAGAATTCGGCGCTTGCTCAGGTTCGCCTCGAGCCGAACCGTGATCGCCCACTCCCGCAGCTTCCGCCAGAACGTCCGGCGGGGCGAGAGGTAGAGATTCTTGGCGAGCTGCTGGGTGATCGTCGAGCCTCCGTGGCGCAGGTTGCCGCTGTCCCAGTCCTTCTCCAGGGCGCCGCGAACCGCCTCCCAGTCGACGCCGCCGTGCTCGTAAAAACGAGCGTCCTCGGCCACGACGACGGCGCGCGCCAGGGCGGGAGAGATCCGCGAAATGAGCACCGGCGTCCATTCGATCCGGGTGCTCGACCCGGAGCGCCGGAACTCCTCCTTGCGCCTCTCGATGAAGGCCGTCGTCTTCGGCCAGGACGTCCGGAGCTCCGTCACGTCCGGGAGGGTCGCGACGAAGAGGACGATCGCGGCCAGCAGGGCGGCGAGAAGAATCAGGAAGACGCGAGGGACGGTCCTCCTCTTCCCCCGCGCCGCGGGCCCGTCGGAGACCGCGGCTGCCGGAACGCCTGAACTCAAAGTCCTGAAACCTGAAACCTGAAACCTGAGACCGGAAACCCGATCAGTCGCTTACGGCGGCGACCGCGCGCCGCAGCTTGCGGGCTCCTTCGTCCGCCTCCTCGCGCGACAGCGTGAGCGGCGGGCGAAAACGCACTGCGGCGGAGCCCGAGGCGAGCGCGATGAGACCGTTTTCCAGACAGGAGGCGAGCAGGCGGTCCCTGCGCGCCCGATCGGGCAGATCGAGAGCGAGGAAGAGGCCCCGGCCGCGGACGTTCGAAACGACTGCGGGGAACTCCGCCGCGATCTCGGCGAGCCTGGCGAGCAGATGCTCTCCGACGGCCCGCGCGTTGTCTACGAGCCTGTCCTCTTCGATGATCTCCAGGTACCTCGCGCACCGGACCATGTCCACGAGGTTGCCTCCCCACGTCGAGTTGATGCGCGAGGAGATCCGGAAGACGTTGTCCACGTCGTCGATGCGCGCGTTCGAGGCGAAGCCGCAGACCTGGGTCTTCTTGCCGAAGACGAACAGGTCGGGCTCGGCGCCAAAGTGCTGCCAGCACCACATCGCGCCGGTCAGGCCGACCCCCGTCTGGACCTCGTCGAAGATCAGGAGGAACTCCAGCTCGTCGGCCAGGGCGCGAAGGCGGCGGAAGAACTCCGGGCGGAAATGATTGTCGCCCCCCTCCCCCTGGATTGGCTCGAGGATCAGGGCGGCGATGTCGCCGGGGGCCTCAGCGCACGCCCTGCGGATCTCCCGCTCGACCTCGTCTTCGGCGGCGGCGGCCTCACGCAGGATCTCGGGGGTGATGGGGAAGCGCAGTTTCGGGCAGGGGAGGCGGGGCCAGTCGAAGGCGGGGAAGTACTGCGTCTTGCGCGGGTCCGCCGTGTTCGTCAGCGAGAGCGCGTAGCCGGTCCTTCCGTGGAACGCGTTGCGGAAATGGAGGATCTTCTTTCCCTTCTCGCCGGCCCCGCGCGCGAGATTGCGGCGCACCTTCCAGTCGAAGGAGGTCTTCAGCGCGTTCTCGACGCCCGCCGCGCCCCCCTCCACGAAGAAGAGGTGCTTTGCGTGGGTCGGAGGAATGGCCAGACGCGAAAAGGTCTCGACGAACTCGGCGTACGGGCTGGTGTAGATGTCGCTGTTGGCCGGCTTGATCAGGGCGGCCTCCAGAAGGCGCTCCCGGAACTCCGGCTCCTGCATCTTCGGGTGGTTGTAGCCGATCGGGCAGGTGGCGAAGTTCGCGAAGAAGTCGAGCATCGGGCGTCCGCTCCTCGCGTCGTAGAGATAGGAGCCGCGGCTGCGCTCCAGGTCCATGACGACGTGATAGCCGTCCACCAGGATGTGACGCGACAGGACGCCCAGAACCTCGTCGGGCGACAGATGCGTATGGGTCATCAGTGTCATTGTCGGCAACCTCGGAAATTGTCGATTGAAAATTGTCGATTGCAGATTGAAAGTTGGTCGGCGCTCAATCCTTCAATCTTCAATCTTACAATCATCCATGGTTTCATCCCGTCGCGGCGGAGTTGGAGACGATCTGTACGCCCGCCGCGAGACAGCGGTCCTTGCCGTGCTCCTTGGCCTTGTAGAGAGCGGTGTCGGCGGCGTGCAGGAGCTCGTTCTTCTGCTGCTCGACGGAGGCGGCCGGCGTGGCGTTGGCGCGGATCGACGAGACCCCGAGCGACGCCGTGATCATGCCCTGCAGGTTCAGCGCGGGATTGTTGAATCCGTAGGGACGCGGCAGGAAGGTCGTGGTGCGGATCGCGTGGCGAACCGCCTCGGCCACCTCCATCCCTTCCGCCAGGTTGTGGCCGGGCAGGATCAGGACGAACTCATCCCCCCCGTAGCGCGTGAGCGTGGCCCGCTCGTCGGTGACGGTCCTCTTCAACACGTATCCGACCTCGCGCAGCACCTGGCTCCCGGCCAGATGTCCGTGGCGGTCGTTGACGGACTTCAGATAATCGAGGTCGAGGAAGATCAAGCTCAGGTCGCCGCCGTCGCGCGAGATCCGCGAGAGCTCCTGCGTCAGGCGCAGGTGCAGGTACCGCTCGTTGAAGAGGCCGGTCAATCCGTCGCGCTTGGCCACTTCGTGCGCGCGGCGCGCGTCGAGCAGGTGCTGGATCGAAATCGACGCGTAGTCGGCGAAGATCTCGAGCAGCCTGCGGTCCTTCTCCTGGAAGGACTTCGACCCCGTTCGGTTGACGAGCTCGAGGACGCCGCACACGGCGGACTCGATGCGGATCGGCACGCAGAGGGCCGATTTCGTGCGGAATCCGCTGTCGGCGTCCAGCGTCGGATAGAAGTACGGGTCCTCCAGGACGTCCTCGGTCATGTAGGCGACGCCGGTCGCATAGACGTGCCCGGCGGTGCCGACCCGGGCGTTGATGCGGCGCGAGAGGCGGGTCTCGGCGTCGGCGCCGAAGGTTGCGATGAAGACGAGCTCGTTCTCCAGCCGGTCCTCGGTGTTCTTCGTCATGGGGTCATCGAGGAGGATCGAACCCGCCTCGGAGGGGACGAACTCGTTGGCCTTCTGGAGAATCTCCCTCAGGAACAGGTCGATGTCGATCTCGCCGGAGTAGGCGTAGTAAGCCTTGTGCCGTTCGAGGAAGTTCTCGAGGCGACGGTTCTCCAGCGTGTAGACGGCAAGCACCAGAAATCCCTGTCCCGAAAGCAGTTTACCATCTGATACCCTCTTTTTCGTGCCGCTCCGGGAACTCTGTCGGCCCCAACGGGTTAACCGCGACGAGACCGGACCGCCGCACGCGGCGTCTTGCGAAGGCCGCTCGACGGGGGCCGGATGATTCCGGCGAGGAAGCGCTGGGGTCAGCACTTCCTCGCGAGCGAAGAGACGGCCGAGCGTATCGTGGCCGCGGCGCGGCTCGCCCCGTCCGATACGGTCGTGGAGGTGGGACCCGGCGCCGGCGCGCTGACGCGTCCCCTCTCGGCCTGCGCCGGGCGCGTTCTCGCGATCGAGATCGACCCCCGGCGAGCGACGGTGCTCGAAGAGGAGTTCGGGGGGGCGTCGGGGGTGAAAATCGCGCGCGGCGACGTGCTCGAACACAGCTTCTCGCAGTGGCTCGCCCGCGCGGGTTGGGAGGGGCCCGCGGTCCTCGTTTCCAACCTTCCCTACAACGCCGCGACCCCGATCCTGCTCGCGGCGATCGAAGAGCCCGAGACGATCCGGCGCTCCGTCGTGACCGTCCAGCGGGAAGTCGCAGAGCGCCTCCGCGCCCGGCCGGGCGAGGAGGCCTACGGCTACCTCTCGGTGCGCGCGGCCGCCTTCGCGCGCGCGAAGATCCTCTTCGACCTTCCTCCCGGCGCCTTCCGGCCGCGGCCGAAGGTCAACTCGAGCGTCGTCGAGCTCGAGCCGAGATCTTCTCCTCTCGAGGCGGAATTGCGCGCGCGCGCCCTGCGGCTCGCCTCGCTCGGGTTCCAGTCACGCCGCAAGACTCTCGCCAACGCCCTCTCCTCGGAAGGAGCAAGAGCGAGATGGGAACGTGCTCTCGAGGCGATGGGGAAGAGCCCGCGCGTCCGTGCCGAGGAGCTCTCCCTGGAGGACTACCTGAAGCTCGCCGAGAGGGACCGTGAATAGCACTTCCATGACCGCTCCGGTCGAAATCGTGGCGCTGGGCGGGCTCGGCGAATTCGGACGCAACCTCCTGTGGTTGCGGTGCGGGGAGTCGAGCATCCTCGTGGACGCGGGCGTCTCCTTTCCCGACGAGACCTTTCCCGGAATCGACCGCATCGCCCCGGACCTGGCCGCGCTGTCGGGAGTCCGGATCGACGCTGTCCTTCTGACGCATGGCCACGAAGACCACATCGGGGCGCTGCCGCTCGTGCGCGAGACATACCCGGCCCCCGTCTACGGGTTTCCCTTCACGCTGGCTCTCGCGCGGCGCAGGCTGGAGGAGGCGGACGCGCCGCTCGAAAACCTCAAAGAAGCGCAGCCGCGCGAGAGGCTGACCGCCGGAGCCTTCTCCTTCGCCTTCTTCCGCGTGTCGCATTCCGTGCCGGACTCCGCCGCGATCCTGATCGAGGCGGCAAACCGGCGGATCTTTCACTCGGGCGACTTCAAGCTCGATCCCGACCCCCCGGACGGCGAGACGACCGATCTCGAGGGCATCGCGGCGGCGGCCGCGGGTGGCGTGGACCTCGCGCTCGTCGATTCGACCAACGCCGAGCACCCCGGCCGGGCGCTTTCCGAACGCGTCGCCGGAGCCGGCCTGGCCGCGTCCTTCGCTGTAGCGACGCGCCGGATCGTCTTGACGACGTTCGCCAGCCACGTCGCCCGAATCTCGCAGGCGGTCCAATCGGGACTCGGCCTCGGGCGCAGCGTGGGACTCCTGGGCCGCAGCATGCGGACCGTCGTGGAGATCGCCGCGCGGCTGCAGCGAATGTCGCTTCCTTCGGGCGCCGTCCTCGCGCCGGCGGAGCTGGCGGGGTTCCCTCCCGAGCGGCTCCTCTGCCTGGCCTCGGGGAGCCAGGGAGAGCCTTTCTCCGCGCTCTACCGGCTGGCCCTGGACGAACACGCCGACCTGAAGATCGGGCCGGAGGACCTGGTCATCTTCTCCGCCCGCACGATTCCCGGTCACGAGCGCTCGGTCAACCGGGTGACCGACCATCTGGTGCGTCGCGGGGCGCGCGTCGTGCGCGAGGCCGAGCCGCCGGTCCACGTGTCGGGGCACGCGCACCGGGAAGACATCGCCGACTGGCTGCGCCTGACTCGCCCGAAGGCGGTCCTGCCGGTGCACGGGGAGCGCAGGATGCTCGCGGCGGCCGCGGAGACGGCGCGGGAAACCGGCCTCGCGGGAGATCGCGTCTTTCTGCTGGACAACGGCGACCGCCTGACCCTCTCCGCCGGGGGCTTCCAGGTCGAATCAGGCGCGGCCCCCGCGGGCCGGGTCTATTTCGACGCGCGGCCGGAACTCGTCGAGGCGTCTGTGGTGCGCGACCGCCGGCAGCTTGCCGAGGAGGGTTTCATCGTCGTCTTCCTGCCTTCCGATCCCCGCTCCGAAGAGATCACGGTGGTCTCGCGGGGCGTCGCGGCCCTCGAGGCCGACGTCGCGAGCGAGGTCCGCCGGGCGGCCCGCTCGGTGCTCTCCCAGGCCACGGCGGAGGAAAGGGGCGACCCCGAGTGGGTGCGCGCCGAGATCGCGCTCGCCGCCAAACGCGCCTGCCGCCGCGCCTTCGACATCCGGCCGGTCATCGTACCGGTCATCGTCTAGCACGTCGCTCCGCGCTGCGCGGATGACGTGGCTGCGCCACCGGCGGGCGGCTCGGCCGGATGCGGCCTCGACCGCCCGCCTCGTCCCCCGCTCCGCGCTACGCTCCCGCGGCGCGCGCGACTTTCGGCGCGGGCGCTCGCTGCGCGACCGGCGCCGAGAGTTTCTATTACGAAGGGCTGAGACTACGCGCGCCGCGAGCGAAATGGGACTCTGCCGCTTGGCCGGCCCCGAAGAAGCGTCTACCGGCCCTCGTTCATTCTCCTGGCCTGCGTGACGCCGAGGCGTATGACCCCGTAGACGACCACGCAACAGAGGAAGTCGAGGGCAAGCCCGATGTCGAAGTGGAAGGGCTGGTGCCGGAGCGCCGGCGGGAAATCGGGGTAGAGGATCAGAAAGTAGATCGCGTTTCCGGCGAGGATCGCCGCGGTGTACTCGATCCAGCGGCGGGGTGTCATTCCGAGAAACGCCACCCGGTCATTCTGTCTTCGCGGCGGCGGCGGAGCAACCGCTTCCGACAGGGGTCTCGAACGCCGAAGCGACGCCTTGTCTACAGGGATCGAGGCTCAGCCCGAATTATTCATGGTCACCTGGCCGGAACCCGGGCAGCCGCCTGCACCAGAGAGGATTGCGACAAAAAGACCTGGACTGGCACAGGGACACATTGTCCGCGACAGAGATTTTTCACCGAGACAAGGAAGCGCGACGACGGCGATGCCAAGGCGCATCGCAGAGGAGCGCTGACGCAGTATCGGCGGAAAAGATCGGAGCGGCGGCCGGAGTCGATCATGAATAATGCGGGCTAGGGATCAGCGCCTGCGGGCGCCGCGCACCAGCGCCTCCAGGTGGTTCAGGTAGCGCTCGAAGGCGCGGCGCCCCTCGGGAGTCAGCCGGTATTCCGTCTTCGGAAGGCGTCCTTCGAAGGATTTCGTGCAGGAGACGTAGCCCGCCTCCTCGAGCTTGCGGGCGTGGACCGAGAGGTTCCCGTCGGTCGTTCCGAGCAGCGCCTTGAGCTCGTTGAAGGAGAGCCTCTCGCTGGCCGCGAGCGCCGAGACGATCGCCAGGCGCATCCTCTCGTGAATGACCCGATCGAGCTGCGGCAGGGCCCCCTGCCGAGAGGGCGAACGTCCTTTCTCTCTTGCGGGACGAACGGATTTCGCCAGAGCCTTAAGCATCAACCGCCATGTCTCCTCGCGATGAGTGTGCCGAAGACGATGTGAAGTCCTCCGAAGCCGACTGCGAGAAACGCGGTCCCCCACGAGAGCGGGCAGAACAGGGCGATCGCGCCGAGCAGCATGAAGCCGACCCCCATGACCGGCACGATCCGGATGGCGAAAGCTCCTCCGGTCACGACGGCCGTGCCGTAGAGGAGCAGCCAGATCCCCGGCAGGACCTGCGTCTGCCCGGCGCGCTGGAGCGCCAGGGTCACCAGGGCGCCGGCCGCGAGCGGCGGCGAGAGCGTCAGGAGGAACCTCCGGGCCGGGCCGGCGAAGAGAGGGATCCGGAATCGCCGCGCCTTGGCCGTGGTGGACCAGGCGCCGATCGCCAGTGCGAGGAAAGCCTCGGCCAGCCAGATGCCGAGCCACTCGTCGGGCGTGCGGGCGAGCACCGAAACGGCGGCGGCGGCAAGCGCCGTCGCCCCCATGACGACGCCTCCCCAGCCCGGCACGGCCGTGAAGGAGGACGCCCTCTCCATCGTCTCGCGGATGAAGCGCAGGTTGTCGATCGCGCGGGAGCCGAGGGCCGGCGGGTCGGGCGCCATGCGGAGGGGCGGCTGGTCCATGGAGGCCGATCGTAGGGAGGCCGTTGAACTCCTGTCAAGTACTTTTCTATGAAAAGCAGGGGTCTCCGTCGGCGTTACTCGAAGAGCTCCCGCTGCTCGCCCGATCGGAAGAATCGGCGCGGCTCCTCTTCGTCGCACCCGTCGCGCTCGTTCAAGCCGAGGCGGCGACACTCGACGTCGAAGAGGTCGTGGATCGCCTGCCAGCGGGGCCCCAGCCCCCGCATCCGCGCGTGAAACTCCGACTCGTTCAACTTTCCGCCCCGCACGTCGCGAATCGCGTTCCAGATCTTCGAGGCGCGGTTCGGGAACGCCTGCGCGAGGCGCTCCCGGAAGACGGGGAGGGTCTGCCCGGCGAGCCGTACGAGGGTCATGAAGGCGCTCGTCGCTCCGGCGGCCCGGGCCCGCTCCAGGACCGAGGAGATCTGGCTGTCGTTCAACCCCGGAATGACGGGGGCGACCCCCACTCCCGTTCGGATTCCGGCGTCCGACAGGATGCGCAACGTCTCGAACCGCTGCGAGGGCAGGCTCGCGTTGGGCTCGATCGCGCGCGACATCTCGTCATCGCCGATCGGAATACTGAGCGACACGGAGACGGAACATTCCCGCGACATGCGCGTGAGAAGCTCCACGTCACGGCGCACGAGGGCTCCTTTCGTGATGATGGCGGCCGGGTTGCGAAACTCCGCGCAGACCTCGAGACACCGCCGCGTCAGCTCGTAAACCGCCTCGAGCGGCTGGTAGCAGTCCGTGTTCCCCGAGAAGATGATCGTCTCGCCCTTCCAGGAGCGCCGCGCAATCTCCCTTCGCAGGAGCCGCGGCGCGTTGACCTTGACCACGATCTTGCGGTCGAAGTCCGTCCCCGCGCCGAATCCGAGGTACTCATGGCTCGTGCGCGAATAGCAGTAGGAGCAAGCATGAAAACATCCTCTGTAGGGGTTCAAGCTCCAGCGGAAGCCGACGTCGGGGCTTTCGTTCTCGGCGAGGATCGTCCGGGGCTCCTCCTCGAAGATCTCGAGCTTCGCCTCGGGAGGCTCGCCGATCCACTCCCGGTACGTCGATTCCCAGGGGTTTGGAGGGTTGGAAACGAGCTTGACCATGGGCGTAAATATAGCGTAAGCGTAAGTGCGACCGGTGTGCGATGCGCGGTGCGCGGTCTGCGTCGTGATCGTGCCGGGCGCAACCTTGCGTGGAAGGCCGCAGGAGGGGCGAGGCCGCTATCTCAGGCCCACGGCCTTCCGCACCAGGTGCATCGTCTCCCTGGCCTCCACGGCGGCCCTCTCGGCACCTTTTCGCAGCGCGTTCTCGACGACCGAGGGATGACGCTCCAGTTCCTTGCGCCGGGCGCGGGCAGGGGCGAAGTGGGCGTCGACCTTCGCGATCAGCATCTTCTTGACCTCGCCGTAGCCCAGGCCGCCGGCCCGATAGCGCTCCCCAAGAGCTTCCCTCTCCTCGCCGCTCGCGAAGAGGCTGTAGAGGGTGAAGAGGTTGTCCTGCTCGGGATCCTTCGGCGCTTCGACCGGCGTCGAGTCGGTGACGATCCGCATGACGGAGTTCTTCAGGGCCGCGCCCTCGGCGAAGATCTCGATCGTGTTGCCGTAGGACTTGCTCATTTTCTTGCCGTCGGTGCCGGGCACGGTCGGAGCGTGGTCGAGACGCCACTCGGGCAGAGGGAAGACCTTGCCGTAGACGCCGTTGAAGGATCCCGCCATGTCCCGCGTCATCTCGATGTGCTGCACCTGGTCCTGGCCGACCGGAACGAGATTGGAGCGGTAGATGAGGATGTCGGCGGCCATGAGCACCGGATAGTTGAAGAGCCCCGCGCTCGGAGTCAGGCCGCGGGCGAGCTTGTCCTTGTAGGAGTGCGCGCGCTCGAGAAGGCCCATCCCGGTGACCGTCGAGAGGATCCAGGCGAGCTCGGTCACCTCGGGGATGTCCGACTGCCGGAAGAAGGCGGCCCTCTCCGGGTCGAGGCCGAGCGCGAGGTAATCGAGCGCCACCGCGCG
>JAWOLE010000260.1:0-2824 GCA_033853815.1 Thermoanaerobaculia bacterium
CCAGCATTAGCCAGGACCAGGGGCTGCCGAGGCGGGCGCCGAGGACTAGCTCGCGGAAGTCCAGGAGGCGCTGGAGGCTGCGGTCGCCGGGCGTGATCGCCAGAGCTGCCATGTAGGAGCGGGTGGCGGCCTCGATCTGGAGGCTGCGGTATTCGGCGTGGCCCTGGATGATGTTCGGAAGGGCGCGCTCGTAGCGGTCTAGCCTGGCTAGCTGTTCCGGCGTCGCGGTGCCGGCGGCGACAAAGCCGCGCGCGGAGTTGTGGATCGCTAGCAGCGAGGCGAGGTTGTCCAGGATCGGGCGGTCGGCGTAGCCGTAGCGGGGCGAGCCGAACTCGAGGTAGGGGAAGTTCTCGGTGTTGTAGGTGTCGCCCGCTAGGTAGGCCGCGAGCGGCGCACCTCCGGTGATCCAGGTCGAGAGGATTTTGATGGGATCGTCGAGCGACAGCTCCGCCAGGTCTGCCTTCACGGCGGGATCCGAAAGCCGCTGTGACACTCGAGCGAGGTCGATCTCCATTTTGTCCCGCCAGCCGATCAAGAGGATGTAGTGGGTCGGCTCGTTGTCCATGAAGAAAACCGCCATCTCGGGGAAGACGCGGTGGAAGGTGCGTAGGGCGAGCTTGAACATGTCGAGGGAGAGGCCGCCCAGGGGCATCCAGACGACGACCACGCCTCCGGGCCTCAGGCGTTCCCGCGAGAACCGGAAGTACTCGACGTCGTAGAGGTTGGCGTTGGACTTGTACCGCAGATCGGTGCAGTCGGTGGCGATGATGTCGTAGGTCTCCTGCGTGTGGCGCAGATAGCTCCTCACGTCGTCGAAGATCACCCGGTAGCGCGGGTCGCGCTTCGCGAAGAAGCCGTGGTTGGCGGCCGTCAGGTAGGGCGCCGCCCGCAGCACCTCCGGGCAGATCTCGGCGCAATCCACCCTCTCCAGGCGTTTGTGGAGGAGGTAGGAGTAGGAGGCCCCGCCGCTCCCGAAACCGACCGTGAGAACTTTGCGCGGGTTGGCGACCAGGAGCATCGGCAGGTGAGCCAGCGACTTCTGGTCGGTCTGGAGGAGTGGGTCGGTCCCGGCCACTCCCACACCGTCGATAGAGATCGTGTTGTAGCCAAAATTGTTCTTCACGACCGAGACCGTCGCCATCGGCCCCTCGTCGTAGTAGACGACGCGCTCGCCCGGGTTGACCTGCTGCAAGCCGCTGCGCCACGGGGCGGACGCCAGGAGGACGCCCAGGGCGAGAACGCAGACGAGAGCCAATCCGGCGAGGGACGTCTTCGAATCCGACGTGCGCCGGAAGATGAGGAGCCCCAGAGCCATCTCCACCGCGGCAAGAAGGAGAAGGCCTCCGGTCAGGCCGGCCCGCGGGATGATCAGGAAGCAGGCGAGAAGCGGGCCGATCACGCAGCCGACCGTGTTGACGGCGTACAGGCGTCCCACTCCGCCGCCGACCGCGCGCCGCGAAACGATCGCCTGCGTCGCGAGGGGGAACGCCATCCCCATCAGCAGGGTCGGCACGGCCAGGACGAAGGCCGACTGCGCCAGGACGTTGCCGACGGCGACCGGCCAGCGGAACTCCTGGGTCGCGGGATGAAAGGGGCTCGAGAGAAGGGCCTCCCCGGCGCCCCAGTGAAGCACGGCGACGGAGGAGAGGAGAGAGATTCCGATCAGGACGAGGACGAGTCCGTAGAGACGGGCCGGCGGCGACGCGCGCCCGAGGAGCAGACCGGCGAGCGCGCTTCCGACAGCGAGGCCGGCCAGGAAGACCACGAGCATCGCCGAGAACGCGTAGGTCGTGTTCTTCAGGTACTCGAAGCAGAAGACGAGGCCGCGAGACCAGATGACCTGGGCCGCCATGGAGACCGCGCCCGTCGCGAGCGCGGCGGCCAGGACGAGTGACGTGAGCCCTTCCGACCCGGCAGGGAAGCCAGGCTGCTCGGCATTGCCCGCGGCGCCGGCCTCGATCCGCCTTCCGCCTTCCGCCTCCCGCCTCGCGCGCGACTCCAGAACGGCCGAAAGAACAAGCGCGCCCAGAGCCGCGATCACGTTCAAGGCGGCCGCGACGGTGATGGTCCGTTCCACTCCGTAGCGCCCCAGCAGGCGGAAGCCCGCCAGGAAGGCCCCGAGAACGGCCCCGGCGGTGTTGATGGCATAGAGCGCCCCGACGGAGAGCCCCAGGGCCCGGGTCCTCGCCCGCTCAACGAGCGCCCGGGAAAGGACGGGCAGGGTGGCGCCCATGAGAGTCGTCGGGACGAGGAGGAGCAGGAAGGTGACCGCGAACCGGCAGGCGGTCAGCAGAGCGAAGTTCTGTCCCCAGATCCCGTACGCCCAGCGATCCACGGCAGGAGTCACTCGGAGCGCCAGCGGAAGAAGAAGCCCAGCGCAGGCCAGGAGGGCCTCGAGGAGCGCGTAGAACCGGAACGGCCGCCGCAGGCGGTCGCTCGCGGCACCCAGCAGGAACGAGCCCAGCGCGAGCCCCGCCATGAAAGCCGAAAGCACCGCGGTCACCGCGTAGAGCCCGGAGCCGAAGACGTAGATCAACTGCCGCGTCCAGACGATCTCGTAGATGAGTCCCGCCGCTCCCGAGGCGAAGAAGAGGGGGTAGGCGAGAAGGTGCAGGCCCCGGGACGGACGAAAGGCGAACCGGTTTTTGGGCGACGAGCTCACGAGGCTAGTTCGCTGTAACAACTGAATCGATAGCAGAAAGGTCGCCCCGGAGCCGTCGGCATTGCCCTCGTCGGCACGCGCCGGCTGGCCTCAAGACTAAGAACCGGCCGGCGCTGAGGGTTCCTCGCAGTCTCACTGTGCTGCCGGTCGCGCTCTTCCATG
>JAWOLE010000261.1:0-6310 GCA_033853815.1 Thermoanaerobaculia bacterium
AAACCGTCTGAGTGCCGCGCTTCCAGAGGGGACAGGCCCGGCAGCCGCGAGCCGCTTCGCGAAGCTCGGGCAGCGTCGGGTTCTTTGGAATGAGAGGAGCGGCGGTTTGAGCCGGAGCGGCCCTGGCCATGTCCGCTTTCTAGCACCGAGCGGGCCGGAGGACGAAGTGGTATCGGCGGGTGGGCGGTGTTAGGGTGAACTCATCACTTAATCGCTCGATGAGGCCCCACGGCTCCGATCGCGTCGAGGAAGGCGCCGGCGGCGCGATATGGCTGATCTGCGCGACTCCCAAGGGATGGACGGCCCGCCGCGGCAGTTCGCACACCTCGAGCGAGTATCCGGGCACCGCGATCCGATGGGAAGCTCACCTCTACGAGGTCGTGGAGGCCCTGACGGACCCGGACGGACAGGTGCGGTACCTGCTCGAACCCTGGCCGGACAGACACACCGTTCGCGCGATTCAGACCTACGACGGCGAGAGCGAGGAGAGGCGGGCGGCCGAGCCCGCCGGGCACCGGAAGAACGTCCGCCGGCGCCGCCTGGCGATTCTCCTGTCTCCCCTGCTCGGCCACCTGCCGGGACCGGTTCAGGACCGGCTGGAGAGCGAGTTTGGCGCCCCCGCAATCGCCATGACGGTGGCCTCCGCCCTCCCGCTCCTCGCGCTTGGAATCACGAGCGTGCTCTTCAGCCTCTCGGAGATCGTCGGTTCCGGGTTCGGCGTGTCGAGGGGGGCGCAGCCTCATCTGCTTCCACTCCCCCTCGCCCTCTATCTCGCTGTCGAGTCGGGACTGCGCCTCGGCATGGCGTTCCTGCTCGCGCGGCCGATCGGATCCCTCCCGGGCACGCTCCTCTACGAGATCTGGAGAACCGCGCGGGGACTCCCGCCCGTCTCCGAGGCTTCCTTCCGCGGGCTGCGCGCGGCCCGCGAACAGGCCCTCCAGGATCGCTTCCGGATGCTCGAGCCCCTGTTCGCCCTGCTTTCCAGATCGGAGCAGGAGACTCTCGAACTTCGTTTCGGAATGGAGGTCCTCCGCTGGGGGAAGATCACGGCCCTTGTGCTTCTGGGCGTGGGAGGGTTCAACGCCCTCGCCTCCGCCGCGCTATTTGCCGCGGGCAAGGGAGGCCTCGGAGACCTGGTCTGGCTCCTGGCCGGCGCCGCCATCTCGATCGAGCAGGTCGTGCGCCTGCGCGAGATCGCCCTCGGGAAGCCTGCCGGAAGCGTTCTCGGCGCGCTCGTTCGCCCTCTGGCGCGCAATCTGCTCTCCTCGCCCTCCTCGAACGCGCGAGGGTGAACCAGGGTCAGTAGATGCCGGCCGGCCGTTTCAGCCCGGCGCTCGGGCTGACGAGGAAGAGGCCGAGCTGCAGCCGGTCGGAGAAACCGAGTTTCCGGAAGATGGCGGTCAGATGGGCCTTGACCGTGCCTTCCCCGACCCGCAGACGGCTGGCGATCTGCTTGTTGCTGGCGCCGACGGCGATGAGAAAGGCGATCTCGCGCTCCCTCGGCGTCAGGAGGCTCAACCGGCCGTCGTTCTTCGGGACGACCTCGGGCCGTTCCTCGGGATGGGCCGAAAACTCCTCGAGAAGCCGGGGGATGAGCTTGCGTTCGGCCCAGAGCTCTCCGTCATGGACCCGGTCGACGATCTTTCGAAGGACCTGCGGATCGATGTTCCTGTTGCAGTAGCCCCTGGCGCCCGCCTTGAGCACCCGGATGCCCTCCCTGTCGTTGGGAGAGGTCGAAAGAAGAACGACCTTGGCGCCCCGGGAAAAGTCTCGAATGATCGGTCCGTCGCCAATTCCGTCCAACGCGAGGAGCTCGAGATCCAGGAGAAGCACATCCACGGGAAGACTCTCCATGGTCCTCTGGAGGCATTCGAGCTCCGAAACCTCCCGAACCGGATAGTCTTCCTGTAGGACGCCCTTCCACCGCGCCAGCAGCTGCGAGTCTGAAGTCGCGATGAGGACCGCCGGAAGCGCGGGCTTGGCCCGCGCAAGGACCCGGCTCTTGACGGGGTAGGTCCAGCCGAAACGGGATATCCGCGGAGGACCGGTAACGCTGCTCATGCTGAGGACCCTCCTTCAGGTCCGCGACCCGAGAACAACGCCTGACCCCTCCGCGAAGGACGACTGAGAAGACAGACGGACGCCATAAAGGACAGGCCTCCTCCCGGGAGGTACCCGCCGCTGTCTCTTAGTTGTCCCATATCCGCAAAAAGATATCAGCAAGCCATATGCCCGAGCATGATACGAATCCTCTACAACCAGCCAATGAGTCGGGGCGCGATCCTAACTAGTTTCCAGCGAGACGGATAGAGGGTCGGGTCCGTTCGCTCCCGGCGCGGGCTGGGTTTCCGGGCCTGTGACACGGATTTGTCTAGTCTCTGAATTGTCCGGTCGAATTCTGCTCTCGAACAGTGAACTTTTCACCTGCCGGAATCCGGCAAACGATCACTAGGAAGGCTGGACGCCCCGGCGCGTTTCCGCTTCCGAGCCGACCGGGACGGCCTCGAGAGATAGCGCGCGCTCTTCCCCGGCCAATCGGGACAGCGGTCTCGCGAAGACGAGCAGCACGAGGCCCGCGACACCGGTGACCTTGGCCACCGCCGCGAACATCTGTCCGATCGTCAGCCCTTCGAAACCCCCTCCCGCCAGCCCCGCGATCAGGTTGCCGAGAGCCGTTCCCATGAACCAGGTTCCCATCAACTGGCCGACCAGCCGGCGCGGCGCGAGCTTCGTGACGCTGGAGAGCCCGACGGGACTCAGGCACAGCTCTCCGACCGTGTGGAGGAAGTAGGTCACGACAAGCCACATGGGCGAGACCCTGGCTCCGCCGTTCGTGAAGCTCGCTCCCCACGCGAGCACCAGGAATCCGGCCGCGAGCAGAGCGAGCCCGTACCCCATCTTGGCCGGAGTCGAGGGCTCGCGCGATTGCAGCCACACCCAGAGCGAGCCTATGAGCGGGGCGAACACGATGATGAAGACCGGGTTGACCGACTGGAGCCATGAGGCGGGCATCTCCCAGCCTCCCATCACCCGGTTGGTCAGGCGCTCGGCGAAGAGGTTCATCGATGACCCCGCCTGCTCGTATCCGGACCAGAAGAGAACGGCGGCGAGGAAGAAGACGAAGATCAGCACGACGCGCTTCTTCTCGACCGCCGAGAGCTTCCCGAAGAGAAGCACCGAGGAAAAGTAGACCACCGCGAGAACCGCCATGAAGAAGCCGGTGCTCTGCGCCACGCCGAGCAATGTCAGCCGCAGCACGCCCGCCGCCTGGAGCCCGCCGAGAAGAACGGCCATCGCGACGACCGCCAGCGCCGCGACTGCCAGACTCCGGACGGCGGCCCGGTCGCCGGGCTGCGCCGTTCTCAGCCCGGCGGTCCCCAGGTATTTCCCGCCGAGCCTGTACTGCAAGAGCCCGAGCACCATGCCGATCCCCGCCGCACCGAAGCCCAGATGCCAGTTCACTTTCTCTCCGAGGTAGCCGCACACGATCGGGCCGAAGAGCGCGCCGGTGTTGATGCCGGAATAGAAGATCGAGAAACCGGCGTCGCGCCGGGCCCCTCCTTCCGGATACAGGTCGCCGACCATCGCGCTGACGTTCGGTTTCAGGAGGCCCGTTCCGACGATGATCAGGCAGAGACCCAGGTAGAAGGTCGGCACCGTGGGCACGGCCATGCTGAAGTGCCCGGCCGCGATGATGCATCCGCCGAGGAAGACCGCCCCGCGCTGGCCGAGGATCCGGTCGGCGACCCATCCGCCCGGCAGCGCCATCAGGTACACCATCCCGACGTAGAGGCCGTAGATCGCCGAGGCCCTCTTGTCGTTCATCCCGAACCCGCCGGTCGCGACGGCGTTGACCAGGAAGAGCAGGAGGATTCCGCGCATCCCGTAGTAGCTGAAGCGCTCCCACATCTCGGTGAAAAAGAGGGTGGAGAGCCCGCGGGGGTGCCCGAACCACTGCTTGCCCTGGGCGGAGGCCGGAGCCGTCATGCGGACAGGCTACCAGAGGTCGCGCGTGGATAATGAGCCATGACCCACACGGAACCGGCTGAAAGGCGCCGGCGAGCGCCGTGACGGTTCCGAACTTCCTCGCCCCGCTGGCCCTGGTCTTCCTCGCGGCGCTCGCGGCGGCCTACGTCCTCAACCGGCTGAAACAGCCGACGTTGATCGGGTACCTGCTGGCCGGGGTCCTGCTCGGGCCCCATGGACTGGGATTCGTGCAGGACGTCCGGGTGGTCGAAGCCCTGGCGCAAGTGGGCGTCGTGCTCCTCCTCTTCACGGTCGGCCTCGAGCTCCCCCTCTCCGGACTCAAGCGTCTCGGCCCCGCGGTCTGGATCGCGGGGCCGATCCAGGTCTGCGGCGTCCTCGCGCTCGCCGCCGCGCTGACGGCCGCGCGGGGCTTTCCGATCCGCCAGAGCGTCTTCTTCGGGTTCCTCGTCGTGACCTGCTCGACTGTCATCATCCTGCAGCTCCTGGTCGAGCGGCGCGAGATCGACTCGCCCCACGGGAAGTTCCTCGTGGGAATCAACGTCTTCGGGGACCTGATGGTCCTCCCCATGATCCTGTTGACCGGCCCGCTGGCCGGAGCGGGGGGCGGCACCGCGGGCGCCCTCCTCGCCCTCGGGAAGGCGGCCGCCGCCGCCGTGCTCGTTTTCTTCGCGGCCCGATTCGTCGTCCCGCGGCTGCTCCACGCGGTCGCGGCGACCCGCCGCAAGGAGCTCTTCCTTCTGGCGGTCCTGCTCCTGGTGATGGGCACGTCGCTCGCAACCGCGCGCGCCGGCCTCTCGCTCGCCATCGGCGCCTTCCTGGCCGGCCTCGTCGTCTCGGACTCCGATTTCGGGCACCAGGCGATGGCCGACGTCGCCCCGTTCCGCGACGCGTTCAACGCCCTCTTCTTCGTCTCCGTCGGGATGCTGTTCGACGCTCGAATCCTCGTCACGAGGCCGTGGGCGGTCTCCGCGGGACTCGCCCTGGTCCTCTTCGGCAAGGCCGCCGTCGCTTCGGTTCCCCCGCTCGTTCTCGGATATGGACCTCGCGTGGCGGCGGTCGTCGGCATCTCGCTCGCCCAGATCGGCGAGTTCTCCTTCGTTCTGCTGGCGCAGGGGCGCGCGGCGAACCTCGTCTCGCCCGACGTCTACCAGATCGCCCTCTGCGCCACGATCATCTCCATGATCGCGACCCCTTTCCTCTTCGAGCTCGGGCACGCGGTGGGCGAGCGCGTCGCCAATCTCCCCGTCGGCCGGCCTCGCGACCTCGCGCCCGAAGCGGCCGGCGCGCCGGGCCTGCTCGAAGAGAACCACGTGCTCGTCTTCGGTTTCGGGCACATGGGTGAGACGCTCTCGCGCGTGCTCGCCAGGGCCAGGGTGCCCTTCCGCGTGCTCGACCTGAACCCCGAGCGCGTCCGCAAGGGCAGGGCCAAGAACGTCCCGATCCAGTACGGGGACACGACGAGTGCGTCCGTCCTCCGCCAGGCCGGCGTCGAGAGCGCGCGCGCCGGTATCGTGCTCCTCTCCGATCCCCGCGCCACGCGGCAGACCCTCTCGCTCTGCCGCAGCCTGGCGCCCGGCATCTTCCTGCTCGCGCGGACGCGCTATCTCGCCGAGATCCCGGAGCTGTCGGCGCTGGGAGCCGACGAGGTGGTGGCCGAGGAGTTCGAGACGTCTCTGGAAATCTCGGGACGCACGCTGCGCCGCCTGGGCTTCCCGCTTCCCTGGGTCGAATCGGAGACCGACGAGATCCGCCGCACGCGTGAGGACGCTTTTCGCCGATTCCGCGCGCCCGACGTGGCCGCCGAGCGGCTGGAGGAAGCGCTCGGCGGCACTCGCATCGAGTTCGTCTCGGTCGGATCCGAATGGCGCGCGAGAGGGCGGACCCTGCGGGAGCTCGATCTTCGGGGCGCCGGAGGCACGATCGTCCTGGCGGCCGTCCGCGACGGAAGGCCGGTCGTCACGCCGGGAGCCGATTTCGTGCTCGAAGCCAACGACCGCCTGCTGCTCCTCGGCACCGACACGGCCCTGGAGAAGGGCCTGGAAATCCTCAGGGGGACGTGACAGCGAACATCCTCCGTCGGGCCCCAGCGTGCTCGTCGCGCCGTAGGGGAGGGGCTGCCCCCTCCCGCCCGGTCAAATCCCCACGAAAGCCGGGCGGCCGCAAGGGCCGCCCCTACGGCACGAGAAACCGGGCACGATGGTGCCCACGGGGCGGGCGCGACGGGGACTACGACCCGAAGGCGACGGCGAGGCTCTCGCCGGCCGCCCGGGCCGTGCGCCGCAGGTCGGCCTCGGTGTGGGCGGTCGAGATGAACCAGGCCTCG
>JAWOLE010000262.1:0-12054 GCA_033853815.1 Thermoanaerobaculia bacterium
ACGACGCCTCTCAGATCTGCCCGGGAGTCTCTTACGAATACCAGGCTCGGGGAGCGGTGATGTCTCTTCGCTTTCGCGGCTCGATCGATGAGCCGGCGACCGGCCTGTCGCTGCCGCTCTTCTTCGAAATCCGCCCTCCCCGCGCAACGCCGAGCCCCCTCCCGAAGCGCACACCCGCAGTCACGCCCGCGCCTTCGAGGCCTCGAAACCCGGCGAGTATGGCTATCCGTCGCGAGCAGCCTCCGGCTTGACAGCCGGGGCCGGGCGGCGTAACGTTTCGCGCCCTATGGAGATCGGATTCCGCTCCGTCGTGCATCACTGGCATCATGAGGTGAACCGGTAGGGCGAAGCTCGCCCTGCCGAATTCTTTCGGGCGGGGCGGACTCACGAAGGCGAAATCGAAACCCCCGACCCGATAGGGCTCGGGGGTTTTTGTTTTGGACGAAAGGATCCTTCAGCTTCCGGCGTACGTGGCCTCGCTCGCGCCCTCGGATCTCGAGGACGCGCGGCGCCTCGTGTCGCTCGTTCCCGCCGGCGCGACTGCGATCGAGTACCGTTTGGACCTGGCCGCCGAACCTCTGCCGGTAGAGGCTCTGCTTGCCCTGGATCGGAGGCCGGCGATCGTGACCGTCCGAACCGTTCGCGAGGGCGGGCGCTTCGCGGGCTCGCGCGAGGAATACCGCGACCGGGTCAACGCCGCCTATGAAGCCGGGGCCACGGTGGACGTCGAGTTCTCGAGCGCCCTCCTGTCTGAAGCCGGAGAGCTTCCCGACAGGCGCCGCGTGGTCGTCTCCCTCCATTGCCCCTTCTCCCTGCCGGAGGACTGGGCGAGCATCCTGCCGGCAATGCGCGCGACGGGCGCGCGCTCGGTCAAGCTCGTCGCGGGAGCGGCGGATCTTCCGGCGAGCCTCGCAATCGCCGCGATCCAGCGGATGCAGGACGGAACGGGAGCGTCGGTCTTCCCCATGGGACCGGCCAGCGCCCCCGGCCGCGTCCTCTCGGCTCTTTTGGGCGCGTCGCTCGTATACGGGTCGGTCGAGCGCCGCACGGCTCCCGGCCAGCTCACGCTCGAGGACCTCCTCTCGGTGTATCGAGTTCAATCGCCTCGGAAAATCGAAGCTCTTTTCGGTATCGTCGGCTCGGACGTCTCCGAATCTCTCTCCCCCTACCTGCACAACGCGCTCTTCCGATCGCGCGGCGTGCCCTACCTCTACCTGCCGCTGCCCGTCGCGGACTTCGACCGCGACCGCCCCCAGGAACTCGCCTTCGATCCCCCCTTCCGCGGCTTCTCCGTCACCCGCCCCTGGAAGCTCCGGGCGGCCGAGACCGCCGTTCCTTCCGAGGATGTCCGCGCTACACGCGCCGCCAACACGCTCCTCCTCGTGCGCGGCCGCTGGCGCGCGGAGAACACCGACGTGGACGGCATCTTCGATCCGCTCGCCGATCACGACACCGGCGAGGGCCGGGGCGCCGTGGTGATGGGCGCCGGCGGCGCCGCGCGCGCCGCGGTCGTGGCCGCGAAGAAGATCGGATACGAGGTCCTCGTCGCGAGCCGCCGGGATGATCGTGCAGACGCGCTCGCCGCGGAGATGGGCGTGGACTCGCTCGCCTGGGAGTACGTCGCGAAGAGTGAAGCGGACCTCTACGTCAACGCGACCCCGATCGGATCGAGCGACGAGGACCCGCCGGCTCTTCCCGCGAGCGTCCTCGAGAATCGGCCGCTCGTCTTCGACTGCGTCTATCGCCGCGACGGCCGGGCGACCCCGACGATCCGGGCGGCGCGCGAGGCCGGTTGCCCGGTGATCGAAGGGATCCGGATGTTCGCCGCCCAGGCGGTCCGGCAGGCGCGGCTCTTCGGAGTCGCGGACGCCACCCAGGAAGAGGTCACGGGCCTTCTCGGCGCGGCGCGGAGGGTCGCGTGAGGCCCCGCATCAAGCCGGGCGAGAAGCGGCCGGGGGAGAAGCCCCGGAAACTCGGGCGCCCGCACACGCACCGCCTTCCCGCCGGGGCGGCTGCGTACGTCTTCGAGGAGGCGACCCGGAGACGAGTCGCCGAGGACCGGATCGTGGCGGGCCTGCGGGAAGCGGGATATCGCGAGGCGATCGTGCCGTCCGCCGATTACCTGGCGCCGTACCTCTCGCACCTGGGCCCCAGAGAGGAGCGGGAGCTCTACCGCTTCGTCGACCGTCACGGGGACACGCTGGCCCTGCGGGCGGACTTCACGATCGCGCTCGCCCGCCACCTGGCGCCTCGCCTGACCTCCAACGGCGCGGCCGCGCGCGTCTTCTACCGGGGCGAAGTGCTGCGAGGCGGAGCGCGGGACGGGGGAGCCGCCGAGTTCTACCAGGTGGGAGCGGAGCTCCTCGGCGACCCCTCCTCCGACGCCGATGAAGAAATCGTGGAGCGGTGCCTGGCGGCGCTCCAGGCCGCCGGAGCGCGCCGGACGCACCTCGTCCTCTCGGCCGTCGGCGCGCTCGAGGACCTGCTCGCTCCGGAGGCTTCGGGCGACCGGCTGCGGGACCTGGCCGGCGCCGTCCGGGAGCGCCGGCTCTCGGAGGCTTCGCGGATGGCGGGCGCGGTTTCGCCGGCGTTTTCCCGCCGCGTCCGCAGGCTCCTCGAAGGCGACCTGCCGCCGGAGGACCGCGACCTTGCGCGCCTCGGCCGCGCCGGCGAGGCGCTGACACGAGTCGCCCGAGCCGTTGGATCTCGGCGGGGATGCCGGGTCGCGATCGATGTGGCCGAACCGGCCTCCCGTTCCTATTACACCGGGTTCTTCTTTTCGGTGTACGGAGAGGCCGGCGGAGTGCCGATCGCGGCGGGCGGCCGCTACGACGGTCTCTACGCCGCCTTCGGAAGCCCCCGACCTGCCGTGGGCTTCGCGCTCGGCCTCGAAGGCGCGCTCGGAGAGGCCGAGTAACGATGCCCGCGCCGCTGACAATCGCGTTTCCGAAGGGCCGGATCGCGACGCCCCTCGCGCGCCTGCTCGCCCGGCCGCCCCTGGAGATCCCCGCCTTCTCCGGGCGCGGGCTCGTCGTGGACGTCGCGCGAAAGGGCCTGCGGTTTCTGCTTCTCAAGGACTTCGACGTACCCACTTACGTCGAGCGCGGCGCGGCCGAGCTTGGAATCGTCGGCTCCGACGTCCTCGACGAGAAGGAATGCGACCTGTCGAGGCCGCTCTCCTTCCCCTTCGGGCAGTGCCGCTTTCTTCTCCTGAAGCCTTCCTCACTGCGGGAGCCCTTTCCGGAGGGGCGCGCCGTTCGCGTCGCGACCAAGTACATCCGGTTGACCCGCGACTACTTCGACCGCAGAGGGATGGCGGCCGACGTCGTGCCGCTCTCGGGCTCGGTCGAGATCGCGCCCCGCATGGGACTCGCCGACCTCGTCGCCGACCTCGTGGATACGGGGGAGACCATGCGGGCCAACGGCCTCGAGGAGGTCGACAAGATCTGCGACGTCTCGCCGCATCTGGTGGTCAGCCGCGCCGCGCTCGCCCGCAGGCGCCGCGACGTCTTCGCCTTGCTCGAGGTCCTGGAGGGAATGCTCGCGTGATGCCGATGCGGACGTTCCCGATCCCGTCGCGCGAGGCCGAGGCGCACCTGTCGCTCCTCGCCAGGCGTTCGCGAGCCCTCTTCGACGGCGAGGCCGCGTCGGTCGCCGGTCGCGCTCTCGTGCAGATCCGCAGGGAGGGAGACCGGGCTCTCGAGCGCTGGAGGCGCCGCTACGACGGCGTCACGGGACCGGTCCGGGCGGTCCCCCGCTCCGGAAACGTCTCGCCCGAGTTTCGACGGGCTTTCGAGAACACGGCCCGCCGCCTCACGGCCTTTCACTCTCTCCAGAAGACGCCCGGCGCGAGGCTCGCGATCGCGGGGAGCGTTCTCGAAGAGAGGGTCGTCCCGCTCGATTCGGTCGGCGTCTACATCCCGGGGGGCGAGGCCCCCTACGTCTCGACGGCCGTGATGACGATCCTCCCCGCTCGGATCGCCGGCGTGCCGAGGATCGCCGCGGCGACACCTCCGCGCGCGTACGACGGTTCGGAGGAGCTTCGCTACGCGCTCGCGCGGCTCGGCGTGACCGAGATCTACCGGATGGGCGGCGCGCACGCGATCGCCGCGCTGGCCGCCGGAACGCAGTCGGTCCCCGCGGTCGCGAAGATCGTCGGCCCGGGCAACCGATTCGTGACCGCTGCCAAGAGGCTCGTCTCGGGCCTGGTCGGAATCGACGGCCTGGCGGGGCCGACGGAGGTCGCGATCTTCGCCGACGCCTCGGCCGACCCCGAGCGCGTGGCGGCGGACCTGCTGGCCCAGGCCGAGCACGACGTCGAGGCCGCCGCGGTGCTCGTGACGACCTCGGGCAAGCTCGCGCGGGAGGTCTCGCAGGCCGTTTCGCGGCGGCTCTCCGATCTGCCCACGAGAAGGCGCGCCGGGCGCGCGATCTCGCGCTACGGGGCGATCGGGGTCGCCTCGTCCGCCGCGGCGGCGGTGTCTTTCCTCGAGAGGTTTGCCCCCGAACACCTGGGGATCCAGACCAGGCGCAGCCGACGGGACGCGAGGCTTTTTTGCCGCGCGGGCGCCGTCTTCGCGGGCGAGGCGAGCTCCGAGGTCTTCGGAGACTACGTGGCCGGATCGAACCACGTTCTGCCGACCAACGGCACGGCGCGCTTTGCCTCCGCGCTTTCCGTGCGCGACTTCGTCCGGCGCGTGCCGGTCGTCTCGCTCTCGCCGGGCGATGCAGCGAACCTCGCGCCGCTTGCCGAAACCTGGGCGCGTGTCGAGGGGCTCCCAGCGCACGGCGCCGCAGCGAGCCTGCGCCGCGAAAGGGGCGGCGGGGGGAGGCCGTGAACGGCGCCCCCCGCAGGCTCCTGCGTCCCGAGATGAAGGACGTGCCCGCCTACAGGACCTCGACTCACGAGGCGGCCATCCGCCTCGACCGAAACGAGAGCCCCGAGGAGCTTCCGGCCGAGGTCAAACGGAGCGTGCTCGCCCAACTCTCCGCCGCCAGCTGGTCGCGCTATCCGGACCCCTACGGCGCCGAGCTGAAAGCCGCCTTCGCGGCGCGCGAAGGGCTTTCCCCGGCTTCCGTCATCCTGGGCGACGGGTCCAACACTCTCTTCCTGTCCTTCTTCCTCGCCGCGGCATACCCGGGCCGCAGGTTCGCTCTGTGTCCGCCGACCTTCGGCCTCTACGCCCCGTGGATCCGGGCCGCCGGATCCGAGGTCGCCGCCTTTCCTCTCGCGGAGGAGAGCCTGGCGCCGCCCGTCGAGGAAATGGCCTCCGCTGCCCGCTCCGATCCCGAGCTCGCCTTCGTGCTCTGCTCCCCGAACAATCCGACCGGAACGCTCTTCCCGCGGGATGGGCTCGTCTCCCTCCTCGAGACGGGCGCCCTGACCGTCGTGGACGAGGCCTACGTCGAATTCTCGGGAGGGAGCGCGCGCGAACTGCTGCCCCGGTTTCCCAACCTGATCCTTTCGCGGACGCTTTCGAAGGCCGCGGCCCTGGCGGGCGTTCGCGTGGGCTACATGCTGGGCGAGCCGGGTCTCTTGAGCGGGATCGAGAAGGTCGTCCCGCCGTTCAACCTGAATCTCTTCGCCCGGGCCGCGGCCCTGGCTTCGCTCTCCGACGGTCCTGGCACGCGCGCCCGCGTCGAGTCGATCGTCGCGGAGCGGGAGCGCCTCAAGGGGGAGCTTGCGGGTCTGCCCGGCGCTCGCCTCTCCGACTCGCGCGCCAACTTCCTGTACCTGAGGCCGGAGCGACCGGCCGGGGAGCTTTTCGAAGCCTTGCGGGAGCGCGGCATCCTCGTGCGCCGGGTGGCCGGAACCCGGGCCGAGGCCCTTCGCGTCACCGTGGGCCGACCGCAGGAGAACGACCGCTTTCTAGCGGCCTGGAAAGAGGTGATCCGATGAAGCGGGCCCTGGTGGAACGCAAGACCAAGGAGACGGCGATCCGGCTGGAGCTCGCGCCGGGCGGGCAGATGGAGACGGCGATCCGGACGCCGGTGGGCTTCCTCGATCACATGCTCGACACGATCGCCCGGCACGCGGGCCTGTCTCTCGCCGTCGAGGCGCAGGGGGACGTGCACATCGACTTCCACCACACCATCGAAGACGTGGGGCTCGCGCTCGGCGAGGCCCTCGAGAGCGCCCTCGGGGACAAGCGCGGCATCCGGCGTTTCGGGCACGCCTACGTGCCCCTGGACGAATCCCTCGCTCGAGCCGTCGTGGACCTCTCGGGCCGGCCGTACTTCGTCTGGGACGTTCCCTTCGACCGCGAGATGCTGCTCGTGACTCCCGAGTTCGCCTTCACGCTGGTCGAGGAATTCTTCAAGTCCGTGTCGTACCGGGGCCGCTTCAATTTGCACGTGGCGCTCCTCTCCGGGCGCAACGGCCACCATGCGGCCGAGGCGATCACCAAGGCGTTCGCGCGCGCCCTGAGAGACGCGATCGCCCCCTCCGGAGACGACGCGATCGCCTCGACGAAGGGAACTCTGGTGTGAAGATCGTGGTGCCGGACCTGGGCCTGTCCAACCTCTGGAGCGCCCGCCGCGCCCTGGAGGAGCTCGGACACGAAGTCGTGCCGGCCCGGGACCCGGCGGCGCTGCGCTCGGCGCGCATGGTCGTCCTACCCGGAGTGGGCTCCTTCTCCGAGGCCGCGCGCCGCCTGGAGGAGAGCGGGCTGGGCCCGGCGATCCGCGAGGCTGCGGCCCGCGGAGCCGGTGTCCTGGGGATCTGTCTCGGCATGCAGCTGCTCTTCGAATCGAGCACCGAAGGGGGCGAAAGCCGGGGGCTCGGCCTTCTGCCGGGGCGCGTGTCGCGTCTTTCGGGAGGGGCCCGCGTGCCGCACGTGGGTTGGAATCGCGTGGCCGCGACGCCGAGAGGCGCCTCGCTCTTCGGCGACGGAGCCGGGCGCGACTATTACTTCGTTCACTCCTTCGTCGCCCGCCCGGCGCGCGACGATATCGTCCTGGCGCGCTGCCTTCACGGAGAGAGCTTCGCTGCGTCCGTGGGCGAAGGCAACCTCCTCGGTTTCCAGTTCCATCCCGAGAAGAGCGGGGAGGCCGGCGTGCGCCTGCTCGGCGCGTCGCTGGCGAGGCTCTCGGAGGCCGGCGCGTGAACGCGGAACCTTCCCCCTTCCTCCTCCTGCCCGCGATCGACCTGCGGGAAGGACGGGCAGTCCGACTCCGGCAGGGGGAGGCCGGAAGCGAGACGCGCTACTCCGAGGATCCCGTGGAGATCGCCCGCCAGTTCGCGGAAGCCGGAGCGCGTGCTCTCCATGTCGTGGACCTGGACGGGGCCTTCTCCGGCGCCCCGGTCCACCTTCCGCTCGTCGCGCGGATCTGCCGCGTAACCGCTCTCCCGGTGCGGATGGGAGGAGGCCTGCGGCGGATCGAGGACGTCGAGGCGGCCTTCAAGGCGGGAGTGGCCGTGGCGATCCTCGGTACGGCGGCGATCGAGGAGCCAGCCCGGCTGTCGCAATGGCTCGCCCGCTTCGGACCCCGCCTCGCCGTCTCGCTCGACGTCCGCGGCCGGGCGGTGCAGACGCGGGGTTGGATTTCCGCGTCGCCGCTCTCGCCGGAGGACGCCGCGGCCCGCCTGGCGGAAGCGGGGCTCGAGGACCTGATCGTCACCGACGTGGCGCGCGATGGGGAGTTGGCGGGACCGGACCTTCCGCTCTTCGCGCGCGCGTCCCGCGCCTTCGGACGCGCCGTGATCGCCGCGGGAGGGATCGCCTCGGAGGAAGACCTCAAGTCGCTCGAACGAGAGCCTTCGGTCCGCGGCGCCGTCGTGGGCAAGGCGTTCTATGAGGGTACCGTCTCGCTTTCCGTGCTGAGGAGGTCTCCGTGACCGGCGCGACGGACCTGAAGGTGCGGCTCGTCCCCTGCCTGGACGTGCGCGACGGCCGTGTCGTCAAGGGGACCCGCTTCGTCTCGCTCAGGGACGCCGGCGACCCGGTCGAGGCCGCGGCGCGGTACGCCGCCGAAGGGGCGGACGAGATCGTGTATCTCGACATCTCGGCGACTCCCGAAGGGCGAGGCGCCGCGCGGGAGGTCGTCGAGCGGACGGCCCGCTCCCTCTTCGTCCCGCTGACGGTCGGAGGCGGCGTGCGGGACTGCGGAGACGCCGAGCGCCTGCTGCGGGCGGGCGCCGACCGGGTCAGCGTCAACTCGGCGGCCGTCGAGCGGCCGGAACTCCTGGACGGGCTTGCCCGGGCCTTCGGCAGCCAGTGCATCGTCCTCGCGGTGGACGCGATTCGCGACGGATCCGGCTGGACGGTCCGAACCGAGGCAGGCCGCCGCGCCTGGGAAAGGGACGCCGTGGCCTGGTCGCGCGAGGGGGCCGGCCGGGGAGCCGGGGAGATTCTCCTGACCTCGATCGACCGCGACGGCACCGGACGCGGATACGATCTGGACCTTCTGCGGGAGGTCGTCGCAGCCGTGGATGTGCCCGTCATCGCTTCGGGAGGAGCCGGCACCTATGAGCACCTGGTGGAGGGGGCGCGCGCCGGCGCGGCGGCCCTGCTCGTGGCCGGCACCTTTCACCGGGGAGAGCTCACCATCCCGGGCGCCAAGGAGGCCCTGGCTCGCGCGGGCATCCCCGTGAGGCTCGACGTATGAACCTCGACGCCGTGAAGTTCGACGAGGAAGGCCTCGTTCCCGTCGTCGTCCGGGATTCCGTCACCGGGGCGGTCGCCATGCTCGCATGGGCCAACCGCGAGGCCCTGGCGCACACGCTCGAATCGCGGCAGGCGACCTTCTGGAGCCGTTCACGACAGTCGCTCTGGGTCAAGGGAGAGACTTCCGGAAGCCGGATGGAGGTCCTCTCGGTGACGGCGGACTGCGACGGCGACGCCGTGCTCTACGAGGCGCGCCTCACCGGCCCGGCCTGCCATACCGGCGCGGCCAGCTGCTTCCATCGTCCTCTGGACGGCCTCGCGACCCAGGAGCCCGAGAACTTCGACCTTTCTCCCCTCTTCGCGATCCTGAAGTCGCGCGACCGGGAGCGCCCGCCAGGGTCGTATTCGACGAAGCTCTTCGAGAAGGGGCTCGACCACATCTTGAAGAAGGTCGGCGAGGAGGCCTCGGAGGTCATCGTCGCGATGAAGAACCCGGATGACGAGGCCCTGGCCGGAGAGATCGGAGATCTTCTCTATCACCTGGCGGCCGCGATGACCGCGCGCGGCCTGCCGCCCTCGGCCGTCAACCGGGCTCTCGCGCAGAGGCGGAAACCGTGAGCCGCCGCGACGAGGAGCGCCGCGTCTTTCTCGAGCGCGCCGCGCCCGGGCGCGTCGTCCCGGTGGCCCGGGTGTTTCCCTCGGACGCGCTGACGCCGGTCACGCTCTTCCGGCGGATGCGGCGCTCCGGCGAGGAGTGTTTTCTCCTCGAGAGCGTCGAGGGGGGCGAGGCGATCGCCCGCTACACGTTTCTCGGATGCGGCCCGGTGGCTCGCCTGACCATTCACGGCGGCGCGGTCGAGGAGGAACGGAACGGATCGCGCCGCGTCGAGAAGCGCGGGTTCCTTGAGGCTCTGCACGAGCTGGCCGTCGTCCCCCGCTTCGAGCCGGACTCCGACTTGCCGCCGCTTTCCTCCGGGGCCGTCGGGTTTCTCTCCTACGACGCCGTCCGCCTCTTCGAGGAGATTCCCGACCGCCATCCCCGCGAGGGGAACATCCCGGAGGGCCTCTTTCTCCTCTTCGAGGCCACGATCGCGTTCGACCATCCGCGCCAGCGCCTCCTGCTCCTGACCAACATCGGCATCGAGGGCGCGGGTGAGGAAGAGGAGGAGGTGGACGCCGCGATCGCCCGCCTGGACCGGTTGGAGGACTTCGTGCACGGCGGGGAACCGCCGCGGAGCGCGAGACGGGCCGTCGCGCGGGGGAAATCCGCAGTCAGGCGCGAGGGGCCGGGGCGGCCCTTCGAGCCGCTCATGCCGAGGGAGAGATTCCTCGACGTGGTCTGCCGCGCCAAGGAAGCGATCTTCGCGGGCGACATCTACCAGGTCGTGCTCTCGCAACGGTGGACGGCGCCGCTCGACGTGGATCCCTTCGACGTGTACCGGGCGTTGCGCATGCTGAACCCGTCTCCCTATCTCTTCTATCTCGAGACCCGGGAGGCTGCGGTCTTCGGGGCTTCGCCGGAGATGCTGGTGCGTTGCCGGGGCCGCGAGGTCGAGACCCGCCCCATCGCGGGGACCGCCCGGCGGGGAGCGACGCCGCGAGAGGATCGGGAGCTGGCGGTCGGGCTGCTCTCCGATCCCAAGGAACGGGCCGAGCACGTGATGCTCGTGGACCTGGGGCGCAACGACCTGGGGCGGGTCTGCGAGATCGGCTCGGTCGGCGTGCCGCGGTACGCGACCGTCGAGAGGTACTCGCACGTCCAGCACCTCGTATCGGAGGTCCGGGGCACGCTCGCGGCGGGCAGAACTTCGTCCGACGCGCTGGCGGCCTGCTTTCCGGCCGGCACGCTGACCGGGGCTCCCAAGATCCGCGCCATGGAGATCATCGACGAGCTGGAGGCGGCGCGCCGGGGCATCTACGGCGGCGGGGTGGGGTATCTCGACGCCGCAGGAAATCTCGACGTCGCCATCGCGATCCGGATGGCCGTCGTCGAGGACGGCGTCTGCCGCGTTCAGGCAGGCGCCGGGATCGTCGCCGACTCCGTTCCCGAGAAGGAATACCGGGAAGCCGAAGACAAGGCCGCCGCCATCTTCCGCGCGATCGACATGGCCCGACAGTGGGGCGAGGAAGCCGTGGTTCACAGGCCGCAGGCAAGAGTGAAGAAGCCCGTCCGCCGCGGCCGGGGCTCTCGTAATCCAAAATCTAAAATCCAGAATCCAAAATCGAGATGATTTTCATCGTCGACAACTACGATTCCTTCACCTACAACCTCGTGCAGGCGGTGGGGAAGCTCGACCCGGACGTCGTGGTCGCGCGCAACGACCGCTTCGAGCCGGAGCAGGTTCTCGAGAAACGGCCCGACGCGATCCTGATCTCGCCCGGCCCCGGGCGGCCGGAGAAAGCGGGGCGCACGATCGCGATGATCGCAGCGGCGGAGGCGAAGGCCATCCCTCTCCTCGGCGTTTGCCTGGGACACCAGGCGATTGCGGCCTATCACGGAGGCGTCGTGGAGCGAGCGCCCGCCCCGCGCCACGGGAAGTCCTCCCGCGTGACGCACAATGGCGCCGGCCTCTTCACCGGCCTGCCCAATCCCTTCGAGGCGGGGCGATACCATTCGCTCGCCGTGCGCGAGGAGGGTCTTCCGGCGGAGCTGACCGTGACGGCGCGCAGCGAGGACGGCGTCGTGATGGCCCTCTCGCACCGGTCGCTCCCGGTCTTCGGGGTCCAGTTCCATCCGGAGTCCGTGCTGACGCCGGAGGGGGAGACGCTGTTGGCGAATTTTCTCGGCGGAGGCTCGTCCCGATGACGCCGGACGTGGCCGAGGCTCTCCGGGTCGTGGCGGCGCGCAAGCCCCTGCCGAGGGACCTCGCGGAGCGGACCTTTCTCGATCTCATGGACGGGAAGGCGACGGAGGCGCAGAAGGGAGCGCTGCTGCTCGGAATCGCCACCCGGGGCGAGACGGCCGAGGAGATCGCGGGCGCGGTCGCCGCCCTGCGCGCCCGCATGCGCCGCGTCGCGACGAGCCGCTCCCCGCTGCTCGACACCTGCGGGCCCGGAGGGATCGGCCGGGACCTCTTCAACATCTCGACGGCGGCCGCGATCGTGGCGGCTGGCGCCGGAGCGTCCGTCGCCAAGCACGGAAACCGCTCCATCTCTTCGCGCGTCGGTTCGGCCGATATCCTCTCGGCCTGCGGCGTCTCGATCGATCTCGATCCCGGCTCCGCCGGCAGGGTGCTCGACGAGGTCGGGCTCGTCTTCCTCTTCGCGCCGGCCTTCCATCCCGCGATGAAGGAACTGGGGACGGTGCGGCGGGAGCTCGGCGTGCGGACGATATTCAACGCGCTCGGGCCGCTGGCCAACCCGGCGGGCGCGACGCGACAGCTGATCGGCGTGGGCCGGCCGGAGCTCGTGCGGCTCCTGGCGGACGCCCTGGCCTCGCTCGGCGCCG
>JAWOLE010000263.1:0-10100 GCA_033853815.1 Thermoanaerobaculia bacterium
AGTCAGCCGTGCGCATCAGCTTGACCTTTTGCATGCCGGTCCGGTTGCCGGACTGGTAGGGCAGGTCGAGGCGCTTGGCGACGATGCCGTCGAGCTTGACGCCGACGCCGGAGAGCCATTTCTTCGCCGTCGCCGCGTCGATCGTCACCGGGGAGAGGGTGACGGCGGTCTCGTCCTTGAAGTACTTGCCGGCGAAGGCTTCGAGCTTCTTGCGCCGGACGGCGAGAGTCTCCGCCGCGAGCGACTTCCCGTTCTCGTCGGCGAGAAGGTCGAAGACGATGAGCGTCGCGGGAAACTCCTCCGCGAGCTTGCGGACGCGACTCTCGGCCGGGTGGATTCGCTGGAGGAGGTCGTCGAAGGAGAAGGCCTTCCCCACGGGAATGACGATCTCGCCGTCCAGGATGAACCGGGGAGGCTTCAGGGCGAGGACGTTCGCGACGACCTCCGGGAAGTAGCGCGCGAGAGGCAGGCCGGACTTCGACTGCAGCTCCACCTTCTCGCCGTCGCGAAACACGAGGCATCGAAACCCGTCCCACTTCGGCTCGTACTGCCAGTTCTCCCCCTCCGGGATCTTCTCGACCAGAAGCGCCTCCATCGGCGGATACGGCGGCTCGATCGGCAGGGTCACAGGAACTTCTCCAGGCGGAAGCGCCCGCGGGACTCGAGGAGCGGCTTCCAGAGGTCGCCCTGCTTCCGGAGGCGGGCGGGGACGTTGTCCATGCGGAAGTCCTCGATCGAGACGCCCTTGTCGATCTCCTTCCAGGTGACAGGGGTCGAGACGGTGGCTCGGGGCTTGGGGCGCACGGAGTAGATCGAGGCGAGGGTGCGCCCCCAGGCGTTCTGGTTGTAGTCCACGAGGACCCGGCCCTCGGGGCGTTTGGCGATCTTGTACTCGGCGGTGACGAGCTTCGGGTCGCGCGCCTCCATGGCCTGTGCGAACTTCTTGGCGAAGGTCCAGACCTGTTTCTGCGTCGGCCCCCGCACGATGGGGACATAGACGTGGATCCCCTTCGAGCCCGTCGTCTTGGCGTAGTTGGGCATCTTCAGGGCGTCGAGCGACTCGCGCACGAGTGAAGCCGCCGCGCGGACCTTGCCGAAGTCCGCGCCGGGGACCGGGTCGAGATCGAAGTGGACGTAGTCGGGGCGGTCCACGTCGTCGCAGCGCGCGTACCACTGGTTGAGATCGATGCAGCCGAGGTTGACGACCCAGAGGAGCGCCGGCAGGTCCTGGATCATCGGGAAGTCGATGACGTTGCCCGAGGAATGGGTAATCGAGCAGGTCTCGATCCAGTCGGGGCGCGGCGAAGGGGCGCGCTTCATGAAGAAGAACTCGCCGGCGGCACCGTGCGGATAGCGCTTCATGACCATGGCGCGGTCCTTCAGATGCGGGAGAAGCCAGGCAGAGACGTCCGCGTAGTACTGGAGGAGATCGCGCTTGGTGATGCCGAGATCCGGCCAGAAGAGCTTCTTCAGGTTGGTCAGGCGGACGGAGCGGTCGCCGAAGCGCAGCTCGACGTTTTCGACGTCTCGGGGAAGTTGCAGTTTGGCGCCGCCTGTCCTCTCACTCCCGCGAGAGGGGCCGGGAGAGCGCTTTGCGGGGTGGTAGTCGCGGGTGGCGCGACGGCGGGGACTCACCGCAGCCTCGGAAGTTTCGGAGGCCGCGCGCCGTGCCGGACCGAGGTCAAGACGGGCGCGTATTCAAGCTCGCGCCGCTCCCGCACTCGCCGCAGCATCAGCCCTCCGCGGCTCATGTCCCCGCGTCCCACGAAATCCGCCGGGAAGACGAGCCGCGGTCCGAAGACCCTCCCCAGGATGTCCACGTACTTGCCGCTCGCGATCGAGCCCAGGAGGACGACCTCGCACTCGCGCGCCGCGTATGAGAGCTCGCGCGAAGCCCGTGCCAGGGGACGGCGGTATCTGGGATCGGAGGCGTCGATCGAGACTTCCGAGAAGCGCTTCAGGTGCCGGAGCGTCACGGCCTGCCCGGCCGGCACGAGACCCGCGCTCGCGGTGATGACGAGGACGCCCGGCGCCCCGGCCGGAGGCCGCGCGAACTCGAGCGCGTAGGCGAGCTTCCCCCGGAAGTAGAGGCCCGAGAGGAAAGCAAAGACCTCCCCGATCGGCGCCCCCTCGCGGCTTCGCAGGCGCTCGGCCAGGTCGAACCGCGCGTTCGGATTGAAGATCATCCGGGCGCGCCGCCCCGAACAGCTCGCCGGCGACAGAAGGAAGATGCGGCCCGCCACGGAAGAAATATATCGGCTCGCCAACCGAGAGAATTCTTCCGGTTATCCCCGAATGGAGCAGATTCTTCGTCGCTTCGCTCCTCGGGATGACAGGACTAAGTAACGGCGGCCCGCGACAAGGGACAGGCTAAAGGAACGCCGGTCCGGCAGGCCCTGCTCCGCATCCCAAAGGAATAAGGCGTTTCCGTCGCCACCGCGCCGGAGGAGGCGCTGCGGGAAGACGCCGGGGCAGAGAGCGGGAACGAGACGATCCTCTTCGCGGAAGACGAGGGGATGCTCTCTTCCGCCGTCAAGAGCCTGCTCGAGTCGGAGGGTTACAAGGTCCTGATCGTCAGGGATGGCCAGGACGCACTCGATCTCTTCCGGGAACGCGGCAAGGAGATCACGATCTCCATCCTGGACCTCCGGATGCCGCGCCTGGGCGGCTGGGAGACGTTCTTGAAGATGCGGGAGATCGACCCCGCCGCGAAGGTCCTGATCGCGAGCGGCGACCTCGGCCGCCAGGAGCGCATCGAGATGAAGAACGCCGGCATCGAAGGCTCCATCCGGAAACCCTACAGCGCGGGCCAGGTCATGAAAGCCGTCCGCCGCGCCCTGGACCGGTAGCGTCGCGGCGGGCCCCTTTCCCGGGTGTTTTCGATCTCAGGAAGCGAGAGGGGGCCTCGGCTCCGGTAGCTGAAAACTCTCGGCGCCGGTCGCGCAGCGACCGCCCGCGCCGACAGCCGCGTGCTCCTTGAGGTACGCCTCGGCCTTCATCATTCGCTGCGTGCGGGCGAGGACGCGCGTCAGGTAGGGAATCTGCGTCGGCCGGATCTGGCGCATCCAGTCGAGCCAGCTCTTGTCGCCGGCGGTGTTCAGGATCGAACGGCGCCAGGTTTCGGCGTAGAGCTCGAAGAAGCGCTTCGCCCCGAGACGGGGCTCGTAGAGCACGTGGTGCATGTCGTATTTGAACCAGGGCTGGCCCTGGAGGACCGGAGCGAGCTTTTGGAAGAGATCCGTTCCGGGCAGAGGCGTCAGGATCGTGTACCCCGCGCGTTCAAAGTTGTGGGTCTTGACGAAGTCCCACAGCTCCTGAAACTGCCACTCTCCCCAATCGGGATCCACCAGGAAGTTACCGGTCACGCCGTATTTCATCTCGCGGGCGATCCGGGCGGCTTCGAGCGTGGCCCAGACGCCCGTGTCCTTGACGACGTGGGCCAGGCCGTCGTCGGAGGCCGCCTCCAGGCCGAAGAAGATGTCGAAGTCCTTCGCGAGAGGCCGCCAGGCTTCGAGCAACTCGGGATTCCGGCAGGCGACGTCGGTACGAGTCTGCACGAGGAGCCAGCGTTTCTTCACGCCCCGCGCCTTCAGGGCCTGCGCGAGCTCGAGGCTCCTCGCCGGGTGGTTCCAGAAGAGGTCGTCGGCGATGAAGACCGAATCCCCGACCGAGGCGAGGTCTTCGACCACGGCTCCGATCGAGCGCTCGCGGAAGGAACGGTCGTAGAGCTGCCAGACCGAGCAGAAGTTGCACCGGAAGGGGCAACCGCGCGCGGTCTCGACGAGCCAGACGGGCTTGAAGAGCAGGCAGTGGTAGCGGCCCCGGTCTCGATCCACGGTGTCGCGGGCGGGAAGCGGGATCCGATCGAGCCCGGTGCGTTCGGGCAGAGGCGCGGTCGGCAGCCACCCATCGGGAGTCTTGAGCCTCAACGCCGGAACCGAGGACGCCGGGCGGCCCGCCTCCAGCGCATCGGCCAGGGCGGGGACGACTTCCTCTCCGTCGTCCACACAGATCGCGTCGATGTCGCCGGCCTCGAGAGGCGCCGGGTAGGCGGCCGCGGCGTGGCCCCCAACCAGGATGAAGGTCTCGGGCGAGGCGCGACGGACCTCCCGCGCGGTCTCGAGGATGCGGTCGTACTCGAGGGCATGCATGCAGGAGATCCCGACGATCGCCGGACGTGTCCGCCGGACCCAGGAAGCGACGCGGTGACGGAAGCGCAGATCCACGACCGTGGGCTCGTGGCCCGAGCGCTTGAGCGCCGCGGCGATGTATTCGAGCCCGAGAGGCTCGACGCGGAAGAACGGGCCCAGGCCGAAGCGCTCGTTGCCCGGGTCCGGTCGCAGCAGCAGGACGCGCATCGGCGGCGATTGTAGACTGTCGGAGGAATGAGCGAAACGGAGGCTTTACCGGCCGGCGGCGGCTCGGCACCTTCGCCCCGGGCGCGGCAGAAGTGGGTCAGCCACGGCCTTTCGAACCGGATCGTGTACGGCGGGCTGCACTACGGCGCGCGGTGGCTGCCGCTGCCCGTCCTGAACGGCATCAACCTCTTCGGCAACGGCCTTGCGGTGGCCTTCATGCGCCACACGCAGGACGGCATCCGCGAGAACTTCCGCCTGGCGCTCGAGGTCCCGACTTCCGAGGCGGCCCGCCTGACGCGGCGGCTCTTCTTCGAGTACGGGCGGGCGACCATCGACACCTGGCGGCTGCGGAGCGAAGCGTTCACGCCGCGCATCACGACGCTCGAGAAGGACGCGCGCGTCCTCGCCGGGAGCCGCTGCGGCGGCCGCGGATTCCTGCTCGTGACCGGCCACGTCGGCAACTGGGAGATGGGGGCCGTGACGCTGCGAGCTCATGGCCTGACGGCGGCCGTCGTCGGTCAGCCGGAACTGGACCCGGGCGTCCAGGAGATGAGGCTCAAGCAGCGCGCGCGCCTGGGAGTCGAATCGATCGACATCGGCTCTTCGATGGCGACGGCCTTCAAGGTCCGCGCCGCGATCGACGCGGGGCGCGCCGTCGCTCTGCTCGTGGACCGCGCCTACCCGGAGGACCGAGTCCTCGTTCCCTTCTTCGGCCGCCCGACGCCCTTTCTGCGCTCGCCGGCCCTGCTCGCCCGCTTCTGCGGCTGCCCGATCCTGCCCGGGTTCTTCCTGCGCTCCCGCGACGGGTCCTACTTCAACGTCTGGGGCGAGGCGCTGTTCGCTGACCCCTCCCTCTCTCCCGACGAGGACGCGCGACGGATCATGACCCGTGTCGCCGCGGACCTGGAATCGGTAGTCCGGCGGCATCCGACGCAATGGTTCAACTTCTATCGCTTCTGGAACGGCGAGACGGGCTCCGTGCCGGCGGCGCGGCCAGCACAGGTTTTGCAAATGGCGGGGAGCCGGGGAGATCAAAAATGAAACGACCAGGCACGAACGCAAAGACAATGATGAGAACGGGAATCGTCGCTCTCGCCGGCCTCGCGGCGCTCCTTCTCATCCCTCTCCCGCTCGCCGCGCGTCAGCCGGAACCTCGCAAGATCACCGTCGTCGCCAGGAAGTACAAGTTCGAGCCCAACCACATCGAGCTGAAGGTCGGAGAACCCGTCGAGATCACCTTCGAGAGCCTGGATGCCAAGCACGGTTTCTCCTGCAAGGACTTGAAGTTGGAGAAGGTCATCTTCACGAAGGACAGCCCGGGCAAGCTCACGTTCACGCCCGACAAGGCCGGCACTTTCAAGTTCAAGTGCGCGCACTTCTGCGGACTTGGCCATCCGAAGATGAAGGGCGAGATCGTCGTCACGCCTTAACAGGCTGCTGAAAAATGGATGCGGGGCGTCGTGTCTGGGCTCTTGCATTTTGCGACGCTCAATCGTCCGTCTTGAAGGGAATCATCGGGCCAAAGCGCCGCGAGCAAGAGCCCAGCCACCGCAAGCGGTTGCGGCGGCGCCCTTTTTCAGCAACCTGTTGAGGAAAGCGGGCCGGAGGCGTCGGCTGAAGACGTCCCGTTCCCGTCGGGCTACGCGGGAGTGGACGAGCTGTTGCGGGCCTCCCGCGGTCGCTCCCACTTGCCGTAGACGTAGTTGCCGCAGCAACGAGCGCAGATGGGAAGAGGCTCCCGGGCGAGCTTCTCGCGAAACTTACTTGCCTTCTCGCCGGTCCAGACCTCCCGAAAGCTCTGCCTGCGCACGTTGCCGATGAAGTAATCGGGAAAGTCGCCGCAGAAGCAGACCTCACCGTCGGGCTCGACCTGCGCGAAGTACCAGGCGACCGGGCACATCCCGTGGCCGAAGGTCTGCGAGAAGTCGCGGAAGTATTCGGGGACCCGGTCTGGCGGGATGTCCGGGACGAAGGAGATCCACGGCCGGCCGAGCGTGGAGTCGAGGAAGCGGCGGCGCTTCAGGCCCTTCAGGAGCCGGACGAGCTCGCCCATCTGCGGCCCCCGGGTCGTCACGAGGCCCGAAGCGTCGAAGTCGAACCCCTTCCACGAGGTCGCCTCGATTCCGAAGGTCTCGCGCATGACGCGCTCGTACTCGGCGCCGACGGACTCGGGGATGAACCACCGCAGCCCGACGTTGATCGTGTCGAGCGGCAGCTCGCGCAGCGCCGCGATGGCGGCTCCGACCGCCTCCAGGTTCAGGTCGGTGATCGGCAGGATGGCGATTTGCATCGGGAGCACACGCCCGAGCTTCCTGCGCCAGTCGGACAGGGCGCGCACTCCCGCGGTCGCCTTCTCGTAGGCGCCCTTCTGGCCCCGGATGCGGTCGTGAACGTCCGGAGGGCCGTCGATCGAGACAGCGACCGAATCGATTCCCGCTTCGACCAGCTCGCGGGCGTTCTGCTCGAGTCGGCCTCCGTTGGTGATGATCGTGCAGGTCAGGCCCCGTTTCTTGACCTCGCGGATGAGCGGCAGGATCTCGGGATAGAGGAGCGGCTCTCCCCCGAAAAGGCTGATGATCGGACGGAAGGGCGCAATCTCGTCGAGGAGCCGGACGTAGTCGGCCAGGGCGAGCTGGCGCCTGGCGCCGATCAACTCCTGGATGCGTTTTCTCTCCTTCTCTCCGTCGGTCGCCGAGGCTGAGAAGCCGTCGGTGCGGAAGATGCCGGTGTCGCCCCACTGGCCGCACATCTTGCAGCGCAGGTTGCAGAGGTTCGTGACGCGCAGCTGCACGAACGTCGGCATCGGAAGGTTCTCCGGCGACGGCGCCTTCAAGTGCGCCGTCACGTCGCGCCGCCCCCGGCCCATGCGCCCCAGGTGCCCGCGCGCGAACCCTGCCAGCCGGAGTCCCCGGGAAAAACTCATGGTGTCGTAAGGCGTAAGGCGTAAGGCGTGGGGCGAGGCAATTGCGTCATGGCTTCCCTAACGCCCCGTGTAGAAGGCGATGATCCGTTCGATGGCGCGCCGGCAGACGGCGCAGAAGGGGACGTCGTCGCGGGAAAACATGATGCAGTCGGTCTGCGGCCGGTAGTACCCCCTGGCCTCGTACATCGCCCCTTCGAAGGCGCCGACCTTCCCCGCGTACTTCTCGGAGGCGAGCATCCGCGTCTCCTCCTTCTTCTGTTCGACGAAGAGGGCGTCCATCTCCTCCTCGGGCCGCTTCTCGGCGCGGATCCGCTTTCGTTTCTCCTGGATCTCGCGCGAGTGCGCCTCGAAGGCCGCCTTGTTCCACGGCGTCGGCAGAGGCGTGCCGGAGGAGACGAGGTCCCTCCACTTGAGCTCCTTCGGATCGGCGAGCGCCGTGACATTGGGCTCCCAGGGTTCGACGCGCTCGGCCGGCGCCGGCCCGTAGGCCACTTCGGATGTGTAGTACTCGTCGGCAAGTCCCGCGAAATGATGGCCGAACTCGTGGACGAAGACGTAGGGAGACCAGAGGCTGTCCGCCGCGACCGTCGAGTAGAGGTTGAAGATCCCTCCGCCGCCGTAGGTCTTCGAATTGGTCAGGATCTCGATGAACTCGTACGGGGCGAAGGAGGCCACGTCGCGCAGCGAGCGGTTCTCGAAGGTCAGGACGTAGCGCTCGGAACCGAAAGCGTCGTAGGTCGCGCCGATCCGGGAGCGCCGGTGCACGCCGGTCGAGGGGCGCGAGACGCCGGATTCCTCCGAGGGGGGACAGAGCCCCCAGACGTTGAAGTCGCCGCGGTGCTCCTTGAACGGCGAAACGGCGAAGAGGATCTCGACCAGGCGCCGGGCGTCCTTCTCGAACTTGCCGCGCTCGGCCGCCGTGTAGCCGTCGCCGAGGATCAGGAAGTCCACCTTGTCGGCCGGGGCCCCGTGCTTCTCGATCTCGAGCAGGGGCCCGGGCGAGGGCGGCGGGCTGTCGTCCACGAACATGTCCTTGGGGTCCACGGCCGTCGTCCAGACGTCGCGGAAGACGTTCCTGGCATCCCGTTTCTTGACGACGACCCGCACTGGCCCGGAGGGGCGCGGGAAGCGCAAGGATTCGTGGAAGGTCCGCATTCGCTCCTTCGCCTCCGCGGTCGTCTCCCACTCCCCGTAGATCGAGGCGAAACCCCGGGAGAAGAGGACACGGCCCGAGGAAGCGTCGGAGACCTCGAAGAAGTACTTCCCGAGGTTCGTATTGTCGATGTCGCGCGCCGGGTTGCCTGGCCACTCGAGCGGCTCGACGACGACCCGGTCGAGGCTGAAACGCTCCTCGGCGGCGTTGCCCGTATGGTAGTAATCCACACGCATCGTCCGCGGGGCGGCAAGGAGGAGGGCGGGCATAGCGAATGAGAGGGCGATCAAGAGAACTCTTTGCAACATAGATTCTGTCTATCCTATGCCGCCGGCCAGCCCGCCGCGCGGCGGCCGTAGAAAGGAGTAGTCCTGGGTCTCGCTCGTAGGGCACTCTTGAGACTCGCAAGCTGGAGCAGGCGCCCCGGACCCGTCGTCGTTTCCCTCGTCGGCACGCGGCGGCCAGGCCGCAAACCGGGCCGGAGGGCCGCCGCTCTGGTCACTCGGGCACAGGGACGACAACTCTCAGTCACCACTGTGGTGTGTGCCCTCGGACAAGGCCTCCTCCGGGGAACGCCGCCGGCTCCGGGGCTGACAGTGTGGCTTTAGTCCGCGTGTCAGCCCCGGCGGCGGGACGACTCCCGGAGGAGGCATGAGCGAAGGAGCATGGCATGGTGAATGGTTCGCCTCGTCATCCCTGCGACAGAGCGACTAGCGACGGCCCGGTTTTCCCTTTTCCGGCCGGGCCGGCGCGCGCCGACGAGGGAGGCGGCCCGACGGCGGGGCGGCTCGAAGCGAAAACGTCAAGAAAGAATTCAGAAAGGATTGCGAAAGATGATCCACGAAAACATCCTGGGAACCATCGGAAACACCCCGGTCGTCAAGATCCAGCGCCTGGCGCCGGCGGGCGTGCAGATGTACGTCAAGTGCGAGGCCTTCAACCCGCTGTCCTCGGTCAAGGACCGGCTGGCCATCGGGATCATCGAGGACGCCGAGCGGCGGGGGACGATCGCGCCGGGCCAGACGGTCGTCGAAGCGACTTCCGGGAATACCGGGATCGCGCTCGCGATGGTCTGCGCGGTCAAGGGCTACCCGTTCGTGGCCGTCATGTCGGACAGCTTCTCGGTCGAGCGCCGCAAGCTGATGCGGATCCTGGGCGCGAAGGTCATCCTGACGCCGGCGGCCGAGCGCGGCACCGGGATGGTCCGCAAGGCGGAGGAGCTGGCGAAGAAGAACGGCTGGTTCCTGGCGCGCCAGTTCGAGAACGAAGCCAACCCGGAGTACCACCGCAACACGACGGGCCCCGAGATCCTGCGCGACTTCGTCGGCAGGCGCCTCGACTGGTGGGTGACGGGCTACGGCACGGGCGGGACCCTGACGGGGGCCGGCGACATGATCCGCAAGGCGCGCCCCGAAACGAAGATCGCGGTCGTCGAGCCGGAGGGCGCCGCTCTCCTCGCCGGCAAGGAGTGGAAGCCCCACAAGATCCAGGGCTGGACGCCGGACTTCATCCCGGCGGTCCTGAACCGCAAGGGCTTCGACGAGCTCGTGACGGTGACCGACGTCGAAGCGCGGGACGCCGCGCGGGAGCTGGCCGCGAAGGAAGGGATCTTCTGCGGCATCTCCTCGGGCGGGACTTTCGCCGGCGCGAGGAAGATCGCCGCGAA
>JAWOLE010000264.1:0-18567 GCA_033853815.1 Thermoanaerobaculia bacterium
GAGATCGAGAGCGTCCTGCGGCGCTACGTGAAGTACCAGCGGACCGTGATGGGGCTCGCCCGCAAGGTGATCTCGACGCTCGTGTATCCGGCCATCCTGATCACGCTCTCGATCGTGCTGATCTCCATACTCATGACGGTCGTGATCCCGAAATTCCAGGATTTCTTCGGCGAGTTCAACGCCCAGCTGCCCCTGCTGACGGTGGTCGTGATCAACACCGCGACCTTCCTCCGCCACAACATCCTCTTCTTCCTCGCGGGCCTGGCGGCGCTCGTTTTCTTCGGGTCGCGCTGGCTGAAATCGACCCGGGGCGCCGAATGGGGCGATTCGGTCCTTCTCAAGATCCCGGTGATCGGCGGCATCTTCCGGCGCTTCGCGATCACGCAGTTCACCCGGAGCCTGGCGACTCTCCTGGGCGGGGGCACGCCGCTCGTTCCGGCCCTGGAGAACGCGGCGGCCGCCGTAGGGAACCGCTTCGTCTCGCGCAAGGTCGCCGACGTGATCCCCAAGGTCCGCGAGGGAGGAGAGCTCTGGCAGGCCCTCGAGGGGACCGGCATCTTCACGAGCCTGACGATCGAGATGATCAAGGTGGGGGAGGCGTCCGGAGCGCTCGAGGAGATGCTGTCCTCGGTCTCGGAGTTCTACGACGAGGAGATCGACCTGCTGCTCGCGCGGGTCATCTCCTTCGTCGAGCCGGCGATCCTGGTCATCATGGGGGGCGTCATCATGACGATCCTCCTCTCGGTGTACCTGCCGATCTTCCGGCTCATGTCGCAGATCAAAGGATGAAGAGGCTCTGGTTGTCGTGAGAAGGAGCTAGGAAGGGCCTATGGCGAAACAGTATGTCAACGGCAGCGCCCTCGCCTCCGAATCGGAGGCTCAGGCGATCGCTCTGGCGGAGAAGCTCTCGTTGCCCTACGTGGACGTGGCGTCCTTCCGGGTGGACCCGGAACTGTTCCGCTCGATGCCGGTCGAGTGGATGCTGCGCTACACCTTCATCCCCGAGAAGCGGACCGAAAAGTACCTCTCGATCATCTGCGCGGATCCAACCGACGTCGTCAAGCTGGACGAGCTGGAGCTCCTGGCCGGGCTGCCGCTCCGTCTCAAGGTCGGCAGCCGCGCCGCGATCGCCGACATCCTCCAGAAGAGCGAGTCTTCCCAACGGGTCCTCGACGAGGCGACCGAGGAGTTCCGGATGCAGCTCGTCAGCGAGGACGAGGAGGGAGAGGAGACCCTCACCATCGACCGGATCACCCAGGACGCCTCCCCGATCATCAAGCTGGTGGACTCGATCGTCTTCAACGCGATCCAGCGCCGCGCCTCCGACGTCCATATCGAGACCCAGGAGAACGTCGTGCTGATCAAGTACCGCATCGACGGGGTCCTGTATCAGGCGATGGACCCGATCGACAAGAGGCACCACGGCACGATCATCTCCCGCATCAAGGTCATGTCGGAGCTCGACATCGCCGAGAAGCGGATCCCCCAGGACGGCCGCTTCAAGCTGCGGGTGCGCGGGCGCACGATCGATTTCCGCGTCTCGATCATGCCGACCGTGCACGGCGAGGACTCGGTCATCCGGATCCTGGACAAGGAATCGGCCAATGCGGAGTTCAAGAGCCTCAACCTGGACATCCTGGGCTTCGACGCCGATACCAAGAGGAAGCTGCGCAAGTTCATCCGGGAGCCGTACGGCATGGTCCTCGTGACCGGGCCGACCGGTTCAGGCAAGACCACCACGCTCTACGCGTGCCTCTCGGAGATCCAGTCGGTCGAGGACAAGATCGTCACGATCGAGGACCCGGTCGAATATCAGCTCCGGGGCATCACGCAGATTCCGGTCAACGAGAAGAAGGGCCTGACCTTCGCGCGCGGTCTTCGTTCGATCCTGCGGCACGACCCGGACAAGATCATGGTGGGAGAGATCCGCGACGAGGACACGGCCCAGATCGCCGTGCAGTCGGCCCTGACCGGGCATCTGGTCTTCACGACCGTCCACGCCAACAACGTTGTGGATGTGCTCGGGCGGTTTCTCAACATGAAGGTCGAGCTCTACAACTTTGTGTCGGCCTTGAACTGCGTGCTCGCCCAGCGCCTGGTGCGCCGCATCTGCCCGGACTGCCGCGAGGAGGTGAAGATCCCGCCAGCGACCCTGATCGAGTCGGGCCTGGATTCGGCGGCGGTCCGCGACAGGGTCTTCTACGAGGGGAAGGGCTGCCTCGAGTGCAACGGCACGGGGTTCCTCGGCCGCATGGCCATCGCGGAGCTGCTCGACCTCTCCGACCGCATCCGGGGTCTCATTCTCGAGAGGAAACCCGCCGCGGACATCAAGAAGGCAGCCAAGGAGGAGGGGATGACCTTCCTGCGCGAGGCCGCCCTCGCCAAGGTCTTCGAGGGCTGGACCACTCTGAAGGAAGTCAACAAGGTGACCTTTGTCGACTAGAAGAGTCCTGAGTGCTTGGTCCGTAGTCCTTGGTCGGGCCCGGAGGGCTCGGCGTCTTGGACTTCGGACCAGGGACCAGGGACCAGGGACCAGGGACTAAGGATGACTCTCCCGTTCTTGAGGCCGGTCGTGCCGCCCCACGTGTTCTGCCTGCTGACCGAGGGGGTCACGTACGCTTCCGTGCGGCGGCAGAGTCCTCCGGGGATCGCCTTCTCCCAGAATTTCCCGTACCCGCCCAACACGCTCGGAGCCGGGTCCTCGGGCACGCCTCTGTTCTCCGCGGGCGCCCTCGCCCCGGCCGTCGAGGCCGCGAGACGCTTTGCCGGCGGGAAGCTGAGCCGTGCGTCGGTCGTCTTCCCCGATTCGTGGGTTCGCATCCTGCCGGTGGAATTCGACACCCTGCCCTCGTCCCCCGAAGCCGCCCGGGAGATCGTCGTCTGGAAACTGAAGAAGCTCCTGCCGGGGATCACCGCGGATCTCGGGGTTGTGTTCACCGAGATGACTCCGGCCGGCGACCAGAAGCGGCTGCTGGTGGCCGCGGCTCCGACCGACACCCTGCGCTCGATCGAGGTCGCCTTCGGAGAGAAGGGAGTCCGCGTCGGGGCGCTCGTGCCCGCGAGCCTCGCCCTCTTCGAGGGGCTCGCGCCGGTCCTCTCCGCGAAGGCCGCCGGCGACTACGCGTTGATCCACCGCAGCTCCGGCTCCTTCGTCTTTATCGTGGCGCGGGGCCAGACGCCGATCTTCTTCCGTCAGCGGCCTGCGGAGGCCGAGAAGGAGGACCACGAGCAGGAGCTCCGCCTTTCGCATTCCTACTACACCGAGAAGCTCGCGGGGCCGGGCCTCTCGGCGGTGTTCGTGCACGACGCGGCGCCCGAGGAGGACTTTCCCGCCGACGTCCTGCCCGTCGCCCGACAGGCCGTGTCCGGCCGGCTCTTTTCCGCCGATCCGACCTTCGACGAGCGTATGGCCGCGAGGCCCGAGTTGCTGCCCGCGTTCGCGGCGGTCTTCGGAAGGTGACGGACATCACGCCATGAGAGCCCGGCATCTGGATTTCGCGCAGCAGCCCTTCCGGGACGACCGGCCGGTCTATCTCGTCGCGGGGCTGGCGTTTGTCGCTGCGGCCGTCCTGATCGTGGCCAACGTCCGGCTCTACCAGGACTTTCATCGGGAGATGGAGGGGACGAGCCAGCAGATCCAGTTTCTCCAGCAGCGCCGCGACCGGGCTTCCAGACAGGCGCAGGAGTCGCGCGCGGCCCTGAACAACTACAGGGTCTCCTCGCTCGCGGTGGAGAGCCGGGGCCTGCTCCGGATCATCGCGGAACGGCGGTTCTCCTGGACGGGCTTGCTGGCGAGACTCGAACGCACGCTTCCCGCCGACGTGCGGGTCAATCGCCTGACGCCCCAGTTCGACGAGTCGGGGGAGACGGTCCTGAACATCGGCCTGATCGGCAGGGACGCCGACAGCGTCGTCCGGACCGTGGCGGCCTTCTCGCGCGACCCGGCCTACAATTCGGTCCTCCTGCACTCCGAATCGAGCCCGGAGCGAGGAGTCCCCGAGGGCCGCACGTTTCAGGTGACCGTCCATTTTCGCCCGCAGGGGAAATCGTGAGGGGCCGCAACCGGTGGCTCCGGCACGCGGTGCTTCTGGCGGCGGCGGGGCTGCTGTTCCTCGGGAACCTCGCGTTCTTCGTCTGGTATCGGGGCACGGCGCGGGACCGCAAGGCCGCGCTGGAGGCGCGGCGCGAGACGCTCCAGCGGGAAGTCGAGTCCTCCGAATCGGAAGCCAAGAAACTCGCGGGCCAGCGCGAGCGCCTCTCGGGCGTCCGAACGGCTCTGGACGACTTCTACGGCCGCCGGATCGGTCCGCGTCGAGAGACTCTGGCGCCCGTGGTGGATGAAGTCCACGCGATTCTGAAGCGGGTGAACGTCTCGCCGGGCGAGATCGGATACTCCGTCTCCTCGGTTGCGAACCCTCCGCTGACCCAGATGCTCATTTCCTTCAGCTTCAAAGGGGACTACGGCAAGCTCAAGCAGCTCCTCACCGCGTTTCAGACCGGCCGGAAATGGCTCGCCGTCCGGGAGATCAGCCTCAATCGCGATCAGGACCTGCCCGGCTCGGTCCAGGTGCACCTGACGCTCGTGACGTACTTCCTGAGAGAAGAGGCCGAGCCAAAGCGCGCGAGCCTCCCCGCGGGAGGGACGTCATGAAGCCCGTGACGTCTTCGACGCGCCGGCAGCTCTACCTGCTGGCGGCTCTCGCGACCGTCCTGATCCTCGCCGTCGTCCGGTGGGGCGGAAAGGGGGCGGCGAGCGCCCCGGCGCCGGCCTCCGCGCCGGCCGTTTCGGGCAGCCCCGAGCAGGACCGGCCGGCCGCCCGCGCGCGCCCCCGCGCCTCGAAGGAGAAGAACATCTCGCCCGAAGACGTTCCTATCGTGACCCTCCAGGACCTCGAGCCCCCGCGAGCGCGCGGAGGAGACAGGGCGGACCGCAACATCTTCGATCCGCGGCAGCCGACGGCCACGCCGCGGCCGACGCCGACGCCCCCGCCTCCTCCACCCCCGGCCCCGGGCAGCGCGGCCTTCATCGGTCCCCTGCCTCCTCCGGGGCCCACGGCGACCCCTGTGCCTCCCGAGGTCGCCTTCAAGTTCATCGGCAGCTTCGGCCCGAAGGATCGCCCGGTCGCGGTCCTCATCGCCGGCGACCAGCTCGTCAACGCGCGCGCCGGCGACGTCGTCTTCGACCGTTTCATCGTCCGCAACATCGGATACGAGTCCGTGGACATCGGTTTCGTGGGCTATCCCCCGTCGGTCACGAAACGGCTCGGGATGGCGCAATGAACCGAATCGGGGTTCCAGATCGAACGGGAGACCATCGAATGAAGCCACTGAAGCTGCTGGCGCTTTTGACGCTTCTGCTCGCGGCCGCGGGATGCACGGGCTCGCGGGCATTCCGGGACGCGCGCGACGAGGAAACCCTGGGGCACTGGGATCTGGCCGTGCTCTGGTACTCGCGCGCCCTGGACCTGGACCCGGGAAACTCGAAATACCGGATCGCGCTCGGCCGGGCCAAGTTGAAGGCGTCCCAGTTTCACTTCGAGAAGGGAAAGCTCTACCGGGCTTCGGGCCAGCCTGAGCTTGCCGTGGTGGAGCTCGAGCAGGCCGTCGTGCTCGATCAGACCAACGAGTACGCGGAGACCGAGCTGCGAAAAGCCCGGGAGGATGCGGCCAAGGTCATCGCGGAGCGCTCGGGGGAGACGCCGATAGAGGCCGCCAAGCGCAAGACCCGCGGGATGCGGGCGCACGCTCCGATTCTCGAGCCCACGAGCGACCGCCCGATCAACCTGAACTTTCCCACGCCCAAGCCGATCAAGCAGATCTACCAGGCGCTGGCGTCGGCGGCGGGGATCAACGTCATCTTCGACCCTCAGCTCAAGGACGACCAGGTCTCGATCGTCCTGACCAACATCGAATTCCAGAAGGCCCTGGAAACGCTCATGCGCCAGGAAAACCACTTTTACAAGACCATCGACGAACACACGATCCTGATCGCCGCGGACACTCCCGCCAACCGCAAGACGTACGAGGACCTGGTGATCCGGACGTTCTTCCTCTCCAACGGAGACGTCACGGAGGTTTCCAACGCTCTGCGCTCGCTCCTGCAGACCACGCGGATCTCGATCAACAAGGCGGAGAACTCGATCACGCTGCGGGACACCGCCGACAAGGTCGCGATCGCCGAGAAGGTCATCGAGCAGAACGACAAGCAGCTCGCCGAGGTCGTCGTGGACGTCGAGCTGCTGCAGATCAACACGACCAAGACCCAGGACCTGGGCCTTCTCCTGGCGCCCTACAGCATCGGGGCGACGGTGCCGGCGCCCGCGACGACCGGGACCACAAACCTCGGCGCCTCGGTGCCGGCGGGCAGCTTCACCTGGGACCAGTTGAAGCAGCTCTCCCTCAAGTCCTTCGGGTTCACGATTCCGTCGCTGACCTACTCCTTCATCAAGAACAACACCGACGCCGAGCTGCTCGCCAAGCCCCAGCTGCGGATCTCCGAGGGGCAGAAGGCGCAGCTGATCATCGGCGACAAGGTCCCCATTCCGACCACGACCTTCAACACCGGCACGACCATCGGCGGCAACATCGTTCCGGTGACCTCCTTCCAGTACCAGGACGTCGGCATCAAGATCGACGTCGAGCCCCGGGTGCACCACAACAAGGAAATCACCATGAAGCTGACCGTGGAGGTCTCCAACCTGAACGGATTCGTGACCGTGCAGCAGGGACAGAACCAGCCGATCATCGGAACCCGCACCATTTCCTCCAACATCCGTCTGAAAGACGGGGAGACCAATTTCCTCGCGGGCCTGCTGCGCAACGACAAGGGCCGGACCACCGACACGATTCCCTTCCTCGGAGACATCCCGATCCTGGGGCGCCTCTTCGACCACAGGAACACGACCGACAACACGACCGACCTCGTCCTGACCCTGACTCCCCACATCATCCGCATCCCGGACGTGACCGAGGAAGACTTGACGCCCGTCTACGTCGGCACCGACGCGAACATTTCGTTCCAGGGGACCCCTCGCATCGAGTCGCAGGTCGGCACGGGTCCCTTCGATTTCGGCAGGCGGCAGCCTCCGGTGATGCGGCCGCCGGCTGCCGTGACGCCCGCGCCGGTCAACCTGGCTCCGGCCGGGCCGCCGAGCGACATCTTCCGCCCCACTGCGGTTCCCACGCCGCCGCCCGGCCCCGCGGGGCCGGGAAGACCCGGAGCTGGCGCGGAGTCCGCCGCGCCTGCCGACTCCAGCGCACCGGCCGCCCCGAGTACGGTCTTCTTCGATTTCGCTCCTTCGAGCATTTCGCTCGCGCCCGGCCAGCAGGCCTCGATCGTGGTGCGGGCCAGCGGCAACCAGACGCTGACGAACACCTCGCTGGCGATCCGGTTCGATCCCTCGACTGTCGCAGCCATCGCTGCCCGGCCGGTTCTCTCCAACGGGGGTGTCGCCGACGCCCATATCGAGTCCGGCCAGGTCATCGTCGATGTCACGGGCTCTCTCGACCTCGCCGGGACGCAACCCGTCGCGGAAATCGTTCTACAGGGAATAGCTCCCGGCAAGTCGACGCTCTCCTTTGCGAAGGCCCCCGACGGGGCCGGCTCCGCTCCCCTCGCCGTGGAGGTTCATTAGTCCAATGCGTCGCCACGCCTCACGCCTTACGCCTCACGCCTTACGGCGCCTGCGCGGCTTCACGATCGTCGAGCTCGCGGTCGTCGCCGCCATGATCGCCATCCTGACCGCGATGGTCGTGCCGGTCGCCCGGTACACCGTCAAGCGTCAGGACGAGATCGAGCTGCGATACGACCTCCGGCTCATGCGGGACGCCATCGACAAGTACAAGCAGTACTCCGACCTCGGGCTGATCCCCGTCCAGGTCGGGACCGAGGGATACCCGCCCGACTTGAAGACGCTCGTGGAAGGGGTCACGCTCGTCGGCCAGCTCGACAAGAAGCAGAAGTTCCTGCGCCGGATCCCGATCGACCCGATGACGAAGAAAGACGAATGGGGGATGCGGTCGTACCAGGACGAGCCGGACTCGATCGCCTGGGGCGGCTCGAACGTCTACGACGTGTTCAGCCTCTCGGACGGAAGAGCCATCGACGGGACGTACTACAAGGACTGGTGAGATGAAGAATCGGGTGATCTTGCGATCGGGCCATCGGGCGATTGACCAGGGCAAGGTGCCCGGAAGCTTCGGGCAATCACCCGATCACCCGATCACCCGTTCGCAGATCTCCGGGTTCACCCTCCTGGAGCTCCTCGTCGTGATGACCATCATCGGGATCCTGGCGGCGATCGCCGTGCCGGCCCTGCGCGATTCCCCGCAGCGGGCGCGGGAGGCCGCCCTGCGGGAAGACCTGTTCACCATGCGCAGCGTGATCGACCAGTACCACGGGGACAAGGGCTCTTATCCGCCGGACCTGCAGACCCTGGTCACCTCGGGGTACATCCGGAAAATCCCGATCGACCCGATGACGAAGTCGGCCGAGACCTGGGTCCTCGCCTTCGAGGAGGCGCCTCCGACGCCGGAGGGGGCCCCCGCCGAGCCCCCCGCGACCCCTGGAATCACGGACGTCCACAGCGGCTCGAACGAAAAGGCGCTGGACGGCACTCTCTACAAGGACTGGTAGGAATCGGGTGATCTTGCGATCGAGCCACCGGGTGATTTACGAGGCCACGAGACCGCGGTGGTCAATCACCCGATCACCCGTTCACCCGATCGCCCGCGAAGCGCGGCGAGGGGGGGTACACCCTGGTCGCCATCGTGATCGGGATGGCGGTGATGGCGATCCTCATGATGGCGGTCGCCCCCTCGATTGCCACGATCATGAAGCGCGAGAGGGAGCAGGAGCTGCTGTTCCGCGGCAAGCAGTACGCCCGCGCCATCGCACTCTTCCAGAGGAGGTATGGGAGGTTCCCGACGGAGTTGAAGGAGCTCTACGAGAACCGGCCGCGGACGATCCGCCAGCTCTGGAAGGATCCGATGTGCAACTGCCCCGACTGGCAACCGCTCTATCAGGGAAGCCCGGATGCCCTGCCTCCGGGCTCGCAGGCCGCCCCACCCGGCATGCCTCCGGCCGGCGCACCCCAGCCGACTCCCACACCGGGAGTCTTCGGCGCCGAGGGCCAGACAAAAAGTGTCGGTCCCATCATCGGAGTCAGGTCGAAGGTCCATGAAGAAGCCCTGTCGGAGTGGCGAGGGCAGAAGTACTACGACGAGTGGCGCTTCATCATGGGCGATGCGGATCGGACCACCGTCGGAATAGCCCCGATCCAGGGGGCGCCGCCGTCTGGGCCGATCTTCCCGGTGCCGACCCCTCCCGTGAAGCAATAACCCTCTCCGTATCAGCAACTTGACCTGGTGCTGACACCTGGATAAAGAGCGCCTCCCGCGGGGGTAGAATAGGCACGCCTGCCGGCGCGGGGCGCTCTTATGGTCAAGAAAATCATCCTGGACAACGGCACCACTGTCTTGATCGATCGGATGCAGGACGTCCGTTCCTTTGCTCTCGGCTTCTTCGTTGGCGCGGGGTCCGGCGACGAGCCCTCCTCAAAGCAGGGGATCTCTCACTTCCTGGAGCATGTTCTCTTCAAGAGAACGAGGCGCCGCTCGACGGTTCAGATCGCCCGGGAGATCGACCGGTTGGGGGGCGACGTGGACGCCTTCACGACCAAGGAGTACACGGGCTTCTACGTCCACACCCTGGATTCCCGATTCTCCGACGCGCTCGACCTGATGGGCGACCTGGTCCTTTCGCCGGCTTTTGATTCGGTGGACATCGAGGTCGAGCGCGGCGTCATCCTCGAGGAGATCGGCGAATCCAACGACAACCCCGACGACCTCGTCCACGAGATGTTCGTTCGCTCGTTCTGGAGAAGTCATCCCCTGGGAGCGCCGATCCTTGGCACGGCCGAGACGGTCCAGAGCATCAGCCTCTCGGATCTCTACGCGTACTACCGCTCCAAGTACACGCCCAGCAACCTCATCGTCTCGGTGGCCGGCCACGTCCCGGTCCGCCAGTGCCTGTCCGAGATCGAGAACCTCTTCCGGAGGCGCGCCCTGCGGCTCGTCGCGCCCGGCTCCCGCAAGCCGCGCCTCTCCCGGCCCCGCGGCCACCAGGACCTGCTCCTGAAATCCCGGCGGGGCCTCGGCCAGGCCCATCTCTGCCTGGGCGTCGAGGGGCCGTCCCAGTCCTCGGGCCGGCGATACGCCACGAACCTGCTCGACATCGTTCTCGGCGGCGGGATGTCCTCGCGCCTCTTCCAGGAGGTGCGGGAGAAGCGTGGGCTCGCCTACTCGATCGCCTCCTCCCTGAACTCCTTCCGCCTGGGGGGATACGAGACGATCTACGCGGCCTGCGCCCCGAAGAACCTCGGCCGGCTCCTGGAAGTCACGCTTCGGGAACTGAAGAGGTTGAAGCACGAGGGGGTGCGCCCGCGGGAGCTCGCCTGGGCCAAGGAGAACCTGAAGGGCAACATGATGCTGGCGCTCGAGTCCACGGTCTCCCGGATGTCCATGCAGGCGCGGCAGGAGTTCTACTTCGACCGCGTCTTCCCGGCCGAGGAGATGATCGCCCGCGTCGAGGCGGTGTCCGCCGACGACGTGGCCGGGGAGGCCGGGCGCCTGTTCAACAGCCGGGTCCTCTCTCTCGCCGTCGTCGGGAACGTCGGGAAGCTCCCGATCTCCGCCCCCGACCTGGCCGCCGCCTTGTAGGACTCGGATCCTTCGAGAGTCCCATTCCAGGGACGACGATAAGATTCCCCCGGTGGCCGGAATCGTCGTCCCGATCAAGATTTTGAAGCACGGGGAGGGGCTGGAGCCGCCCTCCTACGCGACGGCGGGCTCGGCCGGCTGCGACCTGCGCGCCGCGATCGAGGTCCCGCTGATGATCCTGCCCGGCGGGCGCGCGCGGGTCCCCACCGGCGTCGCGGTCGCGATCCCGGAAGGGCACGAAGGGCAGGTCCGGATGCGCAGCGGCCTCGCGCACGACAAGGGCCTGGCTCTCCTGAACGCTCCAGGAACGATCGACAGCGACTACCGCGGAGAGATCCAGGTCATCCTGGCCAACCTCGGGGCCGAGCCGGTGACGCTCGAGCGGGGGGAGCGCATCGCGCAGCTCGTCTTCGCGCCGGTCGTGAGGGTCCGCTTCGAGAAGGTCGAGGAACTTCCGGAGAGTCGTCGCGGTCAGGGAGGGTTCGGTTCTACGGGGAGGGAGTAGGTGTCAGGGGAAAGCTGTCAGGTCAAAAACAGGTTTCAGGTGTCGGGTGTCAGGTGTCAGGGAAGAGGATCTTCTGGCTCTCAATCTGAAACCCGACACCTGGCACCTGACACCTGCATTTAACCTGAAACCTCCAACCTGACACCTGTTACCCTAGGGGTCCATGCGCGTGTCCATCCTCGCGTCGGGCTCGGGCGGCAACGCGTGCGTCGTCGAGTCGGGCCGGACGCGGGTGCTCGTGGACGCCGGTCTCTCGGCGAAGGAACTGGAAAGGCGCCTCCTGGCTCGCGGGATCGAACCCGAGACGATCCGGGCCGTCTTCGTGACGCACGAGCACAACGACCACTCGAGCGGAGCGCTCGTCTTCTCGGCCCGCTGGGAGTCGCCGGTTTTCACGACGGCGGGCACCGCGGCGGCGATGGACCTGGACGGCAGCCTCTTTTCCCCCTTCGTCCGGATCGAGGCCGGCCGCGAGGGACGGGTCGGGGACATCGGCTTCCGGGCCTTCGCGACGCCGCACGACGCGAACGAGCCTGTGGCCTACGCATTTGAGGCCGACGGACCCCGGCTGGTCATCGCCTCGGATCTTGGCCGCGCCGAGGAGGATTTCGTGGCGTTCCTGCGCGACGCGACGGCACTCCTTCTCGAGTTCAACCATGACGAGGACATGCTGCGGGACGGGCCGTACACCTGGCCGCTCAAGCAGCGGATCGCCGGAGGCTGGGGCCACCTCTCCAACCGGCAATCGGCCGAGGCCCTGCGCCGCGCCGCCGGGCCTCGCCTGCGGCGGGTCGTGGCGACGCATCTGTCGCGGACCAACAACGTTCCTCCGCTCGCGCTCGCGGCGTTGAAGGAAGCGCTCGAGCGCGCGGCGAGCGCCGCTCTCGCCGATGTGGCGGACCAGATCGTCGGCTTCGACTCCTTCGACGCGTGAGAGTCGAAGTCCGCGTTTATCCACGGCAGGACGTCCTGGATCCCCAGGGCAAGGCGATCGCGTCGGCGCTCGTGCGGTTGGGCCATCGCGACGTCAAGGACGTGCGCGCCGGCAAGGTGTTCTTCCTGGACGTCCAGGGCTCCGATCGCTCCGCGGTCGAGAGCGAGGCGCGCAGGATGGCCGAGGAGCTCCTGGCGAACACCGTCATCGAGGGCTACGACGTGAAGGTCCTCCCTTGAAATTCTCCGTCGTCGTCTTCCCGGGCTCCAACTGCGACGCCGACTGCTTCCACATCGTCAAGGAGCTGCTCGGCTGCGACGCCGAGTATGTCTGGCACAAGGAAACGGATCTCAAAGGCGCCGACGCGGTCCTCCTTCCCGGGGGCTTCGCCTACGGCGATTACCTGAGGGCCGGGGCTCTCGCCCGCTTCTCGCCCGTGATGGACGCGGTCGCGGACTTCGCCCGCGACGGCGGGCCTGTGCTCGGCATCTGCAACGGCTTCCAGGTGCTGCTCGAGGCGGGTCTGCTTCCGGGAGCCGTGCGCGTCAACCGCGGGTTGCGTTACGTCTGCCGCGACGTCTTCCTGAGGGTCGAGAACGACGAGACGGCCTTCACCCGCCTCTACGAGCGGGGCGCCGTCATCCGGATGCCGATCGGGCACATGGAGGGCAACTACACCGCCCCGCCCGACGTGCTCGAGAGTCTGGAACGGGAGAGGCGCGTGGTGTTTCGATACTGCGACGAGAGCGGACGCGTCACGGACGCGGCCAATCCCAATGGCGCGGCCGGCAACATCGCGGGCATCGCCAACCGCGACGGCAACGTCGTGGGACTCATGCCTCACCCCGACCGCTGCTCGGAAGGGGTTCTCGGCAACGACGTCGGCCGAAAGATGTTCGAATCCGTCGTCCATGCGCTCGCCGCGCGGTAAGCGCGCCGCGTGCGCGCCGTTCCAAATTCCGGGTTCCAGATTCCAAGGGGCCCGTTTGCTCGACCTGAAGTCTGAAATCTGGAATCTGGAATCATTCCGCAGATGATCACCCCGGGGCTGATCGCGGAACACAATCTCTCGAGCGAGGAATACGCCCGCATCGTCGGCATCCTCGGGCGGGAGCCGAATCTGGTCGAGCTGGGGATCTTCTCGGCGATGTGGAGCGAGCACTGCTCGTACAAGTCCTCGCGCGTGCACCTGAAGAAGCTGCCCACCTCGGGGCCTCGCGTGATCCAGGGCCCGGGAGAGAACGCGGGGATCGTGGACATCGGCGACGGCCTCGCGGTCGCTTTCAAGATGGAGTCGCACAACCACCCCTCCTTCATCGAGCCGTACCAGGGGGCGGCGACGGGAGTCGGCGGGATCCTGCGCGACATCTTCACAATGGGGGCGCGGCCCGTCGCCTCGCTCGACTCGCTGCGCTTCGGCTCGCTCTCCGCGCCCCGGATGCGGCACCTGGTGGACGGCGTCGTCCGGGGGATCGCCGGCTACGGCAACTGCATGGGCATCCCGACGGTCGGGGGCGAGACGACGTTTCACCCGGCCTACAACGGCAACATCCTGGTCAACGTCATGAACGCCGGCATCGTGCGCAAGGACAGGATCTTTCGAGGACGCGCCGAGGGGGCAGGCAATCCCGTTGTTTACGTCGGCTCGAAAACGGGGCGCGACGGCATCCACGGGGCGACGATGGCCTCCGAGGAGTTCGCCGGAGACGAGACCCGGCGCAAGCGGCCCAACGTCCAGGTGGGCGACCCCTTCACCGAGAAACTCCTGCTCGAGGCCTGCCTGGAGCTCTTCGAGACCGACTCCGTCGTTGGGATCCAGGACATGGGGGCCGCCGGGCTGACCTCCTCCGCGTTCGAGATGGCGGGGCGGGCCGGAAGCGGCGTCGAGCTCGACCTTTCGAAAGTGCCCGTCCGCGAGGGCGGAATGACGCCCTACGAGATCATGCTCTCCGAGTCCCAGGAGCGGATGCTCCTGGTCGCGCGCCGCGACCGGCTCGACAAAGTCTTCGAGATTTTCCGCAAGTACGACCTCGACGCCGCCGAGATCGGGCGCGTCACCGACTCCGGGCGCGTGGTGCTCTTCTTCGACGGAAAGGTCGTCGCCGACCTGCCGGCCGAGCCGCTCTCGAGCGAGGCGCCTCTGTACGACCGCCCCCGGGCTCTCCCGCCGCCGCCGCCCGCCCCTCGCTGGCGCGAGGAACCCGAGCCGGCCGATTACGGCGACTGCCTGCGGAGGATTCTGTCGAGCCCGAACGTCGCGCAGAAGCCGTGGATCTGGACCCAGTACGACCACATGGTTGGCACCAACACGGTCGAGCGCCCCGGGGGCGACGCCGCCGTCGTGCGCGTCAAGGGGACGCGCAAGGCCCTGGCTCTGAAGAGCGACGTCAACCCGTTCTTCTGCGCGCTCGATCCCTACCGCGGGGCCTCGCTCGCGGTGGCGGAGGCCGCCCGGTCGATCGCCTGCGTCGGCGCGAAGCCCCTGGCGATCACCGACTGCCTGAACTTCGGCAACCCGGAGAAGCCGGATGTCATGGGACAGTTCGAGGCCTCGGTGCGGGGCATCGCGGACGCCTGTCTCGCGCTGGAGATCCCGGTCGTCTCGGGCAACGTCTCCTTCTACAACGAGACCGACGGCCGGGCGATCCCTCCCACGCCGACCGTCGGCATGGTCGGACTCCTCGAGGACGTCGAGAGGCATGTCCGGATGCCCTTCCGGCGCGAGGGAGATCGGATCGCCGTGCTGGGGGAGACCCGAGACGAGCTTGGCGGCAGCGAGTTCCTTCGCGTCTTGCAGAGCCGCGACGAGGGTCCGTGCCCGCAGGTCGAACTCGCGGCGGAGAAACGGCTGATCGGGCTTCTCGTTTCCCTCGCCGACTCCGGACGCCTGGCTTCGGCGCACGACGTCTCCGACGGCGGGCTCGCGGTCGCGCTAGCGGAATGCGCGATGCTCTCCGGGCTTGGGGTCGAAGTCGCCCTCGACGCGGAGTATCGCCCTTCCGCCCTCCTCTTCGGCGAGACGACCGCGCGCGCTCTTGTCTCCTTCGGCGAGGAGGAGCCCGAAGTCCGGGCGGCAGCCGAAAAGGCGGGTGTTCCGTACAGGGTGGTCGGACGGGTATCCGGCGACAGGATTCGGATCGGGGTCGGATCGAAGATGCTCATCGACGAAAGCGTCGCGTCCCTGATGGAGATCTGGAGCAGCTCCTTCGCCCGCGCGATGGAAGCCGCCGACGTCCTCTAGGTCGGGCTAGTACTCCACCTTTTCGAGGAAGACGCCCGAGGGGGGAGCGGTCCACTTCGCGGGCTCCCGCGACCGGGTCTCCAGAAGGCGCTGCAGATCGGCCTCGGTCAGGTTGCCGCGGCCGACTTCGACGAGCGCTCCCACGAGCCTCCGGACCATCTTCCAGAGGAAGTGGGAGGCTTCGATCCGGTAGTGGATCTCGTGTTCCCAGTCGAGCAGGTCGCTCTTCACGACGACCGCGACGGTGGACTCCTGCCCCTGCGGGTTCTCGCAGAAGGAGGCGAAGTCGTGCCGGCCCTCGAAGAGCTTCGCCGCCCGCCTCATGGCGGTGAAGTTCAGGCGGTCCTTGACCCACCAGACGTAGCGTTTGTCGAAGGCCGTGCGCCGGCGCGAGATCCTGTAGAGATAGGTCCGCGAGAGAGCGTCGTGGCGCGCGTGGAAGCCGGGCGGCGCCGGTTCGACGGAAAGAACGTTGACGTCGAAGGGGAGGCGGTCGTTCAACCCGCGCTCGATGTCGCCCTCGGAAAGCCGTCTCTTTGCCTTCAGGTGCGCAACCTGGCCGAGTGCGTGTACGCCTGCGTCCGTGCGCCCCGCCCCTCCGAGAGCGATCTCCTCCTCGAAGAGCTCACGCGCGGCCCGGAGAAGAACTCCCTGAACCGTGCGTTCGGTGTTCTTCTGGGACTGCCAGCCCCGGTAGCGCGTGCCGTCGTACTCGAGCGTCAGCTTCCAGGTCGGCACCCCGGAAGGCTACCGGAAATCGAGAACCGGACGCGCCCGCGGGTCGCGTCCGATTCCTCCTCCCGATTCCGGCTAGTAGCGGTTCTTGACCTGGAGGTCGTTGTTGACGCGGACGACGCCGTCCACTGAGCGGGCGACCTCCCCGGCCGCGATGCGGTCGGACTCGTCCCGGACCTGGCCGGCGAGGGTCACGACGCCGTTGGTGGAATTGACCTCGATGTTCGTCAGCGTCGATAGCCTCACGTCGGCGGCGAGCTTCGCCTTGACCGCGGCCTTGATGGATGAGTCGTCCACCTGTCGGCCGGCCGAGCTGGTGGTCCGGCACGCGCCCACGAGCGCGACGAGCGCGACCGCGGCCGCAATCCTCAGAATGATTCCGGAGCGCTTCAACATGAAATCCTCCCTCGTATAGGCGAGCCTCAGCGCGAGGCTTCGCCTTGACCCCGTTGGAGCACGGGTCGTGCCATCCGCCAAATCCCGGTCCGGCAAGGAGATGCCGCCGCCTTATCCGTAGAATCGGAGCGGAGGCCGCAAGAAGCGGCGAAGGGAGGATTGATATTGGGTTGCCTCGTTCGGTTCCTCGCGGGGGGCCTTCTGCTGCTTGCCGCGGCGATCGCGGCGCGCCGGCTGCTGGAGCGCCCTGCGCCGATTCCGCCCGCGGCTGCGGGGGAACGGGACGTCGATGTGGGCGGCGTGCGGTGGCGCTCGCGAGAGGCGCCGGGGAAGGGCGGGCCGCCGGTCGTGTTCGTTCACGGTCTTCTCTCCTCTTCGGCGAGCTGGAAGAGGGTGCTCTCCGCGGCTTCCGGAGGCCGGCCGGCAGTCGCGGTGGATCTGCCGGGATTCGGGTTCTCCGACCGGCCCTGGCCCTACGACTACACCGCCGGCGCCGAGGCGGGCGCCCTGCTCGACTACCTGGACGCGCGCCGTTTTGAGCGCGTGGCGCTCGTGGGCAATTCCCTCGGCGGAGCGGTCTGCCTGATAGCGGCGGCCGCGCGGCCTCAGCGAGTCGCGGCGCTCGTGCTGGTCGGCTCCGCCTCTCCGATTGCCTCGATCCCCTGGAACTTTCAGCTCCTGCGCGCGCCGGTCCTCGGCGAGATCGAGATGGAGCTTCTCGTCCGGCCGGTGATGGAGTTCGCCCTCAAGGACCGCCTCTTCGCGCGCGCCGGGCGTGTGACGCCGGAGACGGTGGATGACTGGTGGCTTCCCGTCCGGGTGCCCGGCACGCGCCGTGCGACCCTGGCGGCGGTTCGTTCGAGCCGCCGCGGTTATGAGGATCTGCTCTCGAGGATCCGGGTTCCGACGCTGGTCCTCTGGGGCAAGGACGACAAGATCCTGCCGGCGGAGGAAGGCCTTCGGCTCGCTTCCGCGATCGGCGGCGCGCGCCTGGTCGTCCTGCCCGACACCGGGCACGTCCCCCAGGAAGAGACTCCCGAATCCTTCAGCCGCGCCGTCGCGTCGTTCCTGGACGAGACTCTTCGGCCATGACTCGATCCGCGCCGACGCCGGTCGATCCGGAACGGCTCGAACGCCACGTTCGAACGCTCGTCGAGGAGTGCTCGCCGCGGGATGCCTGGCATCCCGAGAACATGGAGCGCGCGGCGGCCTACATCGCGCGAGAGCTCGGGCCCTCCGGGGCTGCCCTTTCGGATCAGCGGTTCCCCGCGGCTGGAGCGATCGTCCGCAACGTCGTCGCGAGCTTCGGCCCCGAAACCCCCGAACGGATCGTCGTGGGCGCCCACTACGACGCCGCCGACGGCCACCCCGGCGCCGACGACAACGCGAGCGGAGTGGCGGGGTTGATCGAGCTCGCGGGCCTGCTCGCCGGCCGCCCGCTCGCGCGGCGGGTCGAACTCGTCGCCTTCGCCCTCGAGGAGGCCCCGTTCTTCGGGACGGAAGAGATGGGAAGCGTCGTTCACGCCCGATCCGTTCGCGCTTCGGGAGGCCGGGTCGCGGCGATGATCAGTCTGGAGATGATCGGCTTCTTCTCCGACCGGCCGGAGAGCCAGGGATTCCCGTTCGCCGCGTTGAAGGCCCTCTATCCGACGACCGGGAACTTCATCGTGGTCGCCGGCCGCTTCCGCGACGCGCGCCTCACCCTGCGGATCAAGCGCGCGATGCGGCGCGGCTCGGACCTCGCCGTCCACTCGATCAACGCCCCGCGCTCGCTGCCGGGGCTCGATCTCTCCGACAACGCGAGCTACTGGGATCGCGGCGACCCGGCCGTGATGATCACGGACTCGGCCTTCTACCGCAACCCGAACTACCACACGGCCTTCGACCGCCCCGAGACTCTCGACTACGCACGCATGGCCCGGGTCGTCGAGGGCGTCGCCCGCGCCGTCCTGGACCTGGCAAGTCCATGACCCGGGCGATCTTCTCGAACCTTCACGGCTTCTTCGTTCCCAGCCAATGCGTCTCTATGCCCAGCGT
>JAWOLE010000265.1:0-3391 GCA_033853815.1 Thermoanaerobaculia bacterium
TCATGCAGGTCTTCGTCGGCGGGATCCCGGCGAAGGCCGCCTTCTCGACGGAGGTGTGGCAGTACCGGCAGTCGATTCCCATCGCGCCGGCGTGGTGCGCGTGGGAGAACTGGATCGGCTGCTCGCGCGCCACGGTCTGCTGCGTCGTGTAGGGCGAGGCCTCGAGGTCGTAGAAGACCCAGGCCGCGAACGCGAGCAGGAAGGCCGCGCCGAAGATGGAGGCGCGGGAGATCGTGTTGGTCGAGCGATGAAAGATCTGCGCCATGTGGCGCCGCAGCCCTCCTTTCCGCGCAGCCCCTGCCCGCCGGGTAGTCTATTGCAACGCCGAGGACCGAGTCTCAGTCTCAGCTCGGGCTCGAGCTCCTCTCTGGTTTCGGGACGAACATCGGCTTCCGCATCGCTGCGAGATCCGTGCCCGGATGCTCGCGAGTTCACCGCCGAATCGAAGAGAACCGACAAACGGAAGTCGCGCAAAACGATCGTTCGGAGCAAGTCCCTGGTGGTAGGTGCGAAGCTTCCGCGGACCCGGTTGGGAGCATGACCTCGTAAGCTGCGGCCGGCGCTTCCCGGCCGGGATTCACAGCGTCAAGTCAAATGGGCCCGAGTTTCCTCGGGCCCCCGATGTGTGCGCTTGAACGAGGTCTCTTCTCAGTTGCGTCCGCGCGTCGGCGCCGACGGGGCTGTCGGCGTGGTCGGCAGGGTGGGAATCAGGTTGCTGCAGAAAAAGGGACTCACGTAGAGGCAGAGCCAGGAGTCCGTCTTCTCCGATTTGAACGCCTCGCTGCGCCGGGCCTCTGCGCGCCTGCTAGCCACCGCGTTTGCACGCTCGATCCGGCTCATCCTCACGTTTCCCGCCGTGTTGGCCGCTGTCGCCGCACCCGCGGAAAGAAGCGAGAGGAGGAGACCGGCCAGGATGCTTCTCGAAACCGAATTCGTCTTCATCGCTGGCCTCCCTTCCCTTCGTGTACGGCCGCCGGAATTGGCGGCGTCACGCCCACTTGGAAGTTCAAGGCGCGTGCCAGTCAGCAACTTCTTCTATTGGAATCGGTTGGCTCTGTCCTCTTTAGATGCACGAGAAAGCGGAAGGAGAGTCTCCCGATGCCGTAGGGGCCGCCTTTGTGGCCGCCCGCCTCCGGACGTCGCTCCGGCAGTCTGGAAGACGAAATGACCAACCAGAGGCGGGTGGGGGCGTACCGAGCGTCGTCGGCTGCAACGGCAGCCGAGGGACGCGACATGCGGCGGGTCCGCCCGCCGCAACCCCCCGCCCCTACAGCACGAATGGCGACCAGGAATCCCGAGTTCCGAGTCTGTGTCTTGACCTACCTCACGGTCGCGGTGAACACCTCTTCCATCAGATAGGGTCTCTGGCAGCCGGTCGCGGGATCGAGCTGGCGGCGGCTATCGGTCCAGATGGGGTGCGACACGCCGCTGTAGGAGACGAGCCCCTCGTAATCGCCCTGTTGATTTCCGTAGTTGATACCCGGGCAGGGGAAGAGGCCGTCGCAGTCGTGCTCGTTGGACGACACGTCCGTCACGCGCACGTCCGGCTGCCAGGTCAGGCCGCCGTCGGTCGATTGCGCGTGGTAGACGTCGGTCATGAAGCGCTGGCCGGTCGTGTCGTTGCGCGTGTCGTAGTAGGAGATGTTGACGTCGCCCGTGACCGGATCCACGGACATCCAGTGGTTGAAGCGATCGACGCCGACGGCCGGGTCCCCGACGGGCCGAGCGCTCGACCACGTCGCTCCTTTGTCGTCGGAGAAGGCGAGGAAGATGCTGGTCGTTCCGCCCCCCGTCAGGTCCATCCAGGAGCAGTAGATGCGGCCGCGGCGCGGCCCGCTCGAGCGGTCCGTGTCGCAGGCCGGATAGACGAGCGCCCCGCGGAAGGATTCCGCCGGAATCGCGATGTCGAACGGGATGACCTTCGACGAGATCACGCCCTGCGTCCCCCAGGTCGCCCCGCCGTCGAAGGAGCGGTTGAAAGCGATCGTGTTGGCCGAGAAATCGTTCCAGGCCACGTACAGCTCGCCGTTGGGACCCACGGTCGGCGAAGCCCCGATTCCATCGCCGGGGCCGGTCGGATTGTCCGCGCGGTTGACCGTCCATGTCGCGCCGTGGTCGGACGAGTGCCCGACCCGGATGCCTCCCGACGTGCTGCCGCCCGAGGCGGCATCCCAGGCGACGTAGACGTGGTCACGGAAGGGGCTCCCCGCGTCGGTGTCGGCCGTGATCATCGGCTTGTCGTTGAAGTGGTTCTCACCCCCATCGAAGGAGAAGAAAGCGACCGACGGGTACGTCTTGCCTCCGTTCGTCGAGCGAGCCACGGCCAGCTCCGTGCCGTTGATGCCGTTGCCGGCGCCGAAGAAGACCACGATGTAGCTGTAGAAGACGTTGCCTTGCGTGTCGAAGGCGAGCGACGGATCGGAACCGAAGTCGATGCCGTTGGCGCCGATCGCGGGCGGCAGCGGCAGGTCCACGCCTCCCCAGTTCTTCCCGCTGTCGGTCGAGAAGTAGCCGCGCATCGGGAGACGGAAGATCTCGTTGGAGCCCGCCGCGAGCGTCCGCGGCGAGCTGGGATTGAGCGTGATGAAGGTCTCGCTCTGCGGTCCGCACTCGTCGGAGACGTCCACATTGGCTCCGACCGTCGTCGAGCTCGTCGGGCCGGGAGAGGGATCGGAGCCGTTGTTCAGGATGAACTGATACTTGTTCCACCAGGTGGGGTCCTTCGAGTTGTTGGTCTGCGCGCGCAGCGGACACGCAAGGCCGAACGCCAGACCCGCGAGAACGAGGAGCTTCTTCATGGGACCTCCGGCGAAAGTTGAACGCGACACGGATTCTATGGCGCGAAGCGGTGGCCTGGTCCCGCTTTAACCTTCCGATAGGGAAGATTAGCCGGAGGCGGGCGGCCGCAAGGGCCACCCCTGCGGCACGGAGAGCACGACGAGAGCCCTCGTCATCGTTCTCGGGCTTCCTCCACGCGGGCGAGCTCCCTCTTCGCAACCCGCGTGAGGAGGACCGTCACGGCGGCGGTCGCCGCGAGTCCGACACCGAGCAGCGCCCACTCCCACGGGCTTCTCTCCGTCTTCTGCCCGATCGTCCTTCCCGCCGCGCCGAGGTAGACGTAGAGCACCGTCGCCGGCAGCATCGCCGCCCAGCTCGTAGCGACGTAGGCGAAGAACTCGACGGAGGTCAGGCCGTAGAGGTAGTTCGACAGGGAGAACGGCACGAGAGGCGAGAGCCGCAGGAGCGCCACGACCTTCCAGCCCTCCCTCCCGATCGCGCGGTCGATGGCGGCGAACTTGGGATTCTTCCGCGCGATCTTCTCGACCGAATCGCGCGCGAAGTACCGGGCGATCAGGAAGGCGAGCGCTGCCGCCGTCGTCGAGGCAGCCGA
>JAWOLE010000266.1:0-8736 GCA_033853815.1 Thermoanaerobaculia bacterium
TCTTCGGGCATCCCGAGGTCTACATCATGATCCTGCCGGCCATGGGGATCACCTCGGAGATCCTGCCGGTCTTCGCCCGCAAGCCCATCTTCGGATACCGGGCGATGGCCTACTCGATCATGGGGATTGCGGGGCTCGGGTTCATCGTCTGGGGCCATCACATGTTCCAGAGCGGCATGAACCCGATGCTCGGAACGACCTTCATGATCTCGACGATGGTCATCGCCGTCCCATCCGCGATCAAGACGTTCAACTGGCTGGGGACGCTCTGGGGCGGCGACATCCACTTCACGACGCCGATGCTGAACGCAATGACCTTCGTGGCGATGTTCGTCATCGGAGGGCTCTCCGGGATCTTCATGGCCTCGACCCCGGTGGACATCTTCATCCACGACACGTACTTCATTGTCGGGCACATCCACTACGTGCTCTTCGGCGGGTCGCTCTTCGGGGCGTTCGCAGGGCTCTATTTCTGGTACCCGAAGATGTTCGGACGCCTGATGAACGAGACCTGGGGGAAGATCCACTGGGCCATCACCTTCGTCACCTTCAACTGCGTCTTCTTCCCGATGCACTTTCTCGGAATGCGAGGGATGCAGCGGCGCATCTACGACTACACCCAGTACGCTCACCTCAGGGGGCTCCAGCCGATCAACCAGTTCATGACGATCTCGCTCTTCGTGCTCGGAGCCGCGCAGCTCATCCTGGTCGCCAACTTCTTCCTCTCGATGCGCCGGGGCAAGGTCGCCGGGCCGAACCCCTGGCGGTCCAACACGCTCGAGTGGCAGACCGCGTCTCCGCCTCCCCACGAGAATTTCGTGGGCCGCGTGCCCACGGTCTACCGGGGACCCTACGAGTACAGCGTGCCCGAGCGCGTCGAGGACTACTGGCCCCAGAGCGACCCGGCAGGACCGTCGGCCGGAACAGGCAGCCATGCGTAACAACCCCCCTCACCCCGCCCCTCTCCCGCGGGGAGAGGGAGCGGGACTCCACAGGTTCGCCGTCGCGACGGCCGCGGCGACCGTGCTTCTGATCTTCGCGGGCGGGCTCGTGACGTCCACCGAGTCCGGCCTTTCGGTGCCCGACTGGCCCCTTTCCTACGGGCGGCTCATGCCGCCGATGGTCGGCGGGATTCTCTACGAGCACGGGCACCGTATGGTCGCGACGGCGGTCGGCATCCTCACCATCGTCCTGGCCGTCTGGCTTTCCCGCCGGGAGCCCCGGCGCTGGGTGCGGTTCCTGGGCTACGGGGCGCTCGCCGCCGTCGTCGCTCAAGGGGTGCTCGGCGGCCTGACGGTTCTCTTCCTCCTTCCGACGGCCGTCTCGGTGGCACACGCCTGCCTCGCGCAGACCTTCTTCTGCCTCGTCGTGACGATCGCGGTCGTGACCGCGCCCGGATGGCGCGAGGGGCGGCGCGCGGACGCCGCGCCTCTCGCTCGGATCGGGGCGGCGACGGTCGCCGTGATCTTCCTGCAGCTCCTGGTCGGCGCGATCATGCGGCACACGAAGGCGGGCCTGGCGATCCCCGATTTTCCTCTCGCCTTCGGGCGCCTGGTTCCGCCGATCCGCTCCTTCCCGGTCGCGATCCACTTCGCGCACCGGCTCGGGGCCCTCGCCGTCGCGGGCTGCGTCTTCGCCTGCCTCGCCCGGGCGCTCGCCTCGCGGCGGCCCGGGCTGAAGAAGACCGCCCTTGCCATGGCGGCGCTCGTCCTTGTCCAGATCGCCCTCGGAGCCGCGACCGTCCTCTCGCGCAAGGCCGTCGCGGTGACGACCGCCCACGTGGCCACGGGGGCTCTCCTGCTGGGAACGACCCTGGCGTTCACGCTCTCCTCTCTGAGGGAGAGGCGGCCTGAGGTCTCCCGTTCCGCCCGGGAAGAGCTCGCGCCGACGGAGGCCATCGCGTGAGAGCCGCCGTCACGGCCTGGAGCGCGCCCGCCACGCGAGTCGGGGACTTCCTGGAGCTCGCGAAGCCGCGGATCACGACCCTCGTCGTGATCACGGCCGCCGTGGGATACGCCGTCGGGGCGGCGGGCGGGCTCGATCCGGCGGGCTTCGCCCTGCTCCTGGCGGGGACGGCGATGGTCTCCGGCGGAGCGTCGGCGTTGAACCAGTACCGTGAGCGGGAGACCGACGCCCGGATGGAGCGCACCCGCCTGCGTCCCCTTCCCTCGGGACGGGTGACGCCGGGAGAGGCGCTCCTGTTCGGCCTGGCCGTCTCCGGAACGGGCATCGCTCTCCTGGCCGCCTTGAACGCTTCGACCGCCGCGCTCGGACTGGCCGCCCTCGCCAGTTACGTGCTCGTCTACACGCCTCTGAAGCGGGTCACCTCGCTCTGCACCGTCGTCGGCGCCGTGCCAGGCGCGATCCCGCCGCTGATGGGGTGGGCGGCGGCGCGCGGCTCGCTCGGGGCCGGGGGGTGGGCCCTCTTCGCGGTCCTCTTCCTCTGGCAGCTCCCGCACTTTCTCGCGATCGGCTGGATGTACCGGGAGGATTACGCGCGGGCGGGATTTCCGATGTTGACCGTCCTGGACCGCGACGGCCATTCGACCGGGCGGCAGATGATGCTCTACTCGGCGGCTCTGCTGCCCGTCACGCTCCTGGCCGGGGCCCTGGCCTCGGCCGGCCCCGTCTACCTCTGGAGCGCCCTGGCGCTCGGGTCCGTCTTCTTCGGCGCCGCGGCGCGGTTCGCGCAGAGGCATTCAGCGGCGGCCGCGAGGCTGCTCTTCGTGATCTCCATCCTCTACCTGCCGGCCCTGCTCGGGCTCATGGTGTTCGACCGGTGAAGATGGCGACGAGAGGGTCCGCATCCGCGGCGCGGCCGGAGAACCGGAGGACGCTCCTCTGGCTGATCTTCATCATGGCGGCGCTCTTCTTCGGTTCCATTCTGTTCATCCTTTCGCGAGCCCCCCATTTCTGAGGATGGAACGGCGATGACTTCGAGCGAGCACAAGACCCCCAACTACATGGCCGTCTTCTGGTGGCTGGCCGCCTTCACGGCCGTCGAGGTCGCATATTCGTCGCTGCTGCCGCACACCCACAAGGTCCTGCTGATCGTCGGCCTGGTCGGCTTTGCTTCGATCAAGGCGACCCTCGTGGCGCTCTTCTTCATGCACCTCAAGTTCGAGCGCAAGAGCCTCGGCATCATCGTCGGCTCGACGCTCATCCTCGGGATCATCCTTGTCTCCGTCGGGATGGCGGAGCATCTGCTGCCGAGGCCGTAGGACGGTAAGCGCAAAACGTGAAACGTAAAACGAAGCACCCTGTCCCCGTTTTCCGTTTCCCGTTTTCCGTCTTGCGACCCTGGAAGGAGCTCTGATGGAGGCCATCGCACTCGGGCACGCGCCGGCGCACGGGCACGAAGAGGAATACACGACGACGGGGATTCCCCACGACAAGATGGGGATGTGGGTCTTCCTCTGCTCGGAGGTCATGTTCTTCACCGGGCTGATCGGCTCCTACATCGTGCTGCGCTTCGCGACCCCCCTCTGGCCGCCTCCCGCATCGGTCCTGAACATCCCGCTGACCGCGGTCAACACCTTCATCCTGATCTGTTCCTCGGTCACCATGGTTCAGGCCCTGGCCGCGATCAGCCGCGGCGACACGAGGAAGATGAAGCTCTTCCTCTGCCTGACTCTTCTCGGCGGCTCGATCTTCCTGTCGGTCCAGGCTACGGAGTACTGGAAGCTCGTGCACGAGGGATTCAACCCGCACGTTTCGCTCTTCGGCTCGGTCTTCTTCACCACGACGGGGTTCCACGGCTTCCACGTCTTCTGCGGCGTCGTCTGCATGGCGTTCGTCACCGGGAAGGCCTTCCTCGGCAAGTACACGCAGGCCCACCACCAGGGCATCGAGACGATCGGCCTCTACTGGCACTTCGTCGATCTCGTGTGGATCGTCCTGTTCACGATCATCTACCTCATTTGACGGAGATTCGGATTCCAGATTCCAAGTTCCAGATTCCAGGGGGCCTTGCTCGTCTCGCATCACTTGGAATCTGGGATCTGGAATCTGGAATCAGCGCGTGATGTTCCGCTGGAACGATCTGGCGACCGTCAACGCCTGTCTGAATGCGATCAGCGCGCTGTTCCTGCTGCTCGGCCACCGCGCGATCGGGCGCTTCGAGATCGACAGGCACCGGCGCCTGATGGTCGCGGCGGCGGTGACGTCCGCGGTCTTCCTCGCTTCCTACCTGACCTATCACGCCAGGGCGGGCTCGATGCATTTTGCCGGACAGGGCCTGGTCCGGCCGGTCTACTTCGCGATCCTGATCTCTCACACGATTCTGGCCGCGGCCGTCCCGCCGCTCGCCCTGCGGACGCTGTATCTGGGCTGGAAGCGCCGCGACGACCGGCACCGCCGGCTCGCGCGGTGGACGTACCCGATCTGGCTCTACGTTTCGGTGACGGGGGTCGTCGTGTACCTGATGCTCTACCGCCTTTACGCCCCCGGCGGCCTCCGGTAAGATCCACCGTGATGGGTGGGGCTGCTCGGGTCGTTCTGGTTCTCGTGCTCGTCTCGGTGCTTCTGCCGGCGCTCGCCGGGGCGTGTCCGCTCTGCAAGGACGCCAAGTCCGACACGGACTACCCCGGCGGGTCCGCCTCTCTCCCGAAGGGCTTCTTCTACTCGATTCTCCTGATGGTCTCGGCACCTTTCGCCGTCGTCGGCGGCCTGGCGCTGCGCATCGTGCAGGCGCGCCGGCGAGCGGCTTCGGAGGCCACGCTCGCGCCGGCCGGCTCGACGCTGACGCCGGCCTCGACCTCCCGGCTCGTCCCGGATTCGCGGGGAGCGGAGCCCTGAAGCGGCTGGTCGCGCTCACCCTCCCACTTTTTTTCGCCGCCCCGCTTTTCGCAGGCTCTCCCGCTCTGGACGCCTTCCTTTCCGCCACCGCCAGGGACGTCGCGGCGGAATTCGCCTCGAACGGCCTGACGGAGGAGGGGATCTCAATCTCGCTCATCGAGCTGTCGGCGCCGGGCGGGGCCTCGGGCTCCTACCGCGGGGACGTCCCGTACTACCCGGCCTCGGTGATCAAGGTGTTCTACCTCGCCTATTACGAGAAGCAGAAGGAAACCGGGAAGCTGAAGGACACGCCGGAGCTTGTCCGCGCCGTCAAGGACATGATCACGGTCTCCTCCAACGACGCGACCGGGTTCGTCGTGGACTCGATCACGGGCACGACCTCGGGGCCGGAGCTCTCGGGCCGGGAGTGGGAGCGATGGAAGGAGCGGCGCAACGCCGTCAACCGCTTCTTCCTGGCCCGCGGCTACCGCGACGTCAACGCCGACCAGAAGACCTTCTGCGAGGACGCCTACGGGCGCGAGCAGGCCTTCCGCGACAGCGGGAAGAACAGCAACCGGATGACGGCGGACTCCGCCGCCCGCCTCTTCTCGCAGATCGCCCGGGGAGAGATCGCCGGCCCCGGCGGCACCGCGGAGATGCTGGCGTTGCTCTCCCGGGACGTGACGCCGGCCAGGCCCTACGAGGAGATGGAGCTCGAGGACGCCCGCCTCGCGGGCCAGAGGCTCCCGGCGGGCACCCGCTTCTGGTCGAAGTCCGGCGACGCCTACGACGTCCATCACCTGGTCGCCCGCGCCCTTCTTCCGGGCGGCGCGGATTTCGTGCTCGCCGTCTTCACGAAAGGCGTCAAGACCGTCCCGGGTGTGATCCCGCGGGTTTTCGAAAAGGTGGGAGCCCGCTACGCCGGGGCGACCGCCCCGGCACGTTAAACGTCAAACGTAAGACGTTAAACGGAGCACGATGAAGTACCTTTCCGGCTTCGTTTTACGTTTTACGTTTTACGTTTTACGACTTCGATGATCCTCTCCGGCGTCCTGGGCGCGGCGATCGCTATGCATCGGGCGACCTTGAGGGTCGAGAAGCTTCACCTCGAGCGGTATCAGGATCTCAAATCGCGGGGCGTGCCGATCCTTTTCGCGCTCTGGCACGGGCGGATGTATCTCTCCATTCAGGCTCACCGCAATCAGGGGATCGTGACCATGGCCTCGCAGTCGAAGGACGGCGAGCTGATCGCCCGGTGGCTCGAGAGGAACGGCTACGTCGTCGTGCGCGGCTCGACGACCCGGGGCGGAGGCCAGGCCCTCCGCGAGATGGTGCGGCAGGTCCGTTCCGGCCGCCACGCGGCTCTCACGGTGGACGGCCCGAAGGGTCCCGCCCGCGTCGTCCAGCCCGGAGTCGTCCAGCTCGCCCGCCTGACCGGCGCCTGGATCCTCCCGATCACCTCCTCCGCGTCGAGGCCGCATTTCTTCAGTTCCTGGGACCGCTACCTGCTGCCCTGGCCCTTTTCGAAAGCCGTCGTGGCCTACGGCGAGCCCTTCCCGATCGCGGAGGATGCGCCCGATGAGGCTGCTCTCGCGCGTATCGCCTCGGCCCTCGATTCCGCGACCGCCGAAGCCGACACCGCGGCCGGTCTTTCCCGCGGATCGTACTGAGCTATCGTTGGCCTTCGAAGCTGCGATGAGTTCTCGAGGGAGTATCGCTCCGGTTCTCGTGGCGGCCGCCGCCGCCCTCGCGGTTCCCGCGTGCCGGCGGAGCGGGCCGGAGCCGGTCCGCATCACCGGCAGAACGATCGGCGCGAAAGGCGAGCCGCTGACCGACGTCCGCGTCACCCTGGAGATCTCCCCCGGGGACGCGGAAGAGGAGACGGCCGCCGAGCGCGTCGAGACTCAGACGGACGCGCGAGGCGAATTTTCCATCAGCTACCAGGGACACTGGCGCCGGGCCTCCTACCGGCTGTACGCCCGCAAGCCGGGATACCGGGAGGTTTCGCTGGAGGCGCCGGAGACCCTGGCGACCCCCGTCACTCTCAAGCTCGCTCCCGCCGGTCCCTGAACCCTTCTGATATGTCAGATCTGACATATCAGCTACGCCCTCACTTCCCGGCGTTCGCGGCCAGATCGCGGAGGGTCCGCAGCCGCGCGTAGTGGCGCACCGCGGCGAACCAGTACATCGGCAGGAGAGCGTGCTCGGAGCCGTCGCGGCCGAAGGCCCGCGGGACCCGGAGCGCCCCGTCCCAGCGAATCGCGACCGGCTTTCCCGAGAGCGTCGTCTCGACCCGGCCGGCGGCCTCGATCTCGCCGGCGGTGAAGGCCAGCGCTTCCTCCCCCTCCGCGAGCGCGAAGACCTCCTCCTTGGGCCTGTGCCGGGCGTCGGCCGTCTTCTCTCCCGAGAGGCCCTGCCAGCGGGAGGCGCCGTAGATCCGCAGCAGGATCGGCTCCGAGGTGTCCTTGTCGAGATCCATGTAGAGCGACCCCGGGAAGGCACGCTCCCAATCCGCCGCGCGAACGATAGAGGCCGGGATCGGGCGGAGCGACTCCCCCGAGAGGGGGCCGTCGAGCCCGCGGCCGGTCGCGGCCGACCAGTAGGTCCCGGTCTGCCGGTCGCGCAGGACGAGCGTGTCGCGCCAGAGCGCTCCCGAGTTCTGGAACTCGAAGACCCGCCCGGCGACCGCGCGGTCGTAGACGGCCGTGATCCCGGTCAGCGCGCAGCGCGCGACGACGAAGGAGAGACCCGGCACCGAGTCGTTGACGACCTCGAAACGGTCGAGCAGCCCGATCGGATACGCGCGCGGCACGGCGCCCACCGTCAGCCCGAGGACACGGGAATCCCCGTCGGGGGGATCGCTGTGCAGGACCGGAGCGACGAGGCTCGGTTTGATGACGATCGGGAATTTCCCGGGGGATTTCATCTGGACGATCGGGTCGCCTTCGACGACGGCGACGCGCGGATTGGAGCGATACTCGTGGGCGAAGCAGCCGCAGGTGAAGAGAAGGGCGAGAAGAAGGCTCGCGGCAAGCGCTCGGGCTGACCGAGCCTTCGCCCCCCGCTTCACATCGCTTCTCCGCGGGCGTCCGCGCCGACCGCCAGGGAGGGCGCCTCGCGCAGGACGCGGCGGTAGGCGGCGTCGCGCTCGAAGGGCTCGCGCCCGGATTCCCGTATCAACCGCTCGAATTCCGCTCGGGAGAGCCCCGAAGCGGTCGTGGCGCCCGCGGCGTGCGTGATCGTCTCGTCCACGACCGTTCCGACCAGATCGTCGGCGCCGAAGTGGAGGGCGATCTGCGCGAGCTTGACGCCGATCTGGACCCAGTAGGCCTTGATGTGCGGGAAGTTGTCGAGGAGGAGGCGGGAGACGGCGATGACGCGCAGGTCGGTCTGGCCCGAGGAGGCGGGAAGATGGGCGAGGGGCGTGTTCTCCGGATGGAAGGCGAGCGGGATCAATCCCGAGAAGCCTCCCGTCTCGTCCTGGAGGGCGCGCAGCCGCAGCAGGTGGTCCACGCGGTCCTCGATCGACTCGACGTGCCCGTAGAGCATCGTGGCGTTGGTCGGGATTCCCTGGCGATGGCATTCACGGGCGATCGCCAGCCACTCTTCTCCCGTGATCTTGTTCTTGCAGATCACGTCGCGGACGCGCTTCTCGAAGATCTCCGCTCCTCCTCCCGGGCACGACTCCATCCCCGCCTCGTGGAGGTCGCGAATCGCCTCGGGAATCGTCTTTCCCCCGACGCGGGCGATCCAGTCGATCTCGACCATCGTGAAGGCCTTCAGGTGGACGGAGGAAAAGCGGGCTTTGAGCGCCCGGAGCAGCCCCGTGTAGTACTCGTAGGGCCAGGTCGGGTGGAGGCCGCCCACGATGTGGAACTCGGTGACCGCCTCGCTGTAGCCCTTGCCCGCCTCCTCCACGCATTCCTCGATCGCCATCTCGTAGCCGCCCGGTTCGTTGAC
>JAWOLE010000267.1:0-7725 GCA_033853815.1 Thermoanaerobaculia bacterium
CCCTGGCGCGGATGTCGTTCAGGTAGCCGTCGTTCGTCTCCCCGACGACGGCGTTGACCGACCGCACGTCTCCGTTGCCGGCCTGCGCGAGCGTCCAGTCGACGACGGCCTCGACCGCGGTCCCGACGGCGAGCGTGTTGGTCAGCACGATCGGGGTCTCGAGGTTGCCCAGCTCCTGAATCTGGAGGAAGCCGGCGGCCTTGCCGAAGCCGTTGCCCACGAAGACCGCGGCCGAGACCTTCTTCTGAAAGAGATTCCCGTCGTGCGGAAGGATGGCGGTCACGCCCGTCCGGATCGAATCCCCCTCGATGATCGTCCTGTGCCCGACGCGGACGCCGGCGACGTCGGTGATCGCGTTCCATCTTCCCGGCGCGAGCACGCCGGGCCTGACGCCCAGGTCCCGGATTCTCGGGCGCTCCTGCGCCGGCGCAAGGGAAGCGACCAAGAGGAGAACCGGAGAGGCGAGCCCGCCCGCCCGATGAAATATCCAGAGCAGATCCTTCGCTGCGCTCAGGATGACAGCCTCCCCCAGTCTCCCAATCCCCCAGTCCCCCAGTCTGCTACTTCTGCGTTCCCGGCTCCCCGTATTCGATCTCATAGGGCGGCGGCTCTCCTCCCGGGCCCTTCAGGTAATGCTCCATCCACTGGATCGCGCGCAGGTTGTAGTCGAGCCGGTGGGCGGCCATCCGGTTGCCGTGCCCCTCGCCCGGATAGAGCACCAGGCGCACCGGGGCCTTGCCCCGGACCTTGAGATACCGGTAGAGGACGAGCGACTGGCTCGGATGGACGCGCGGGTCCTCCTTGCCGTCCAGGATCAGGAGCGGAGTCCGCGAGTTGTCGGCGAAAAAGGCCGGACTCCTCTCGAAGGCGAGCTTCCAATCGTCCCAGGGCCAGCGCCGCGCGTGCACGAGAAGCTCCTCCATCGGGATGTCGGTCGTGCCCGCCTTGCTGACGAGGTCGCTGATCCCGACGAACATCACGCCCGCGGCAAAGCGGTCGGAGAAGCGGGTCGAGCACCAGGCCGTGGCGTATCCCCCGTAGGAGCCTCCGGTCACGCCGACTTTCGCCCTGTCCGCCAGTCCCATCGCGACGATGTGGTCCACGGCGTCCACCAGGTCGTCGAACTCCTTGCCGGCCGGATCTCCCTGCCCCATCTTGGAGAAGGCGACTCCGCGCCCCGTCGAGCCGCGATAGTTCGGGTAGAAGACCGCGAAGCCCCGCGCCGCCGCGACCTGCCCCGGTTCGGAGTAGGACGTCAGCCAGCCGTTCGACCAGTGCCCCTCCGGGCCACCGTGGACGGACAGGATCAGGGGATAGCGCGCTCCCTTCTTCTCGTCGAGCGGGCGGAGGAGCAGGCCTTCGAGAGCCAGGCCGTCGCGCGCCGCGAACTTGACGACTTCCTGAGGAGCCAGGCGCTTGCCCGAGAGCCAGGGGTTGCTCGTCGTCAGACGCCGTGGAGCGCGCTCCGGAGGCGCCCAGAGAAAGACCTCGGAGGGATGCGCCGGCGTCTGACCGATCATGGCCACAGCCTTCCCGTCCCGGGAGAGATCGAAGTCGAAGATCGCCGGCCCTCCCCGGTGCAAGGTACGGCGTCCGGTGTGATCCAACTGGACCTCGCCCAGCATGGTCTCGGCCCCCTTGTCGCCGATGAACATGACCGAGCTGACGTCGCGCCAGGCGATCCGGACGGCGTCCCCCTCGTATCCGGGCAGGAGGTCGCGGGGCGTTCCTCCGGCCGATGAGACGACCATCAGCCGGCCAGGCGACGGGTCGTTCGGGTCCGCTCCCGCCGTGTAGGCCAGGTTCTTGCCGTCGGGACTCCAGGCGATCTGCCCGAGCTTGCCCGGGTTCTCCACCCGCGTGACGACCCTGCCCGAGTCGGCGTCCACGATGGTGACTCTGCGCTTCATGTAGCTGTCGTCCACGAGCGAGGTCGGAGCGATCGCGACCGCGAGGAGGGATCCCGCCGGGCTCCAGCGCAGGCCCGAGGCCGACCCCGGGACATCGAGGGCCTTCGGCTTCGCGCCGGACTCCTCGAGGGATCCGACCCAGATCCGGACCGGCCTCGCGCTCTCCTCGTACACCTGCTGGTTGAAGCCCTTCTTCTCGAGGTCTCTCTGCTTCTTCGGCGTCTCCTCGGCCGCCAGGAACGCCACACGCCTGCCATCCGGCGCGAGGTCGAACGAGGCGATGTCGGCGCTGTGGCAGAGGAGCCGGCGCGCCTCGCCGCCGTCGGACGCGATCGCATAGAGGCAGCGGTGCTCGTCCTTGCCGCGCCTGTCGAGAAAGAGGATCTCCCTGCCGTCCTTCGTCCAGACGACGTTGCTGACGTTGACCGCCCCGGTGACGAAGGGCCGCGAGACGCCGTCTTTGCCGACGACGTGGAGCTCCGTCCAGGCCGGCCCGTCCTCCTCGTCGAAGACCCGCCGCGGAACGAGAAGCGTGTAGGCGATCCGGGAGCTGTCGGGGGACATCGCGATGGACGTGACGCTCCTCAATCTCGCGACGTCGAAAGGCGTGAGGCCTTCGGCCGCCGCGAGCGGCCACGGCGCCAGGAGAAGGAGGAGCATGAGTCCGGCGCGTATCCGCGATAGGCGCATGGGTCTGGACCTCCTGTTCGGAAAAGCGGGACTATTCTTTCACGGCATCTCATGAAGAGGACCCGGATCCGCCCCGTCTGCGCCGTCACGATCGCGGCGTCGGATTCCGGCGGAGGCGCCGGCATCCAGGCGGACCTGCTGACCTTCGCGGCGCACGGCGTCTACGGCGCGAGCGTGCTCGTCGCGGCCACCGCTCAGAACACGAACCGGATCGCCGCCGTCGAGCCGCTCTCTCCCGGCTTCATCCGCAAGCAGATGGACGCCGTGTTCCCGGACCTCGAGCCGGCGGCCGTCAAGATCGGAGCGCTCTACGACGCGGCCCGCATCCGCGCCGTCGCTGCCGGGCTCGAGCGCCATCGGGCGTCGAACGTCGTGCTGGACCCTGTCCTGCTGGCCAAGGCGGGCACCCGCCTGCTGGCACGCGCGGCGCTGCGGAGCCTTCGGGAAGACCTGTTTCCCCTCTGTGACCTCGTCACACCCAACCTGCCCGAGGCGGAGGAGCTGTCCGGCATCCGCATCCGGAGCGGCGCCGACCGCCGGCGGGCCGCTCGCGCGCTCCGCGCCCTCGGCGCCCGGGCGGTCCTCATCAAGGGCGGGCACGGCCGCGGCCCTCGCGTCGCCGACCTCCTCTACGACGGCCGCCGCTTTCGGGAGTTCGTCAACCCGCGGATCTCCACGCAAGCCACGCGCGGCACGGGCTGTACTCTCTCTTCCGCCATCGCCGCGAACCTCGCCCTCGGCCGCTCGCTCGAAGACGCCGTCGGGCGCGCGATCCGCTACCTGCGCGCCGGCCTGAAACGCGGCGTCTTTCCCGGCCGCGGACCGGGTGTCCCCGACCATTTCCCGCCCCGGCGCGCCGGGCGCGCGGTCCGGGGATAAGATCCGAAACTCGGGCGGAACTGAAGGCATGAGGACTCTTCACACCCTTCGCGGCGCCGCAAAGGGCGCTCTCCTCGCGGGATTGTGCTGGCTCGCGACGTCCTGTTCGACGACATCCGCCGAATACTTCACCCGCATGGATGCGAAGGGACGCGCGCTCATCGACCGGCAACGATGGGAAGATGCCTTGAAGATCACGCGGACGGCGCTGTCCAACTGCGATCGGACGGCCTGGTGCGCCAAGGATCCTCGCTACCAGGCTTCGTTCTACAACACCATCGGAGAAGCCGAGGAGAACCTGGGCCGCCGCGATCTGGCGCTCCAGGACTATCGCAAGGCCTTCTATGCCTATCCGCTCTTCTTCACGGAGAACTACTTCCGGATGCTGAGGGACTCGGGTCAGTACCGGCTGCTCCGCCACGAGATCGACGTCAAGCTCGCGAGCAACGAGACGGCCTACCGCAACGCGACCGCCGTCTGGCTCTCCAACGAGTCCTCCGCCTGCGGCGGGAAATGGATCGCGGGGAACTACCGCTGGAGCCTGCGACCCGCCGGCGGGAGCGCCAGGCTTTCGGGGAAGGCCGTCGTGGCGCAGTCGGGCTGCGTCGTCTCGTCGGAGATCGTCCTGCCGGAGCCCAGGGTCGCGGGCGGGCTCCTGCACCTTCGGGGTGACGCCGGGACGCGCAGCGTCAGCCTCCTCTTCGGACCGCCGTGCCTCTCGACGGATAGAGGCGAGCTCGCCCTGGCGAAGAACGGCTTCGTCGTGAAGGCGGACCGGGCCGTCGCGGCGCCGGACTGCCTCAAGGGGTCCTACGTCATCGAGTTCGTCAAGGACTGATGGCCGCGGGTTGCAGGATCAACGGCCTATATCTCCATTGATATAGCTGGTCGGAGGACGTCATGCGCACGGGGTTCATCCTCCCTATCGCCGTCTCGCTTTCGCTCGCGGCCGCCGACCCAACGGGACCGCCTCCGACGCCCCGGCGGCCCGTCTCCGACGTCTACCACGGCGTGACCGTACGCGACGATTACCGCTGGCTTGAGAACTGGTCCGATCCGGAGGTGCGCCGGTGGAGCGAGGCGCAGAACGCCTATGCACGTTCCGTCCTCGACGGGCTGACGGACCGCCAGGCGATCGGGCGGCGCGTGCGAGAGCTCGAAGCCTTCCCCTCTCCCGCTTACTTCGCGCTTGCCGAGCGCCGGGGCTCGCTCTTCGCCCTGAAGTCCGAGCCGCCGAAGCAGCAGCCTTTCCTCGTGACGTTTCCCTCCGCCGACCCGCCGCGGGGCGAGCGCGTCCTCGTGGACCCCAATGCCCTCGACCCGAAGGGCGGGACGTCGATCGATTGGTACGTTCCGTCGCTCGACGGCAGGCTCGTCGCTGTCTCTCTCTCGGAGGGTGGAAGCGAGAGCGGCACCGTTCACGTCTACGAGGCGGCCGCCGGCAAGGCGCTGCCCGACGTCATCCCGCGCGTCAACGGCGGAACGGCCGGCGGGAGCCTGGCCTGGAACACCGACGGCTCGGGCTTCTTCTACACGCGCTACCCGCGCGGGGACGAGCATCCTCCCGAGGACCAGAACTTCTACCAGCAGGTCTGGTTCCACAAGCTCGGCGCGCGGACGGAGGAGGACACCTACTCGGTCGGCAAGGACTTCCCGCGCATCGCCGAGACGACGCTGGAGAGCTCGCCCGATGGGCGCTTCGTCCTCGCTTCGGTCAAGAACGGCGACGGCGGGGAGTTCGCCCAGTACCTTCGCGACCCGGCCGGAAGCTGGACCGCGGTCTCCAGCTTCGCGGACAAGGCCGTGGAGGGACGGCTCGGGCCGGACGGGGCGCTCTACCTCCTGTCGCGCAGCGCCGCTCCCCGCGGAAAGATCCTGCGCCTCGCGCTCGAGACGCCCTCCCTCGGGAATGCCCGGGTCGTGGTTCCCGAGAGCGACGCCGTCATCGATCGCCTCATCGCGACGGAAAACCTCCTTTACGTGGTGGAGATCATCGGAGGACCGCAACGGATCCGCGTCTTCGACCACGCGGGCAAGCCGCGAGGCGAGGTGCCGATCCTCCCGGTCTCGTCGGTGGGAGGCGCCGTGCCGCTCCCCGGCGACCAGCTGCTCTTTTCGAACCAGAGCCTTCTCGTACCTTCGGCCTGGTACCGGACGGGCCCCGGAGGGAAGGTCGTCCGAACCGCGATGGTCCGGAAGTCGCCGGCCGACTTCCGCGATTCCGAGGTCCTTCGCGCGACGGCCACCTCCCGGGACGGCACGAAGATCCCGCTGACCATCCTTCGCAGGAAGGGAACGAAGCTCGACGGGAACCGGCCGACGATCCTGACGGGTTACGGCGGCTTCGGCATCGCCGAATCGCCGTACTTCTCCCAGGGGCTGCGTCTCTGGATCGAGCAGGGAGGCGTCTGGGTGGACACGGACCTCCGGGGAGGCGGCGAGTTCGGCGAAGCCTGGCACCTCGCGGGGAACCTGACGAAGAAGCAGAACGTCTTCGACGATTTTCTCGCCTGCGCGCGGTTCGTGATCGACGCCGGCTACACGCGGCCGGAGCGGCTGGCGATCGAGGGAGGCTCGAACGGGGGTTTGCTCATGGGCGCCGCACTCACCCAGCGGCCGGACCTCTTCCGCGCCGTCGTGTCGTACGTCGGCATCTACGACATGCTGCGGGTCGAACAGTCTCCCAATGGCACTTTCAACGTGACCGAGTACGGCACCGTGAAGGATCCGGCGCAATTTGCGGCCCTCTACGCCTACTCCCCCTATCATCACGTCGTGGACGGCACACGCTATCCGGCGGTCCTCTCTCTGACCGGCGCCAACGACCCGCGGGTGGCCCCGATGCAGTCGCGCAAGATGACGGCTCGGTTGCAGGCCGCCACGGGCTCGTCGGCCCCGATCCTCCTGCGCACGAGCGGCAGCTCCGGCCACGGTTTCGGCACGGCGCTCGACGAGGCGCTCGCCCAGCAGACCGACGCCTGGTCGTTCCTCTTCTGGCAGCTCGGCCTCAAGTACCGTCCGGTGCGCGCGTCCCGGGCAAAGGCGCGATGAGCGCGGCGATCCGGCTCCTCATCACCGGCGGGACCTTCGACAAGGAGTACGACGAGCTGACCGGCAGGCTCTACTTCAAGGACACGCACGTGCAGGAGATGCTCCGGCTCGGACGCTGCGGGCTCGATGTCTCCGTGCGGACGGTCATGATGGTGGACAGCCTCGAAATGACCGACGCCGACCGCCAGGCGATCCTGGCCAACTGCCGCCAGGTTCCGGAGTCCCGGATCGTCGTGACGCACGGCACGGACACCATGGTCGAGACCGCCCGCGTGCTCGCCTCGGGGGCAGGGGACAAGACGATCGTCCTGACCGGCGCGATGGTCCCTTACGCCTTCGGCAGCTCCGACGGTCTCTTCAACCTGGGCAGCGCGCTCTCCTTCGTCCAGATCCTCCCCGCGGGCGTTTACATCGCCATGAACGGGCGCTGCTTCCGCTGGGACCGAGTCCGCAAGAACCCCACCCTCGGCGTCTTCGAAGAAATTCCCGGCTGACAGCTGCTGCGACCTGACGCAGATCATCCCCGAGACCGGCGGATCCTGCTATGAACCGCCGTGAGCAAGACTATGCGTCGATTTCGCGGTGGCCGACTCGTTCAGTTCGCTCGAATGGTGCAATCGCACCATACGGGCAGTCCCCGCACCACAGGCAACATAACCTCCATGGGACGGGTCGGCGACGGCGATGTGGCCCTGGTCTTGCAATCTGCCCTCTGCGAGCTGGACACCTGCAGAGCCCAGCTCTTAACGGAGATGCCCAGGCCGCGTGGGATGAACTTCTACCCCGCGCACCTGTACCAGTAGCGCGGCCGGGTTGCGGGACTCCATCACCCAAGAAGACGTGGGGCTTGCTCTACGTGCAGCTGAGGAGGTTGAAATGAGATCCCGTACGCGGTGGCGAGTCGCTGCGCTCTCCGTTCTGGTCCTATCCGCCCTGGTGGCGGTGCCTTCGAGCAGGGCCCAACATGGCAGTCTGTTCAAAGGCGCCGCGAGCCCGGCCGCCTCGACGGCGACGGCAACCGCTCCGGCGACTCAGTTTTCCCAGGCTTTCATCGGCCCCTGGGCCAACGCGGGCCAGATCCGCTATGAGGCCATGGCCTTCGACGGCCAGGGCGACATCATCGTCGCCGGTTCCTTTTCCGGACAGATCGACTTCGGCGGGGGCAATATTCTGTCCAAGGGCGGGTTGGACATCT
>JAWOLE010000268.1:0-5885 GCA_033853815.1 Thermoanaerobaculia bacterium
CGTGATCGTCGGGAACCACCAGAGCTTCCTGGACGTCGTGACCTTCGGTTCGATCTTCCCGAGGCGGACCGTCTCCGCGGGCAAGCGCGAGATCGGCCGAATCCCGATCTTCGGGTGGTTCTACCGCCTGTCGGGCAACCTCATCATCGACCGGGGCGACGCGCGGCAGGCGCGCGATTCCCTGGAGGCGGCGGCCGAGGCCATGCGCGAGGAAAAGATCGCCGTCTGGTTCATGCCCGAAGGGCACAGAAACACCGGCCCGGAACTGCTCCCGTTCAAGAGCGGCGCCTTCCGCCTGGCTGTCGCGACCCCCGCCCCCATCCTTCCGATCGTCGCCGAGCCGCTCGGCGCGATCGTTGATACGAAGCGGCGTCTCGCGCGCCCCGGAACCCTGCGGGTGCGGGTTCTCGACCCCGTGCCGACCGAGGGCCTGACGCCGCGCGACGTCCCGGCCCTCGCCGCGGCCGTTCGCGCCGCGATGCAGGAGGCGGCCGATTCCTTTCGCGGGGGACCGGCGCGGGCAGAATAGAATCCGCTCACCTAAATGCAGCGGCTGATCGCCCTTTTCTTCGGCATTCCGGCCGCGTGGGCGCTCGGAACGGTCTTCGTCCTGACGTGCGCCGAGGCGTCTCTCTTCTTCGGTTTCGTCCTCCCGGGCGAGATCGCCGTGGTTCTCGGGGGCGTCCTGGCCTCGCGGGGAACAGTCGGCCTCGGGAGCGTCATGGCCTGCGCGGTGGGAGGGGCGGTCCTGGGCGACTTCATCGGGTTTCTGATCGGGCGCCGCTTCGGGGCGGCGCTGCTCGCCCGCCGTTTCCCGAAGAAATGGCCGCCGGTGCGCGCCTGGATCAAGCGGCTCGGCGGGCCCGCGGTCTTCTTCGGACGCTCGACCGCGTTCCTTCGGGCGGTCGTCCCCACGGCCGCGGGAGCGGCGCGCATGTCGCCCCTGCGCTTCGTCCTTTGGAACGTGACGGGCGGAGTCGCCTGGGGGACGGGTTTTGCCCTGATCGGCTATTTCGCGGGGGAAGGATATGAGGCCGCGCTCGAGTGGGCCGGCCGCGGGAGCCTGGCGGTCGGGCTCCTGATCGCGACCGTGGTCGCCATCTTCGTGGTCAAGCACCTCCTCGTCAGGCGCCTGGCGTCGGCTATTCCGCCGGCAGCCTGAACTACCCGCCTAAGGCGTGAGGCGTAAGGCGTAACGCGAGGCTGCCCGTCGGGGGAGCAGCACGACTCCGCATGGCACGGTTCATGCTCGTGAGGCTCCGAACGGGATGCAGAGGAGGTACGCCATGTTGAACCTTCGGAAAACCAGAATCCTGTCTGCGCGCGCGGGGATCGTCGCGTTTATCCTGTCGATAGGGTTCGCCCTTCCGGCGAGCGCGTTGGTGCTGGCCGCCGGCACGCGGATCCCGGTGGTGCTGCGCCAGACCATTTCCACCGCGACGGCGAGGCCGGGCGATCACATCACGGGAGAGGTGGCACAGAACATCACGGTCAACGGGGCGGTCGCTGTGCCGAAAGGAAGCCGCATCGAGGGACGCGTAGTCTCGGTGACCCCTTCGGGGCGGCTTTCGGGCATCGCCAAACTCGACTTCACGATGACCGAGCTGATGCCGGCGGGAGGCCAGCCGATCGCGATCGCCACCTCGCACTACGCGCGCACCGGCAAGACACACACCAAGCACGAAGTGGAGTTGATCGGCGGCGGCGCCGCCCTGGGAGCCCTGGTCGGCCAGGCTGCAGGCCGACACACGAAGGCGACCCTCGAAGGGACGGCAGCCGGAGCAGCGGCGGGGACCGCGGCCGCGGCGGCCACCGGAAAGCTCGACTTCCAGGTCCCGGCGGGGCGGGTCGTGACCTTCCGGCTTCGCAAGGCCGCTCGCGTCTCGTAGCAGCCTGCGAGTCCGCTGTCGGGCTCGCAACGCTGGATTTGTGCGGACACGGACCGGCGTAGAATTCGCCTATCGTGCCCTGCCATCGGACGGCCGGAAGGCTGGTCCCTGCGGTGCTCGGGCTCGGGCTCTTCGCAGCTGTTGCCTTCGCTCAGGTCCCGCTGGGACTGGCGGCGACCAAGACCTGTCCCCCCAACGCCGTACCGCCGCTCGTCCCGTTCGTGTGTACCTTCACGATCCAGAACGAGGACCCGGTCAACGCCGTCAACAATCTCGCCGTTACGAACACGGTCCCGTTTCCGGGCGGCACGCCCGTAGCCGTTCCCTGCTCCTATCTCGGCGCTCCCGTGACCACACTCCAGCCTCTAGGCACGCCCGGGGATACCTGCAGTGGCGTCGTAGAAGAGACCGCCGCCTGCCCCAACGGACCTACGGTCCTCCTTGACCTCATTACCGTCAACGGCACAGCCACGGACGGCCTTCCCGTGTCGGGAGAAGTCACCGGCGGGGCCCAGATAGCTGACTGCCCTCCGCCAACTCCGACGAATACGCCGACGAACACGCCGACGAGCCCTCCAACGAACACGCCCACTAGTACTCCGAGCACGAGCACCAGTACGCCGACGGCGACTCCCGTTCCCGTCGTCGTCCCAACTCTGTCTTTTCCGATCCTGGCCCTGCTCGGCCTGGTCCTGGCGGTCGTTTCGCTGCTCTTCATCCGGAAGAGCGGGTAGCTGCCGCTCCAGCTCCGAGGGACGTCGGCCTCTTACTTACCTGTCCTCGCCTGCGATCGCTGCGTGTGCCGCGACGCGGGCCGCAGCCGTCTTCTCTCGATCGGCCCACATCTTCGTCCAGCCCAGCCGCTCGGCCGTGTCCATGTTGACCGACCCGTCGGGGTTGTACGTACCGTTGGCGACGAGCCGGCCTCTCTCCTCCTCACTGAGGTACGCCGGCAGCTTCGCCTCGGGCGACTCCGGAACGAAGAATCTCTCGTTCTGCTGAATCGGATCCCAGTGGTTATAGGCGCGCCGAACTCCGTTGACCAGATAGAAGAACTCGACGTCCCGCGAGCCTTTCACGACAATGCCGTCCAGACCGATCGATACGATGGCGACGGTTGCCATCTCTCCGATCGGGGTGACCTGGATGCTCAAACTCTCCGGGTCCGTGACCATCCGGAAATCCTCGGGCGGGTGGATGGTCGCCAAGCCTCGCTGGAACTTCCCCCTGCCCCGGAAATACGTCCCGGCTTCCGGACCTTCGAGTGAGACATATCGGATGACCTTCGAGGCGTCGGTGGGATGCGGCTCCACGAAACTCTTTGTGCCGGTTCCAGCCAGACCGTTAACGAAGTAAACGCCGGCAGTGGTACTAAAACCAAGGTAGCCTGCTGACGATGTGCCCCCCGCGCTATTGATTGATTGCCCGACAACGCCGATGTAGTCTTTGGAACTGCCAAGGACACCGATGCCCGCTGGCGAGCTGGTGTCTCCGAATACGCCCGCCAGCATTTGGAGCGAGTACCCCGATCCGCTGCCCTGGACTCCGTAGACGCCAGCCGCACCGGCCCCGGTGCTACTGGTCAAGCCGCGGAGTCCGTAGACTTGTCCCGTCGTCGCTACCGCGGCACCCGTGACACCCGCCGAGAAGCTCGTGCTGGAGCTTGCCTGCCCGTAAACACCGGAGGTCAGACCACTCGCCGCCGACTCGTACGCGGCAACGGCCACCGAGCCGAATCCCGCGGAATCGGCCAGAAAGTAGCCCGCGCGCACCTGACCGAAGGAAGTCTCGGTGTTGTGGACCGAGAGGATCCCGGTACTCGCTCCCGCGACGTCTCCGACCAGAGTGAACGTCTCCCCGGAAGCCAGAGAGGCGGACCCGCCGTAGTAGTACCCGTTGACGTCGATGATCAGGTCGATCGAGACGGCGTCGGCCTGGACCGTGATCTCCCCGCCGGTTCCCAGAGGCACGACGGCGGCGTTGGCGATGTTGGGAGTGTTCCCGTTGTAGTTCAGAGTGGAGACGAGAGGGACGCTTCCGCCCGCCGGGAAGACGCGAAGGCCGCCCGCGCCCCCGACGTTGAGCGCGGCGAAGTTGAACGACACCGCGGCGGCGGAGGCGGGGATGCCGCACACCCCGGTGATCGTGAAGCTGCGGGTCGCGTTGGCGGCGAGGGAGGGCGGGCCGTACTGCCCGGTGAAGCCGTTGCCCCGCGTGTCGGCCACCCGGCAGGGAGTCACGGCCTGGAAGGGCAGGGGGTTGGTCTCCGACAGGGTCGAGACCCCGCGGGTTCTGGGCGCCGACCAGGTGGCTGGAGCCGGCCAGTTGGGAATCGCCTCGCTTGCGAGAGCCAGGCCTGCCAGGAGAGCCGACATCAAGCCAAGGGACGACGCCTTGAGAAGGGACACGGCACACCTCCTATAGTTCGAATCGAAAATCCGCACACAATCACGACAGGAAAAGAGAAGCCGGGTGGCTTGACTTCAGAGTTTGCGCGCAATCGATACCTCCCGCCCGAGGCATCAGCCCGGAATTCTAAGTCCGCTCCCGGCCGCAGCGCGGCGGTTGCGGGAGCGAGAGCCTAACGATGCGCGACGGATTTGTTGGCTGTGGGGGGTGGAATCGAACCACCAACCTTCCGGTTAACAGCCGGACGTTGTACCAATTCAACTACCCCACAGAAGGCAGCTGTCCGCCGTCAGCTTTCAGCTTTCGGTTGGCCATTAAGATATCCCTTTCGCGATAGACGCAGGGGCGAGGCGATGACAGAAGATCGAACGCTGGAGCTTTCGTCAGCGGAGTTCGGCCGGCTGATCGATGCGGCGAAGGATCGGATCCTCGAGTACATCGAGTCGCTTCCGCGTCAGTCTTCCGCTGACAATCAGGGCGGGGCGGCGCTCGCGCGGTCTCTTCGTGAACCACTCCCGGAGGGAGGGACGCCGGCCGAGGAACTCCTGGAGCTTCTCTTCCGCAGGGTCATCCCCAAGGGGTTCAACACGGCCGGACCCGGATACCTCGCCTACATCCCCGGCGGAGGCGTGCCGCACGCCGCCGTGGCGGACCTGATCGCCGACGCGACCAATCGCTACGTCGGCGTCTTCGCGGCGGCGCCGGGTCTGGCGCAGATCGAGACCAACGTCGTGTCCTGGTTCTGCCAGATCGTGGGGTACCCCGAGACGGCGCGCGGGATCCTGACGACCGGCGGATCCCTCGCGAACTTCTCGGCGCTCGTGACCGCGCGGCGCGAGAGGCTGCCGGAGGACTTCCTCTCCGGGACGATCTACGCCTCCGACCAGGTGCACCACTCAATTCAAAAAGCAGCGATGCTCGCCGGCTTTCCGGAAGCGAACGTCCGTGAGATCGCCTGCGACGATCACTTCCGCATCCGCGTCGGGGATCTGGCGCGCGCGATCGCCGCGGACCGCGCCCGGGGGTTCACGCCTTTTCTCCTCGTCGGCAATGCCGGAAGCGTCAACACGGGCGCCGTAGACGACCTCGCGGCCCTGGCCGACATCGCGCGGCGCGAGGGCCTCTGGCTCCACGTGGACGGCGCCTATGGCGGCTTCTTCCTCCTGACCGAGCGCGGCCGCCGCGCGATGGCCGGGGTCGAACGCTCCGACTCGATTGTGCTCGATCCCCACAAGAGCCTCTTCCTGCCTTACGGGGTCGGGTCCCTCCTCGTGCGCGACGGCGACGCCTTGAAGCGCGCGCACGCCCTTACCGCGGCCTATCTCCCTTCGATGCAGGAGGACCCCGATCTGGTGGACTTCAACCAGATTTCCCCGGAGCTGTCCCGGGGCTGGCGCGGCCTGCGCGCGTGGCTGCCGATCAAGATGCACGGAATCTCCCCCTTCCGGAACAACCTCGAGGAGAAGCTCGACCTGGCGCGATGGGCCGCCGACCAGCTGCGCCGGATTCCGGGCATCGAGATCCTCGCCGAGCCTCAGCTCTCGATCGTCGCCTTCCGCCTCGCGCCGCCGGGCCTCGACGCCGACG
>JAWOLE010000269.1:0-5475 GCA_033853815.1 Thermoanaerobaculia bacterium
GCGACCTCGGCGTGACGGCCCTCTGGATCAACCCGATCGTCAAGAACATCGACGGGTTCGTGACCGGGGCGGGATTCCCGGACTGGGCCTACCACGGCTACTGGGCCGACGACTTCCTCTCGATGGACCGGCGCTTCGGGACCGAAGCGCAGCTCAAGGCCCTGGTCGAGACCTGCCACCGGCGCGGAATCCGGGTCCTCCTCGACGTCGTCTACAACCACGCCGGCTACGGCTCCCACTACGTGACGGACCCCAGGACCAGGGGCTGGCTGCGCACGGAGGAGGCGGGGACCTGCGGTTCCGACGACGTCACCTCGTGCGTGTCCGGCCTGCCCGACTTCAAGACCGAGAGACCCGAGGTCGCCGACTTCCTGATGAAGGCGCAGCTGGGATGGGCGAAGCGCTCCGGCGTGGACGGCTTCCGCCTCGACACCGTCAAGCACGTCGGTCATCCCTTCTGGCAGGAGCAGCGCAAGAGGACGCGGGAGGAGCTCGGACGGTCTTTCTTCCTCCTCGGCGAAGTCTGGGGGGGAGACGCCACGGTGCTGGATCCCTGGTTCGAGGCGGACGAGCTCGACGCCGGCTTCGATTTCTCCTTCGCGGGAAGCGCGGTCGGATGGGTCCTCGGCCGCGGGCGCACCATCGCCTTCGACCACTATCTCCAGTCGCGCGAGAAGGTGCGTTCGGGACATCTGCTCTCGCATTTTCTCTCCTCCCACGACGTGACGGGCGCTCTGAAGCAGTTGAACGGGGACGTCCGCCTCTTCCGGCTCGCCGCGCTCCTGCAGCTGACGACCTCCGGCATCCCGATGATCTATTACGGCGAGGAAGTGGCCCGCCCCGGCGGCGACTGGCCTGACAACAGGAGCGACATGCCGTGGGGCGACCGGAAGATCCTCCCCGGCTCCGGGAAGCCCCGCGACGAGGCGCTGCGCGCCGACTACAAGAAGCTGATCGCCATCCGGCGCGCCCACGCGTCCCTCTCGCGCGGGACCCACGCCGCGGTCTCGACGGAGGGAGACCTCTACGCCTTCCTGCGGCGCGACACGGAGTCGAAGGACGCCGTCGTCGTCGCCGTCAATCGCGGGAAGAAATCGGGGACGCTCAGGATGGCCGTCCCCGAGGAGTGGGGCGAGGACGATCCCGAGGACGAGTGGAACGGCGTCGTCGTCGAGAGGAGCGGCGGGACGCTCGAGGCGCCGGTCGCGCCTCTCTCGGCGCGGATCCTGGTGCGAGGCCGAGGGAGGACCGGCGCCGCGAAATCCCCCGAGCGGAGGAATTGATGGCGGAAGTGACGTTCGAGCACGTCGCCAAGAGCTTCGACAAGGTCTCGGTCATCGAGGACCTGAACCTGGATGTCCGGGACCACGAGTTCATGGTCCTCGTCGGCCCCTCCGGTTGTGGCAAGTCCACCGCGCTGCGAATGATCGCCGGCCTCGAGGAGATCTCCGAAGGCCGCATCAAGATCGGTGGGCGGGTCGTCAACGATCTCCCTCCCAAGAGCCGCGACATCGCGATGGTCTTCCAGAACTACGCGCTCTACCCCCACATGACCGTCCGCGAGAACCTGGAGTTCGGCCTGAAGATCCGCAAGATCCCGCGGCCCGAGATCGACAGGCTCGTCGCCGAGGCCGCCGCGATCCTGGAGATTTCCCACCTGCTCGACCGCAAGCCCAAGCAGCTCTCCGGCGGCCAGCGCCAGCGCGTGGCGCTCGGGCGCGCGATCATCCGCAAGCCGGCCGTCTACCTCTTCGACGAGCCGCTCTCCAACCTCGACGCGAAGCTGCGCGTCCAGATGCGCGCAGAGATCAAGAAGCTGCAGCGGCGCCTGGAGACGACCACCGTCTACGTCACCCACGACCAGACCGAGGCGATGACCATGGGGAGCCGCATCGCCGTCATGAAGGACGGCAGGATCCAGCAGGTCGGCACCCCGCTCGAGATCTACAACCGCCCCGAGAACCTCTTCGTCGCCAACTTCATCGGCACCCCCCCGATGAACTTCGTCAACGCGACGATCCGCAACGGGGGAGCGCTCCTGGAGGCCTCCGGGTTCTCGCTGCCCGTGCCCGAATCCCTGAGGGCGATCGCCGCGGCCGCCGACGGCAAGAAGGTCATCGTGGGCATCCGGCCGGAGCACATCCTCGAGCCTTCCACCCCGACGAGGGGCGAGAAGGCAAAGCTCTCGGCGGACGTCGAGGTCATCGAGCCTCTCGGCGACGAGGTCATCGTGCACGTCAAGGTCGGCGGCGACGTGCTCGTCTACAAGGTCGAGCCGCAGATCACGCCCGAAGTCGGCCAGAAGCTCGAGATCGCCGTCGAGCTCGACCGCCTGCATCTCTTCGACGCCCAGACCGAGAGGCGCCTCGGGGGTTCGGGGGACCGCGAGGCTCCCCGCTGAGAACAACTCCTATGAACCTGATCGAGAAAGGGAGGATGACGATGAAACCAATCCGCGTCGCTCTGGTCGCGCTCGGACTCGCGCTCTCGACGGCGCTCGTCGCTCCGGCCGCGGAGATCGTCGTGTGGCACGCGTACCGCGCGGAGGAGAAGGAGGCCTTCGAGAAGGTGGTCGCGCGCTACAACGCGTCCCCGGGGGCCAAGGGCAACCGCGTCACGACGCTCGCCGTCCCCTACGACGCTTTCGCCGACAAGATCACCGCGGCGGTGCCGCGCGGCAGGGGCCCGGACATCTTCATCTACGCCCAGGACCGTCTGGGCGGCTGGGTCGAGGCCGGCAACACGGTGGACCCGATCGACTTCTTCCTCGACAAGCCGACCCGCGACCGCTTCATCCCGACCACGCTCGAGGCGATGACCTACAAGGGGACGGTCTACGGGCTCCCGCTGAACTTCAAGGTCATCACCATGATCTACAACAAGAAGCTCGTCCCGGTTCCGCCCAGGACCTCGGGGGAGCTCGTTGCGGTCGCGAAGAAGCTCACCAACCGCAACGCCGGGCGCTTCGGCCTCGCCTATTCCTACGCCGATTTCTACTACCACGCCTGCCTGATGAACGGCTTCGGGGGCCGCGTGTTCGATGCGAAGAACCAGCCGGTCTTGAACAACCCCGAGAACGTCCGGTCGATGGAGCTCCTGATGAGGTGGTTCGAGAAGGACGGGATCCTTCCGGCCGAGCCGTCCACGGCCCTGATCACCTCGCTCTTCAACGAGGGGAAGGCGGCGATCGTCTTTTCCGGCCCGTGGTTCCTGGGCGAGATCGCCAAGGGGATCGACTACGGCCTCGCGCTCCTGCCCACGCTGGACGAGGCCGGCGGCAAGCCGATGCGCCCCTGGATGACCGTCGAGGGCGTCTTCATCACCGCCCCCTCGAAGAACAAGGACGCCGCCTACGATTTCGCGAAGTACCTGACCGACCTGCCGGCCGCCAGGGTCCTCGCGGTCGAAGGACGGCAGACCCCGTCGAACAAGGCCGTCTACAACGATCCCCAGGTCGCCAGGGACGCGGTGCTCGAGGCCTTCCGCAAGCAGGTGGACGTCGCCGTGCCGATGCCCAACCTGGCCGAGATGACGATGGTCTGGTCGCCCGCCACGACGGCCATGAACACCATCACGAAGAAGGCGGCGACCCCGAAGGCGGCCCTGGACGCCGCCCAGAAGAAGGTCGAAGCGGACATCGCCGGCCTGCGAAAGCGTCCGTGACGAAGGCCTTCCGGCATCGGTTCCGCTTCGGCGTCGGCCTGGCGGTCGCCTCGGCCCTGTCGATCGGGCTGGCCTACCGGCTGCTCGCAGCCGAACGGCGACAGAGCCGGCAGGACGGGGAAGAGCGCATCGCGATCGTCCAGCTTCGAGCCCTGACCGAGGCGGTCCAGCAGTTCGCCTTCCCGAGCGAGGAGGGCCTCCAGCCCCTCCTCGTCCAGTGGAAGGCGCGTCTGCCCGGCTTCCCGCCGGCGCGGGTCGTCGTGACCCAGGGGATCCGGCTCGAGGCCTCGACGTTCCCGCAGGACGTGGGGGAGAAGGCGGCGCCTCGCCGGCTGACGCGGGAGGAGAAGCCGCTCTTCGACGAGGCCGAACGCCTCCGGGCGGCGGTCGAAACCAACGAGTCCGAAGGCGCCCCGCGGGTCGACGAGATCGAGGTCTCGGCAAAACGCGCCGGAGGCCTCCGCCTCGCCTCGCCGATCGAGAAGGACCACACGGTCGTCGGGATGGTCCAGATGGAGACCGCTCCGTCCGTCCGGCGCGCGCGCCCCAACCTGGCCGTGGCCCTCCTGTGCTTCGCCGCGCCGCTCGCGCTCTTTGCCCTGCTGTCGCTCATCGCCGGCGAGCGCAAGTGGATCCTGGCTCTCCTCGCCGCCCTCCTTCTCGCCGGCAGTCTCGCGTTCTACTCCGGTCACTCACGGAAGGCGCTGGAAGCCGGCCGGCGCGACATCGAGTCCTCCGTCGCCGCGGAGGTCCGGACCGAAGCGGCCGCGATCCCGGGCATTCTCTCGACTCTCTCGGCGCCGGCCGTCCTCCATCCCGAGACCTGGGACAGCGACCTCTTCCGCCGCCCGCTCGGGATGGTGACCCCCGACGGGCGCGTGGACGAGGCGAGACTGCGCCGCGCGGTCGACGCCAAGGCCGCGGAAGCGGCCAGGGCCATCCGGGGACTCGGGGCCCTGGCGCTCGCCGTCCTCTTCTTCGTGGGCTTCGGCGGGGCGTCCCATCTCGCCGGCACGCTCCGCAGGCACCGCGAGGCGTACCTCTATGTCGCGCCGGCCATGGTCGGCATGATCGTGCTCGTCTTCTTCCCCTTCCTCTACGGGGTCGCGCTCTCCTTCACCGACCAGACGATCTACACCACCTCGAAACCCCTGTCGGAAATCTGGGTCGGGCTGTCCAACTACGGCAGCATCCTCGGCGACTTCCACATCGCGCGGCGTGCGGCCGACGGCGCCCTCGTCTTCAACTATCTCAACTTCTACTGGACGTTCCTCTTCACGGTCGTCTGGACCGTCTCGAACGTCACCATCGGCGTCTCGGTCGGGCTCCTGCTGGCCCTGATCCTGAACACGACCGGCCTGGCGCTGCGCCCGGTCTACCGGGTGCTCCTGATCCTGCCGTGGGCCGTGCCCAACTACATCACCGCGCTCATCTGGCGTGGGATGTTCCACCAGCAGTTCGGCGTCATCAACCAGTTCCTCCAGATCCTGGGGCTGCAGCCCGTGTCCTGGTTCGAGAAGCCGTTCACTTCGTTCCTCACCGCGCTCGCGACCAACGGCTGGCTCTCCTTTCCCTTCATGATGGTCATATCGCTCGGAGCCCTCCAGTCGATTCCCGCCGAGATCTACGAGGCCGCCCGCGTCGAGGGAGCCACGCGGTGGCAGCAGTTCCGCGCGATCACGTTGCCGTCGCTCAAGCCCGCGCTCATCCCCGCGATCATCATCTCGGTCGTCTGGACCTTCAACATGTTCAACATCATCTACCTGGTCACGGCCGGGGAGCCCGCCGGCTCGACCGAGATCCTCATCACGC
>JAWOLE010000270.1:0-6745 GCA_033853815.1 Thermoanaerobaculia bacterium
CCTCGATGCCCGGCGGGCACTTCAAGGACGCGTCGCGCACGTCTCCGGCCTTCTCGCCGAAGATGGCGCGCAGGAGCTTTTCCTCGGGAGTCAGCTGGGTCTCCCCCTTGGGAGTGACCTTGCCGACCAGGATGTCGCCCGGCTTGACGGTGGCGCCGATGCGGATGATGCCGGACTCGTCCAGGTCCCGCAGGGCGTTCTCCGACACGTTGGGGATGTCGCGCGTGATGTCCTCGGGCCCGAGCTTGGTGTCGCGGGCCTCGATGTCGAACTCCTGGATGTGGATCGAGGTGAAGAAGTCGTCCTTGACGAGGCGCTCGGAGACCAGGATCGCGTCCTCGTAGTTGTAGCCGCGCCACGGCATGAAGGCGACCAGGATGTTGCGGCCGAGCGCGAGCTCGCCTTTCTCCGTGCAGGGGCCGTCGGCCAGGACCTGGCCTCGCTCGACGGTCTGTCCCTCGAGCACGATCGGCTTCTGATTGATGCAGGTGTTCTGGTTGGAGCGGCGGAACTTCGTCAGAGGGTAGATGTCCGCGCCAAACTCCTTGCCTCCGACCTCGCTTCCCTCGACGCGCACGATGATCCGCTCCGAGTCCACCTGGTCCACGACGCCGCCGCGCTTGGCCAGCACCACGGCGCCCGAGTCCCGGGCGACGGTCGATTCCAGACCCGTTCCGACCAGCGGCGACTCCACGCGCAGGAGCGGGACGGCCTGACGCTGCATGTTCGATCCCATCAGGGCCCGGTTGGCGTCGTCGTGCTCGAGGAAGGGGATCAGGGCGGTCGCGACCGAGACGAGCTGTTTGGGAGAGATGTCCTTGTAGTCCACCTTCTCACGCTCGGCGGTGACGAACTCGCCGTTGAAGCGCGCGATGACCCGTTCCTCCTTGATGCGCCCCGAAGCGTCCGTCTCGGCGTTGGCCTGCGCGATGACGAAGTTCTCCTCCTCCCATGCCGACAGGTAGAAGGCGTAGGGCACCGCGTCGGCCGTCCGCTTGTGGTTGCGCTTGGCGCGCTCGTTCTCCTCCTCGAGCTCCTTCTTCTCGACGATCTGGCCGAGCGTGAACGAGGTGTCTCCCGCGAGCGTCACCTGGAAGTGATCGATCACGCGACCCTTCTCGACTCTCTTGTACGGGGTCTCGATGAACCCGAAGTCGTTGATGCGCGCGTAGCAGGAGAGCGAGGAGATCAACCCGATGTTCGGGCCCTCCGGCGTCTCGATCGGGCAGACCCGGCCGTAATGCGTCGGGTGCACGTCGCGCACCTCGAATCCCGCGCGCTCGCGGGAGAGGCCGCCCGGGCCGAGGGCCGAGAGCCTCCGCTTGTGGGTCACCTCGGAGAGCGGGTTGGTCTGGTCCATGAACTGGGACAGCTGCGAGGACCCGAAGAACTCCTTGATCGAGGCGATGACGGGCTTCGAGTTGATCAGGTCGTGGGGCATCGCCGAGTCGATGTCCTGGTGGACCGACATCTTCTCCTTGATCGCGCGCTCCATGCGGACGAGGCCGATGCGGAACTGGTTCTCCAACAGCTCGCCGACCGAACGGACGCGACGATTTCCGAGGTTGTCGATATCGTCGGTGCGGCCGACGTCGCGCTTCAGGCGAAGCAGGTAGGCGACCACCCGGTAGATGTCTTGCGCGGTCAGCGTGCGCGTGTCCTCGGCGGAGTCGGCCTCGAGCTTGATGTTGAACTTGAAGCGACCCACGCGCGAGAAGTCGTACTTCTTCGGGTCGAAGAACATGCCGTTGAAGAGGTTCTTGGCCGACTCGTAGGTCGGGGGGTCTCCGGGGCGCAGCCTCCGGTAGATCTCCAGGATCGCCTCGTTCTTGGTCTTGTGCGTGTCCTTGCGGATCGTGTTGACGAGGATGTCGCCGGCGAGGTCCCAATCGGGGAAGAAGATCTCGACCTCCTTGACCCCGCGCTCCTTCAACTGCTCGAGCGCATCCGGCCCGACTTCCTGCCCCGCCTCGAAGAGCACCTCGCCGGTGGAGAGATCCACGACGTCGGCGATGAAGCAGGCCTTTTCGATTGCCCCGGCGTCCACCGAGCGCTCGATCGAGCCCTTCCGGTTCATTTCCTTCTGGTCCTCGGCGGAGAGCTTGATCCCCGCGAAGACCGACTTGGTTTCCCTCTTGACGCGGGCGTAGCGCTCCTTCAGGTCCTCCTGCTTCAGGACGTCGCGGCTGATCGTCAGGTAGGCGCGTCCCCGCTCCAGCCGGGCCTTCACCGGCGCGTAGAATTCGCGCAGGATCGCCTCGTCGGTCTCGAGGCCCAGGGCCCTCAGGAAGATCGTCGCCGGGAACTTCCTCTTGCGATCGATCCGGACGAACAGGACCCCCTTCTGGTCGAACTCGAACTCGACCCAGGAGCCCCGGTACGGGATGATCTTCGCCAGGAACCCGTGCGCCGACTCCCGGGTGAAGAAGACGCCCGGGGAACGGTGGAGCTGCGAGACGATGACGCGCTCGGTCCCGTTGATCACGAAGGTGCCATGCTCGGTCATCAGCGGGATGTCCCCGAAGAAGACCTCCTCCTCCTTGGCGTCCCGCATGGTCTTGACGCCGGTGTCCGGGTCCTTGTCGTAGACGAAGAGGCGGAAGGTGACCTTCAGCGGGACCGAGTAGGTCATTCCGCGCTCCTGGCACTCGGCGACCGAGTACTTCATCTGCAGATCCACCGGGTTGCCGCAGACGTCGCAGAGCGTGACGCGGTTGGGATTCTGGGTCCCGCACTTGGGGCAGGAGACCGTCTCCTCGTGCGGGTGAGCGGTCACGATCCGCGCGCCGCAGGAGCGGCAGTCCATCCGCAGGTGTTCGAGGCCCTTGAGCCTCCCGCACTTGCACTCCCAGTTTCCGATCGCGTACTTGACGAACTGCAACTCGCAGGCGCCGCGGAAGTCGGAGAAAGGAAAGACGCTCGTGAAGACCGCCTGCAGCCCCGACTCCTCCCGCTCCTCGGGGAGAAGGTTCATCTGGAGAAACCGCTCATAGGAGCGGCGCTGGACGTCGATCAGATTCGGCAGCTCCATGAAGGAGCGGATCTTCGAAAAAGTCTTTCGCTCCAGGGACACGATCGCCTCGCTACTCATTCCAAGAAACTCCTCGAGCGGCCGCCCGCAGGCGGGCCGCAGAACAGGTTAAGAACACCCCCGACCAGGAAACCGTCCACCTCGCCCAGGGCCTACTTGATCTCCACTTTCGCGCCAACTTCCTCGAACTTTTTCTTGATGGTCGCCGCCTCGTCCTTGGAAACGCCCTCCTTCAAGACTCCCGGGGCGCCGTCGACCAGGTCCTTGGCCTCCTTCAGGCCGAGGCTCGTGACCTCGCGCACGACCTTGATGGTCTTGATCTTGTCGCCGGCGGCCATGAGGTGGACCGTAAACTCGGTCTTCTCCTCCTCGGCCGGGGCGGCTGCTGCAGCCGGTCCGGCCGCAGCGGCGGGCATCGCCACGGCCGCCGCGGACACGCCGAACTTCTCTTCGAGCGCCTTGACCAGGGTGTTCAACTCGAGGACGGTCATCCCCTCGATTTCCTTGACGAAGTTTTCCGCCGTCATTGCCATCGGATCTGTCTCCTTACTGATAACCGTTTCGTTGTTCCCACTAATCCGAAGCGGGGGGTTGTCCCGCCCCGGTCTTCGTCTTCTCCTCTGCGATCTGCTGGAGCACCCCGGCCAGGTTGCGGACGGGACCGTTCAAGACGGTCGCCAGCCGCCGCAGCGGCGACTGGAGGAGGAAGAGGAGCCTCCCGACCAGCTCCTCCCGGGTCGGCAGCTCGGCGATCGCCTTGATCTCGGCCGCCGCGACGCTGCGGCCCTCGACCAGGGCCGCCTTGAACACCAGGTTGGGGTTGGCCTTTGCGAACGCCGTCAGGACCTTGGCGAGCCCCACCGGATTGTCCTCGTTGAACGCCACCGCCGTCGCCCCCACGAAATGGCCCGAGAGCGCCTCGAGCGGCGTGCCTTTGGTGGCGCGCAGGGCGAGCGTGTTCTTGACGACCAGGTAGCGCGACTTCGTCGCGCGGACCTGGCGGCGCAGCTCGGTCACCTCGGGGACCTTGAGCCCCGCGAAGGCGAAGAGGATCGCGTTGCTCGACTTGCCCAGGGTTCTTCCGAGCTCTTCGATGTGAGCGGCTTTCTCTGCGCGGTTCATCTCTTCCCCTCGAGCGCCTCCAGCGAGGCCGTGTCGATTGCGACGCCCGGGCCCATCGTCGAAGAGATGGAGACCGTGCGGAAGTACTTTCCCTTGGCCGCCGCGGGTTTGGCCCGCTGTACCGCCCGGATGAACGTCGCGGCGTTCTCCTCGAGGCTCGACTGGGCGAAGGAGGTCTTGCCGATCGCGGCGTGGATGATCGACGTCTTGTCCACCCGGAACTCGACCTTCCCCGCCTTGATCTCCCGGACCGCCTTGCCCACATCCATCGTGACGGTGCCGGCCTTCGGGTTGGGCATCAGGCCCTTCGGGCCGAGGACCTTTCCGAGCTTTCCAACCAGCCGCATCATGTCGGGCGTCGCCACCAGGGCCTCGAAGTCGAGGAACCCCTCCTGGATCTTCGCGACCAGGTCTTCAGCGCCGACGTGGTCGGCGCCCGCGTCCTGGGCCTCCTTCACCTTCTCGCCAGACGCGATCACGGCCACGCGCTTGGACTTGCCCGTGCCGTGAGGCAGAACGACCGTGCCGCGGACCATCTGGTCGGCGTGCTTGGGATCCACTCCAAGCAACATCGCGATGTCCACGGACTCGTCGAACTTCGTATACTTGACCTCTCGGACGAGCTTCATGGCCTCCGCCAGCCCGTAGGCGCGGTTCCCGACGCGGGCCTTGGCCGCGCCGAATTTCTTACCCGTTTTTCCCATCGTCTCCTTTCGTCGTGCAAGCGGCTTCGCTCTAGCTCGGCCTCCGACTTTGGTCTCTAGACGACCTCAATGCCCATCGATCTCGCGGTGCCCTCGACGATCTTCACTGCGCCGCCCAGGTCGGCCGCGTTCAGGTCGGGAAGCTTCGTCCGGGCGATCTCCTCGACCTGCTTCTTCGTCACCTTCCCGACCTTCTCCTTGTTCGGCGTTCCCGAGCCTTTCGTCACCCCGGCCGCCTTCAAGAGAAGGACCGCCGCGGGCGGCGTCTTCGTGATGAATGAGTAGGACCGGTCCGCATACACCGTGACCACGACCGGGATGATCAGGCCCTTCTGCGAAGCCGTTTTCGCGTTGAAGTTCTTGCAGAAGTCCATGATGTTGACGCCCTGCTGGCCGAGCGCCGGTCCGACCGGCGGGGCCGGCGTGGCCTCTCCCGCCGGAATCTGCAACTTCACGTAACCGGTGATCTTCTTCGCCATGTCTCTCCACTCTCAGATCTTCTGCACCTGCAGGAACTCGAGCTCGACCGGCGTCGAGCGCCCGAAGATGGTGACCATCACTTTCAGGGTCGAGCGGTCGAGATTGATGTCCTCGACCACACCCGTGAAATTCGTGAAGGGACCGTCGGTGATCCGCACATGTTCTCCCTTCTCGAACGTGTGCTTGGGTTTGGGTTTCTCCTTGGTCGAGGTGACGCGGTGAAGGATCTGCTCGACCTCCTCCGCGGTCAGCGGCGTGGGCTCCTTGCCCGAGCCGACGAAACCCGTGACTTTCGGCGTGTTCTTGACGAGATGCCAGGCCTCGTCCGACATCTCCATCTCGATAATGATGTAACCGGGGAAGAACTTGCGCTGGACCTCCCGGCGCTTGCCGCTCTTCATCTCGACGAGCGTCTCCGTGGGAATCCGGATCTCTCCGAAGGCATCGGACATACCCATGGCCTCGACGCGCTGCTTCAAGTTCTGGCGCACACGCTCCTCGAAGCCCGAATAGGTGTGGACGATGTACCAGCTCCTGGTCCTGGGCCTGGTTTCCGTCGCGTTCCCGGCTGCCTCGGGAGGCTGCATCGTCCCCCCGCCTCCGTCTGTCGTCATGTGATCACCCCCGCGGCGCGGAAGAGCTTGTCGATCAGCCAGGAGAGACCCGAATCCACGACGAAGAGGTAGAAACCGAAGAGGAAGCAGGCCACGATTACGACGATGGTCGTTCCGACGACCTCGCTTCGGCCGGGCCAGCTCACCTTCTTCATCTCGACCCAGACGTCCCGGAAGAAATCTCGGGTCCTGGGCCACCACTCCGCTACGGGTACCATGTCATTAGTCGTAAAGCGTCAAACGTAAAGCGTAAAACGGAGCACTCGATCGCCCCTTCTACTTCGTCGTTTCCGCTTTGCTCTCTCCTCCTCGTTTTGCGTCTTACGTTTTACGTTTCACGACTCCGCTACTGGCAGGGGTGGAGGGATTCGAACCCCCAACCTACGGTTTTGGAGACCGCCGCTCTACCAATTAGAGCTACACCCCTAATTGCAGACCCGACACCCGACACCTGCATCAGACCTTTCCTTCTTTGTGGGCCGTGTGCTTGCGGCAGAAGCGGCAGTACTTCGACAACTCGAGCTTCTCCGTGTTCGTCTTCTTGTTCTTCGTGGTCGTGTAGTTCTTCCGCTTGCACTCGCTGCATGAAAGACTGATGGTTTCCTGCATCGTTCGCTCCGCTCGCGGCTACTCGATGATTTCCGTGATGGTTCCGGCGCCTACGGTACGGCCCCCCTCCCGGATGGCGAACCGCAGCCCCTTCTCCATCGCGATCGGCGTGATCAGATCCACCTCCAGAGACACCGTGTCCCCGGGCACCACCATCTCCACACCCGCCGGCAGCTTCGCCGTCC
>JAWOLE010000271.1:0-5830 GCA_033853815.1 Thermoanaerobaculia bacterium
GGGTGTAGTCCTTCTGCGGATCGACCTTCATCTTCTTCTTCGCGTCGGCGTGGACTCCCGCCTTGAGCAGCTCGAAGGACTTGGCCATCCTCGTCTGCTCCCAGCTCTGGTACTGCTTCAGGTGGCAGGACCGGCACTTCTTGGCGCCCACGTAGGCGGGCGGATCGGCGGCCAGGGCGGACGCGGCGAGCGCGAGGCCGGCCGCGCAGGAGAAGAGACCCCGGAAAATCCTCATGGATCCAACCTCCTTTGCGTTTCGAACGGCTGTTCGGATCATCGTGAGCCTCGGGAAGCCGCCGACGCCGCGGCCCCGCTCCACCCCTTTTCCAGGAGCTCGAGCAGGCCTGCCAGCTCCTCGGGTTCGAAACGAGGCCAGGGGATCTGGCGGGTTCCCATCTTGTCGCGCATCGCCGGGGCGTGGTTCCACATCATCTGGAAGGCGAGCTCCTTGCTCACTCCCTTCGTGACCTCGCGCAGCGCGGGCCCGATCCCTCCTTCCCCCGACTCCCCGTGGCAGTTCGCGCACCCCTTGGCGCGGTAGACCGCCTCTCCCCGCGGGCGATTCGCCTGCCCGTCGTAGCGCGAGACGAAGAGGTAGGCGAAGACGTCGGCGAGCTCGTCCTGCTTGAAGGTGGGCGACGCCATCCCGAGCGCCTGCATCGCCTGCGACATGGCCGGCCAGTGGTTCCACATCCGACCGGCGAGCTGCGTGACGCTTCCGCGCAGCTCGGTCCTGCCGAGGTCGGGTCCGATGCTGGAGCCTCCGGCGAAGACCGAATGACAGTTGCCGCATCCCTTGCTGGCGAAGAGGCGCTTTCCCCTCTCCGGGTTTCCCGCCGAGCGAAACTCCCGCGCCGCCTGTCTCTGGCCGTGGCCCCTCAGGTATGCGAAGAGATCGATGATCTCGCTCCCCTCGAACCGGGGAACGTCCAGGCCCATCCGGCGGATGGCCGGCACCATCACGGGGCCGTGGTTCCAGAGGTCCTGCGCGATCGTCAGCGGCGGAATCCCGCGCGGCAGCGCGTCGAGTCGCGGCCCCGTGGTGCCGCCTTCGCGCCCGAGGCGGTGACACTGGATGCAGTGCTTCTGCGCGAAGAGGACCTTTCCGACGCGCGGGTCTCCCGGCTCGTCGAAGTAGTTGAGGAAGTAGAGGAACGCGAGGAGGTCGGAGAGCTCCTCCTGCTCGAACGTGGGCCGGGCCAGCCGGAACTCCCGCATCTTCTCGTCCATCGCGGAGGAGTGGTTCCACATGGCGGCCGCGATCTCGTAGAACGAGCCCTTGACCGCCGTTCTCCCGAGGTCGGGTCCGATCCGCCCCCCGGCGCCCCGCACGGCGTGGCACTGGACGCACCCCTTGCCCACGAAGAGGGCCTGTCCCCGCGCCGGGTCGCCCATGGCGGCGCCGGCCGCGCAGGGAATCCAGAGGAGGGCGACGCCCGCGACCAGGGTTCTCCATGCGGGGCCGAGGGGGCCGGGGCGGAGCCGGCGGCGGAGGGCCTTATCCATGAGTCGCCTCCGCCGCGGCCGGCAGGTAGCTCTCCACGCGCTCGGTGACCTCGCGGATCCCGTGCTCGCGCCCCTCGCGCACTTCCCAGATCGAGATGATGGGAAAGAGTTTCGTGAACACGGCATAGAGCAGGAGGAACATGGAAATGAAAGCGGCAAACATCGACCACTCGACCCAGGAGGGGGTGTAGGAGGCGGCGGTCCGCGGCAGGCGCGGATGGGAAAGACTCGGAACGACGATCAGGAAGCGCTCGAGCCACATGCCGATCTCGATCGAGATCGAGGCGGTGACGGTTCCCCAGACGGTGCCGCGGGTGCGCTTGTTGGCGAGAAACGAGAAGGGAACGACGAAGCAGGTGACGAACATGAACCAGAAGAGGGGGGAGAACTGCCCCTCGGTCTTCGAGCGAAAGACCGCCATGTGGGCCGGCTCGGCCCCGTAATAGGTCGTCAGGAACTCGGCGAAGGTGAAATAGAACCAGAGCAGCGTCATCACGAGCAGCAGGATCCCGAGGTTGTTGAAGTGGATGGGCTTCAGGTAGTTCTCCAGGTGGTAGGCCCTGCGGATGACCGCCATCGCGATGATGATCGCGGCGATGCCGGAGAAGATCGCGCCGACGACGAAGTAGGGGCCGAAGATCGTCGAGTGCCACATCGGCTGGACCGTCATGGCGAACACCCAGGAGACGACCGTGTGCACGCTGACCGCGATCGGGATGACGATGACGGCCATGGCGGCGATCGCGCCGTTCAAGATCCGCTGCTGGCGCGGCGTCCCCGCCCAGCCGAGCGAGAGCGCGCGGTAGAAGCGATGGCGCTTTCCGAGGCGGTCCCGCAGGATCGCGATGTCGGGAATCAGGGGGAGATAGAGGTAGATCGTGCTCGCGGTCAGGTACGTCGTGATCGAGGCGACGTCCCAGAGCAGGGGCGACGTGAAGTTGCCGTGCTTCAGGACGTTTAAGACGCGGTCGGGACGCCCGAGGTCGAGAACCACGTTGCCCATCCCGAAGAAGAGGACGAGGACCGTGATGACCTCGGCCGCCCGGGTGATGGGGCGCCGCCACTCCGCGTGGGACAGGCGCAGGATGGCCGAGATCAGGGTTCCCGCGTGGCTGATGCCGATGAAGAAGACGAAGTTGGTGATGTAGAGGCCCCAGTACACCGGCACGTTCAGGCCCGTCATGGACAGCCCGCGGCGAAGCTGCGTGGACCAGGCGTAGGCGCCCCAGAGCCCGATCGCCAGAAGCGTCCCGACGAGCATCCAGAAGGGCCGCCCCGATTTCGCGATCGGCTGCAGCAGGGTGTCGTCGCGGTGGTCGCGAGTCGGTTCAGGCCCTTCCACCGGACTCTCCTTTCGAAAGATAGATGACCTTCGGCTCCGTGCCGAGCTCCTCCAGGAGCCGGAAGACGCGCGGGCCCTGGGCGAGCCGGGAAACGGAGCTGCCCGGGTCCTCCAGGTCTCCGAAGGCCATGGCTTCGGCGGGACACGTCTCGACGCACGCCGGCACGTAATCGCCCTCTCTCAGGCGGCGGCCCTCGAGCCGGGCCTGGTCCCGCGCGCGCTGGAGGCGGTGATGGCAGAACGAGCACTTCTCGACGACTCCCCTGGGCCTCACCGACACGTCGGGAGAGAGGGCCTGCTCCATCGGGCGCGGCCACTCGGGCCGCTTCCAGTTGAAGTGGCGGACCGTGTAGGGACAGGCGGTCGTGCAGTAGCGGCAGCCGATGCACCGGGCGTAGACCTGGGCCACGAGCCCCTCCCGGTCGATCTGCGTGGCCTTGACGGGGCAGACCTTGATGCAGGGAGGCCGCTGGCAATGCATGCAGGAGACCGGCATCAGGCGAAGCTCGGGCCGCGTTCCGTGCTCCCCGTTCTGGAAGGCCACCAGGCGCAGCCACGAGACGGCGCGCCCCTGCCTCCACTCCGCGGCTCCGGCCGGCGCCACGTTGTTCTCGACCTGGCAGGCGACCACGCAGGCCTGGCAGGCCGTGCAGCGGTCGAGGTCGACCACCATTCCCCAGCGCGCCAAGCCCTACACCTTCCTTTCGCGGCGGGGCTCGCCGGCCGACGCGGGGACGATCTCGACGGCCGTCGCGTCCAGGTCGGGCAGGCCGCCGATCGGGTCGCGCGCCGCCGGGAGGAGACGCAGGGGGTTGGCGCCGACGCCGGCGGCCCAGCGGCCGCCTCCGCGCTTGCCGAGGCCGACCGGGATCGCCGCGGTCGCCGCGACGACGCGCGGCGTCAGGCGGGCGCGCGCCAGGATCTCGCCGTCCTTCGAGCGCACGCGGACGCTCTCGCCTTCGCGAACGCCGAGCAGCGCCGCCATCTCCGGATGGATCTCGACCCACGTCTCCCAGCCCGCGGCGTGACCGGGGTCGAGGATCGCCTGGAGGAACGGCAATTCCGCTCCGGTGCCTCCGGCGATCGCGAGCGGCTCGAAGAGGTGCAGCGAGAGGGAGCGCCGGGCGGTGCCCTTCGCCTCGGCGGGCTTTGCCGTGGAAGGCGGCGGTTCGATCGGTCCGGCGGAAGGCTCCAGCAGATCGGCCCGGAATTCGTATCGGCCCGACTCCGTGCGCAGGACTCGTTTCCAGTCCTCGTGATCGTAGAAGGGATCCCACCAACCGCCCGAACGCAGGGCTCCTTTCCAGAGCTCCTCGGCCGACCCGTACCCCGGGGCCCACCAGCCGGCGCCTTCCATCATGCGCACCCAGGCCTCGTCGAACGGCGTCCCCATGATGGCTCCGCGACGCGCGCGATAGAGGCCGCCCATCTCGAACTGGAGGAGCGCGGGGACGTCCTTTGCGGGGAAGGCGGCCTCGATCTGCGGGGAAACCCGCCGCGCGAGCGCGAGGAAGATCTCGGCGGCCGGGCGCACGTCGTGGAGAGGTTTGACGAGCGCCGGCTGCGCGAGGCTGGCGAGCGGGTAGGCGACGCCGGGAGGCGTCGTCCACAGCTCCCACCTCTCCAGGAAGTGCGCCTCCGGGAGAATCCAGTCACAGGCGAGCGCGGTGTCGTCGGGAAGCGAGGCGAAGGACACGGTGAGGGGAATGCGCTCGATCGCCCTGGCGAACTTCTCGGGCGCCGCCGACGTGAACAGGGGATCCGCCCCCAGGGCGATGAGGGCCTCGGCGCGATAGGGCGTTTCGGTGAGGATCGCCTCGGCGAGCTGCTCGGGGTCCGAGAGGGCCCGGGGCGAGATCTTGTCGGAGACTCCGCTCTTGCCCGAGACCCCGTCCAGCCGGGGCCGCCGGCGGCCCTCCTCGGCGGCCGCGTCGGCCGCGAGCTCGGGCCACGCCGCGAGCGGCACGGGCTCGGGCACCAGGACTCCGCCCGGCGCGTCTACGCTCGCGACGAGCGCGTTCAAGATCTGGACCGCCAGGTGGTCGAAGACCCTGCCGGGAAGCAGCGGCCCCCGCCGCGGGCCCACGGCCAGGCTGCGGCGCGCCGCCGCGAATTCCCGCGCGACGCGCAGGATGGCGTCCACAGGCACTCCCGTCTCGGAGGAGACGCGCTCCAGGCCATAGTGCCGGGAGAGCAGCGTCCGCAGCCCGGGCCGCGCCACGGCGTCACCGCGGCGGCTGTCTTCGAACCCTTCGGTCCTTTCGAGGAGGAAGTCCCTGTTGTACAGCCCCTCCGACACGAGCACGCCGGCCACTCCCAGGGCGAAGACGCCCTCGGTGCCCGCCCGGACCGGGATCCACTCGTCGGCCGAGGAACCGGTGATCGAGAGCCGGGACTCGACACAGACGAGCTTTCCACGCCGTCCGGTGCGCCCCTGGCGGAACTGCCCGAACGATCGCATGGCGTGGACGGGGGAGCTCGCCGCCTCCAGCAGCGCGCCGCCCACGCAGAGAACGTAATCGGCGGAGGCGAGATCGTAGGCGGGGACGGCGCGCACGCCCTGCGTCAGCGCGAGCGCGATCGCGGCGGCTTCGTCCCCGCGGTCGAGCACCACGTCGTTGGGAGATCCGAAGGCCTCGAGGAAGCGGCGCGCGCCGCGCGATCCGATGCCGCGCGAGCTCCCCCGCAGGAGGACGAGCGACTCCGGCCGCCCCGCCTCGCGGAGCTTGCGCAGGCCGCCGCCGATTGCGTCGAGGGCCCGGTCCCAGGAGACGCGCTCGAAGGAGCCGATCGCTCCGCGCGGACCCACGCGGTGGAGCGGGCCGGCGATCCGGTCGGGATGGTAGAGGCTCTGAAGGGCGGCCTGTCCCCGGGGGCACAGGCGCCCGCCGTTGACGGGGTGGAGCGGATTGCCCTCCAGCTTGACCGCTCTCTCCGAAATCCTCCGGACCCGGACCCCGCAGCCTCCCGGGCACATCGCGC
>JAWOLE010000272.1:0-7573 GCA_033853815.1 Thermoanaerobaculia bacterium
GGACCTGGCGGCCATGGGATCGCCGGCGAAAACGAAACATCCCGCGGCCGCGCCCGCCCCGCGGGAGTACTCGGAGGAGCCGAGGCCGAGAGTCGAAGAGGCGAAACGGAAGTCCGGCCCTGCCAGCCAGCCGGCCGGCGAGCCTCACCCGCTATTTCCGGGCGACGAGACCAAGCGATTCCGGTCGGAGTGGGACAACATCCAGATCGGCTTCGTGGACGAGCCTCGCAAGTCCGTGGAGAAGGCGGGCGGCCTGGTCGCCAGCGTCATGAAGCGCCTGGCGGAGGTCTTCGCGGACGAGAGGAAGAAGCTCGAAGGGCAATGGGACCGCGGTGAGAACGTCGACACGGAAGACCTCCGTGTCGCCCTCCAGCGCTACCGCTCGTTCTTCGACCGGCTCTTGTCGGTCTAACCGACCCGAATCCGTTCGCTAGAGCGCGCGGATCCTTACCGAGCCTCCGCTCGTGTGCAGGCGCAGGCTCTCGCCTCCATGGCCGAGAGTGCCGCGCAGCGAGCCGCGGGAGGCCTCGCCCCGCACGGTCAGAGGCAAGTCGGTCGAGACCGAGTTGCCGTGGGCGTCGATCGAGAGCCCCACGGAGGGATCGACCGCGACGCTGATGCCGCCGCCGGAGGACTCCAGAGACCCGCCACGAGAGTTGCCGCGCGAGAACGACGCTTCGACCGAGCCTCCCGAGGTCTCGGCCTCCACGCGTCCTCCCGCCTCACGGATATGAATCCCTCCGCCCGAACTGTGGAGGTTCATGTCACCCGTGACCCTGTCGGTCTCGATCGAGCCCCCGCTCGTCTCCGCATGCAGAGGTCCCTCGAGGTTGATCGCCTCGATGCCGCCGCCAGAGGTTTCGACCCGGCTTCTTCCCTTGATGTCGCGCACGTGGATCGACCCCCCGGAGGTGTCGGCCTCGAGGTCTCCCACGAGATCGCGCACCTCGATGCCTCCGCCGGAGGTCTGGAGCCTCGCCGGCGAGCGCGTGCCCGAAACCGAGATCGCGCCCCCCGAGGTGTGGACTTTGACCGCGGTCTGCGCCGGCAACTCGATCTCGAAGCGGACCCGGGCGTTGCCGTCGCCGAACAGGCCCGAGAACTCGTGCTTCTTGCGGGCCGTGACCGAGGCGCGCCGGGAGCCCTCTTCGTAGTCGAAGCGGAGCAGGTCGTTGAGGTCGCGGTTGGCCGTGACGACGACGTGGACGCCGGAGGCGGACCTGCCCGTGACCGTGACCCGACCCATGTCGGTATCGATCGAGAACTCTCCTCCGGGATCGAGCCTCAGGGTCTTCTCCATCCGGGACTCGGCCGTAACCGTCCCGGCCACCAGGAGCAAACCAAAGGAGAGAGCCAACAAATCAGCCGGTCTCGTCTTCATGACACCTTCCCCCTCGGTTGTGTAGACGAAAAAACCGGCCCAAGGTTCTGCGGCACAGATACCAAGTTCCAGATTCCAGATTCCAAGAGGCTCAGTACTCGAATCTGGAATGTGGAATCTGGAATTTCTCTTACCTTAGCTTGAGGAAGATCGTGGTGCCGCGGCCCTTGAGCTCCACGCGGTCGGGCTGGATCGAAACGATCGTGAAGTCTTCGACTCCCGCGCCCGGTCCCAGCACGTGGTCGTTGATGAGGGCGACGGGATTGGTGTCGGAATACACGATTCCTCCCAGTTCGATCTTCGCCCCGTCGGGGAGTTTCACCTCGCCGACGTAAGTCTTGCCCTCCGCGGCGTTCTTCGGCGGCGGCCTGCTTTCAGCCGCGGCGGCATCGGGTCGTCCCCGCGGGGCCGGCGGCGCGTGAACTTTGGCGATGTCGGCAGCCGCGGCGGGTCGAGTCTGCGGTGCTTCGCGGGCATCCGGAGCCTCGAATGGGCCTCGCGCCTGGACCCTGGACGGGAGGCCGACCGGGGGCGGGGGAACCTCGACCGTCTCCAGATCGATCTTGGATTTTGGATTTTGGATTTTGGACGGCGCCTTTTCTGCCTGGCTTTGAACGGGACTTCGAGTCGGCCGTTTCGAGAGCCACCAGACGCCGCCTCCCGCGGCGGCCGCGATCACCACGACGGCGGCCACCGTGATCCACCGGCGCCGGGGCTTCGGCGCGTGCTCGGGAACCCAGGGATAGGTGCCGCTTCGCAAGCCGTCGCGGCGCGCCGCCTCGAGCTCCGCGCGCTTGAGGGCTTCGTCGATCAGGCTCACGAGAAGTTCCCCTCCAGCTCGCGGATCGCCCGGCGGACGTGCCCGGCGGTCAATCGGTCCTCGCCGGTGACAAACCCGCAGAGCAGCGTCTTGTCGCAGACGGCGTTGATCAGGCGCGGCACTCCCCGCGAGTAGCCGTAGATCTTCCGGACGGCCCACGGCGTGAAGAACGGGCGACTGTTGCCTCCGGCCACGGTCAGCCGGTGATGGATGTACGCCTCGGTTTCCTCACGCGAGAGCGGGCTTAAGTGATACCGCACCGTGATGCGCTGCCGGAGCTGCTTCAAGCCGCTCCCTTCCAGCCTCTCGCGCAGTTCCGGCTGGCCGAGCAAAACGATCTGCAGGAGCTTGGCGGTGTCGGTCTCCAGGTTCGAGAGCAGGCGAACCTGCTCGAGCAGGTCCTCGTCCAGGTCCTGCGCCTCGTCGACGAAGAGGACGACGTCGTGGCCGATCGTGGCCTCGTGGAGGAGGAATTCGTTCAGCGTCTCCAGGCACGCGGCCCGGTCGGAGCGGCGCGGCTTCAATCCGAACTCCGTGAGCACGGCCCGCAAGAGCTGCGTGCTCGTCAGGCGGGGGTTCAGGATCAGGGCGGTCTTGTACTTCGGTCCGAGCTGCTCGAGGATCGCGCGGCAGACGGTCGTCTTCCCGGCCCCGATCTCACCGGTGATTTGGATGAATCCCTTGCGCTCCCGGATGCCGAACAGGATGTGGTTGAAGGCCTCGCGGTGCCGCTCGGAGAAGAAGAGGAACCGGGGGTCGGGCGTCATGTTGAAGGGCGCCTCCCGGAACCGGAAGAAGTCGTTGTACATCCGAGGTGAAAACTCTCTCATACCGGGTTTTGTTCCGCGGCTGTCTCCTTGACCCCGGGCGGATGTCCGCGTTTTCCCGGACAGATGTCCGCGTCCCGAAGGAGCCCGATCGCGAAAGTCCCCGGAAATGCGCGGTTTTCGCCGCCGGGTGGCATGGCCCGCGGGTTGCTCATTGCGCTCCAGCGTGATCGAGAACGTCTCGGTGATGGACAAGCCGGTCGAGCGGCCGCGAGGGCTCTCGCGCGGCTTCCGGCTGGCCGCGGCCGGCGGTGTCCTGGCGGTCGCCGGGCTCGGCCTCACCCTTCCCACGATCCGGCGCTGGACCCGCGCCGAGCGCTCGATCGCGGCCTCGCGCGTGCGAATCGGCGAGGTGACGCGGGGCCTCCTCGTGCGGGACGCTTCGGCCGACGGGAGGATCGTCGCGGCCCTCCACCCGACCCTCTTCACACCCGCGTCCGGCATCGTCTCGCTGGCGGTCAAGGCGGGGGACGCGGTGCGCCGGGGGCAGATCCTCGCACGGGTCGAGAGCCCGGAGCTGAAGAGCCGCCTCGCGCAGGAACGCGCCACGCTCGCCTCGACAAAATCGGCGCTCGACCGCCAGAGGATCGACGCGCGCCAGGACGCCGTCAAGAACACCCTCGCGATCAACCTCCTGGAGGTCCGGCTCGAGGCCGCGCGGCGGCTGGGCGAGCGGGCGCAGACCGCCTTCGACGAGGGAATTCTCAACAAGAACGACTACGAGAAGGCCAAGGACGACGTCCGTATCGCCGAGCTGGAGACCAAGAACGCAAAGGAAACCGCGAAGCTCGCCGCCGAGACGGCCGACTTCGACATCCGGAGCCGGCAGCTCGCCCTGGACCGGCAGGCGTCCCTGGTCGAGGAGCTGCAGCGGCAGGTGGACGCCCTGGCGATCGCGGCGCCCTTCGACGGCGCCGTCGCCTCGCTCGCCGTCCAGGACCGCGACGCCGTGCCGGCCAACGGAGCGATCGCGACCGTGGTGAACCTCTCGAAGTTCGAGGTCGAGTTCACGCTGCCCGAGAACTACGCGGCCGAGGTCGCGCTCGGAACCCCGGCGCGGATCTTCTATGAGGGGAGGGAGTACCCGGGGCACGTGACGGCCATGTCTCCGGAGATCCGCGACAGCCAGGGACACGGCACGATCGTCTTCGACGGGGCGCCGCCGGAGGGCCTGAGGCAGAACCAGCGCGTCTCCGTGCGCCTCATCTTCGAGTCGAAGCCGGACGTGCTGAAGGTGCCGCGCGGGCCCTTTCTCGAGAGCGGCGGCGGGCGGCAGATCTACGTCGTCGAGAACGGCGTCGCGACGCGCCGCGAGATCGCCATCGGCGCGGTCAGCGTCTCCGAGGTCGAGATCGTGAAGGGCCTCTCGGCCGGGGACCACGTCCTTCTCTCCGACATGTCCGATCTCGCGGGCGCCCGAACCGTCCTGATCCGAAACTGAAATCCATGTCACGAACCTCGCCGTGCTGACTTCAAGACTCTCTTCCGAGGCCGGGCAGCCGTGAACCTGACGGCGGGATGTCCTCGCTCGCCCGGCCTCGCTTCCATGTCCCTCGCCGTGCTGACTTGAAAACTCTCTTCCGAGGCCGGGCAGCCGTGAGCCTGACGGCGGGGTTTCCTCGCTTGCCCGGCCTCGCTTCAGGAGTCCAGACGATGTTGAGCATGAAGAACATTCGGAAGATCTACAGGACAGACCGGATCGAGACCCACGCCCTCCACGACGTCTCGGTCGAGGTCGGTTTGGGCGAGTTCGTCGCAGTGATGGGCCGCTCGGGCTCGGGCAAGACGACGTTTCTGAACGTCGCCGGATTGCTCGACACGTTCGACTCGGGCACCTACCACCTGGACGGGCAGGACGTCTCCCGCCTCTCCGACTCCGAGATGTCGCGCATCCGCAACGAGAAGATCGGGTTCATCTTCCAGAGCTTCAACCTGATCCCCGATCTCGACGTCTTCGACAACGTGGACGTGCCTCTGCGCTACCGGCGCCTGCCGGCCCGGGAGCGGCGCGAGAGGATCGAACGCGCGCTCGAGATGGTCGGGCTGCTGTCGCGCCTGCGCCACCTGCCCTCGCAGCTTTCCGGCGGCCAGCAGCAGCGGGTCGCGATCGCGAGGGTGCTCGCGGGCGAGCCCCGGCTCATCCTCGCCGACGAGCCGACGGGCAACCTGGACACGCTCATGTCGCGCGACGTCATGGACCAGCTGGAGAAGATCAACGAGGCCGGCACGACGATCGTCATGGTCACGCACACGCCGGAATGCGCCGCGCGCGCCTCGCGCCGCATCCATCTCCTGGACGGCGAAATCGTGGATCTCGAGCGGCTGCCCGCCGAGGGCCCCGCGGAGGGAGCGGAGCCGGGGCTCGCCGCGTCGGTTCGGTAGGAGCGAGGCCATGCTGTTTCACAATCTGCGGATCGCCTGGAAGAGCCTGAAGCGCAACCGGATCCTCTCGGTCCTCATCGTGGCCGGAATCGCGCTCGGCATCGCCGCCTCGACGACCTTCGCGACCGTCCGCCATTCCTTCGCCAAGGACCCGGTCCCCGGCAAGAGCAACGGCGTTCTCTATTACGTGCGCATGGACAGCTGGGACCCGGCCAGGCCGTATCCGGGGCCCGATCCGACGCTGCCGCCGACGCAGCTCACCTACCAGGACGCGATGGCGATCTCGAAGTCGGACATTCCGAGCCGGCAGAGCGTGATGTTCAAGACGGCCCTCTACGTCTTCCCGGACGAGAAGATCGGGCGCCCCTTCCGCGAGACGGTCCGGCTCTGCTTCTCCGACTTCTTCCCGATGTTCGACGTGCCCTTCCGTTACGGCTCGGGCTGGGACCGCAGGGCGGACGCCGGACCGGACCCGGTCGTCGTGATCTCCGAGGAGATGAACGACAAGCTCTTCGGCGGCACGAACAGCGTCGGCAGGACCGTGCGGATCTCGGACCGCGACTTCCGCGTCGTGGGCGTGCTCGACCGGTGGGAGCCGAGCGTCAAGGTCTACGACATGACGCAGAACTTCATCGAGAAGCCGGAGAACATCTTCATGCCCTTCAACCTGCTCAAGCCGATGAAGCTGCGCACGTTCGGGAACACCGACGGCTGGGGCCCTTCGGGCGGCCTGGCCGGTTTCGACGGGTTCCTGGCGTCGGAGACCTGCTGGCTCCAGATGTGGGTCGAGCTGCCCGACGCGGCCGCGGTCGGCCGGTACAGGGATTTCCTGACCGCTTACGTGATGGACCAGAAGAAGCACGGGAGGTTCCCGCGGCCGCTCAACAACCGGGTCAGCACCGTGCGGGAGTGGATGCGGGACCAGCGGGTCGTGCCGCCGGAGACGACGGCGATGCTGATCGTGTCGCTTCTCTTCCTCGCGGTCTGCGCGGTCAACCTGGTGGGGCTGCTCCTGGGCAAGTTCCTGGCGCGCGCGGGCGAGGTCGGCGTGCGGCGTGCGCTTGGCGCCTCGCGCGCCGACATCTTCCTTCAGCATGTCGTCGAGTGCGAGTTGATCGGCGTCGTCGGCGGCGCGATCGGGCTGGCCCTGTCCTTCGTCGCTCTCATGGCCTTGAACCAGTGGCTCAAGACGACGGGGGCGACGGTGACGCCGCGGACGGATTTCTTCCATCTGGACGTCCCGATGGTCCTCCTGTCGGTCGGCCTGTCGCTCGCGGCCGGGCTCGTGGCCGGGCTCTACCCGGCCTGGCGCACCTGCAGGCTCTCTCCCGCGGTGCATCTGTCCCTCCAGTAGGAAAGGAGTCGCGCCATGGAATTCGGACCGATCCTTCGCTCGATGCGGCGCAACAAGGTCCGCTACGGCCTGATCGTCGCGGAAGTGGCCCTGACGCTCGCGATTGTCGCCAACTGCGTCAACATGATTCGCGACTCCCGGCGCCAGCTGGCGATCCCGTCGGGTTTCGACGACGACAACATCCTCTGGGTTACGAGCCGCCCCTTCGCGCCGGCGTTCAAGGAAGACGGCTACCTGGACAACGGCGTTCGCCAGGATCTCGCGGTCCTGCGCGCGATCCCGGGAGTCCGGGCGGCGTCCAACACGCGCTTCCTGCCGTGGCAGGGGGGCGGGAGCTCCATGGAGACGCGGCCGCTTGGCTCGAAGGGACAGATGCAGCTCGGCCAGGTCTACAACGCCGATGAAGCGACGCTCGACGCGCTCGGCGCCCGGTTGATCGCCGGACGGAACTTCACGCGGGAGGAGACCGAGTCGGAGACCCTGCGGATCCGGAAGCTCTTCGCGACGGCGCGGCCCGTGGGGGCCGACGGGAAGCCTCTCGAAAACATCTCCCAGGACATCATCATCAGCAAGGCGCTCGCAGAGCTCTTCTTCCCCGGAGAGAATCCCCTGGGCAAGCGCACGGAGGACCACGACGGCGACCAGTACCGCATCGTCGGCGTGATCGACCGCTTCTACAACCCTTACGGCTGGCCGATCCATGAGTACGTGATGTTCTTCCCGAGCCATTCGCGCAGCTTCGAGGGGGGCACCGGCTACCTGGTGCGGACGGAGCCCGGCAGGAAGGCGGCCGTCCTGGCTTCGATCGA
>JAWOLE010000273.1:0-15276 GCA_033853815.1 Thermoanaerobaculia bacterium
GCCCCCCGACTGACGAACGGTCTGGCGCCGGTCGATGTTTCCCGTGAACGGATCCTGAGTGAGGAAGTAGAGCCGGGTGTCGAAGAGCGTGATGCCCTTCTGGAGGCGCTTGGTGAGGTCGTAGTAGGCGAACAGGAAGTTCGTGAACGTGGATACGGACTGGAAGACGGCGATGAACCGGCGGTTGCCCAGGTTGTCCCCGAAGATGAGCGCCGTGTTGGAAACGAAGGTCTGGTCGGTGTTGACGCCGGCGGTGACCTGCGCGTCCTCGAGCTGGAGCTTCCGGCTTGGCTTGCCCGAGATCTTCTCCGGATCGACCGACACTTCGATGGACGGCTGATAGGGCTGCAGCACCGCCTGCACGCTCGGACTCGGCGCCGGGGCCAGCTCCGGCAGGCGCTTGACCGGCTTGTTGGTGTCGGCGATGTAGAGCGTGAAGCGCCGCTTGTAGTAGGCCGCGAAGACCAGCTTCTCGGTGTTGTCGCGGCCGACGAAGACGGTCGGCGAGAACACTCCGGCCACGACGTTGGTGTGAAGGAGAACGACGCCCGTCTCCAGGTTGATGGAATAGATGTTGTAGATCCCCTGGTCGCGATCGGAATTGAAGAAGAGCCTCTTGCCGTCGGGGGACAGACAGGGGTCCTCGTCGTTCCAATCGCCGTAAGTGACCTGCTCCTTGGTTTCGGGCGCGTCGACGAGCAACCGGTAGATCTTGGCTTTGGTACCTCGGACCGAGGAGTAGTAGATCCACTTCCCGTTCGGGGAGAACGTCGGAGCGAAGTCCGAAGCCTCGTCGTCCCGGGTCAGGTTCGTGATGTTCCGCGTGTTCAGATCGAGCTCGAAGATGTCGGCCTTGCCCCCCCGAAGCGCCCGGAACACGATCTTCTTCCCGTCGGGAGAAAACGCGGGGGAGAGCTGCTGGTCGAGTCCTGGCATCTCGATGCGCTCCCGGATGCCGCCTTTCAGGGCGTTCAAGAGGAGGAGGTCCCGTCCTCTCTCCCGCCGCGCGAAGACCGCCACCGTGTTGCCGTCCGGGGAGACCGCCAGGTCCGCCCCGCTCTGCGGCCCCGTCGTGACCCACTGCGAGACCAGGTACTCGTAGGCGGTCGTGTAGCCCCTCGTCAGGTTCCTGTAGAGCTTGCGGTCCCGCGTGGACATCAGGACGACGTCGGCCTGCTCCTTGTAGGTGGAGAAGGCCGCGACGAAGTCGCCCGAGGGATAGGCGCGGGGGGAAAGCTCGGCCGAGGGCGTGTCCTCGATCTTGAAGCGCTCGCCGAAGTCGATCGGCTCTCCCTTCTCCGACAGGATCTTCAGGTACCGCTGGCGCAGGTACCGCCGGAACTTGATATCGAAGTCCTCGGCCGAGATGTTGAAGGCGCGCTTGATCGGCTTCTCCATGCTCCCGCCGATCTGGTTGCGGAACTCGAACAGGAACTCCCGCACGGCGTCCTTGCCCCACTCGGCCGCGACGAAATCGAAGACCGCGTGCCCGAAGCGATAGGCGAAGAAACCGGTGATTCCCTTCTGGGCGATCTCGGGGACCTGGTCGGCCAGGACCGCGTCGCGCAGGACCATGCGGTCCTTGTCGTCCTCGTCGTTGCCGTAGTAGGACGCCATTCCCTCCAGGAACCATTGCGGCGCGTTGGTCGTCGCGGCGCGAAGGTAGTTGCCGCCGAAGAGAATCTCGAACTGGAAGACGTGGGTCAGCTCGTGCGCGATCAGCTGCTGGAGCTTCTCGTCGGGCACGTCCACGGGCAGGACCATTCGGTTGCGCGAGGGGAGCGCGAAGGCGCCGACCCCTTCCGGGATGAAGTTCAAGATCGTGTTGGTCTGCTCGAAGTCGGAGTGGGTGGCGTAGTAGATCAGGTTGATCGGCTTGGGAATCTGGAAATTGAGCTGCCGTGAGATGTCGTCGTACGCGCTCTCGGCGTAGGAGGCCACCTTCTGGAGAGTCACCCTCTCCTTGGTGTAGAAGTAGATCGTGAAGTGCGTCGAGCGGTAGGTCTTCCAGTCGAAGATGTCGTAGGCGATCTTGTTCTGCTCGAACTGCCCCTGTTCGTACTGGGCGACGGCGGCCGCGGGAGCGAGCGCCAGGAGCGCGCCGAGGAGAGTTCTCGGCAAGAATCCTGAAACCAGCGTCTTGACCCTTGAGGCGCACGGGCTAGTCCGTTGTCGCACTGGTTTGCCTCGCTGAAAAGAAGTTAGTCAGTGAAGATGTAACGATCGGCGTCCCGTTCGCGGGCGACGAAGAGGTTCAGGATCTGGTTCTCGAGGGAGAAGAGGTTCTCGAAGAGGCCCTGCAGCTCGTCGGCCCGGCGGCCGCCGGTCTGCCGGAAGTCCTTGAATTCGTCCTGCAGGATCTTCTCGCCGGAGTGCCCGTCGAAGACCAGGAAGACGATGTCGAAGAGGAAGCCGGTCTGCTCGACGTAGACCTGCCGGTAGTAGGTCTGGCCGTTGATGGGAGAGACGTATTCCTCCGTCTTGTAGCCGGAGCGGTCCTCGATGCGGAATTCGAGCGACCCCGAGACGACGATGTCGGCCCCTGTCGTCGCGCCGACGGACCTCCAGAACTCGGTCGCGCGGGCGAGCTCGATCAGGTTCGTCGTCGGCAGCTTGACGTCGGGTCCGGTCTCGATGACCTCGAGCTTGGTCTTCTTGTCCACCTGCTTCTTCAGGAATCGGTGGAACTCCCCCTGCAGATCCACGTTCTGGAGGCGCTTGTCCCGCGCCTTCTCGGCCTCGGTGACGATGATGAAGGGGGCCAGGGCCAGCTTCTCGTTGCCCCGCAGGGGGAGCCGGGGCTTCAAGGGCAGCTTCAGGCGGACCTGGCTGACGCCGGCCGACATCGGAGCGGCGACGGCGAGCGCGAGCGCCGCGGTCAGCACCGCCCGCGCCGCCTTCACCCCGGAGACCGCCAAGCTATGGCGCACTGGCGGCCTTCCCCGTGGTCCGCGTGTAGGAGGTGTAGAACTCGGCGAAGCGGGCGTAGTTGCGCCGGATGTAGGAGTCGTTGGGGTCGAGCTCGAGGGCCTTCTTGTATTCGGTCAGAGCCTTCGCGAACTCGCCCGTGGCTTCCAGCGCCACGGCCAGGTTGTTGTGCGCGCGCGCGTTCGACGGCTCCTTGGCGATCGCCTGCTCGAAGCGGAACGCGGCTTCGCGCCACAAGCCCTTTCGGGCAACCTCGGATCCGAAGGCGATCTGCGACTTGGCCCTGTCCGTCCGCGTGTAGGAGGCGCAGCCCGACCCGACGAGGAGAAACGCCATCGCCCAACCGGTCCAACGCATTCTCACGCTCCTGCCCTCCTGGCGGGGGTCGCTATTATAGGAAAGCTTTGCCAGCCGGGAAGATTTCCGATCGGATGAAAAGATAGTTAAGGGGCGAAGGATGAGCCGGGATCCGGTTTTGCGTCGGGCGGCGGTTTCCTGGGCTCGCGCGAGCGAGCTGACGCCTCAGCGGCTCTGGCCGGTCGTGAGGGCGCGCGGCGGGCCCGAGGCGCTCCTCTCGGCCTCGGAGGCGGAGCTGGCGGAGTGGCTGGAATCGCGCGAGAGGGCTCGCGCGGTCCTGCGCGCCGCCGAGGACGTCTCCGCCGAGCGCTGGATCGAACGGATCGAACGCGCCGGAATGCGGGTCGTCACGGCCTTCGACGAGGACTATCCCGCGCTCCTCGCCGAGATTCCCGATCCGCCGTTTCTCCTCTACGCCCTGGGCAATCTCGAGCGGCTCCGGCTTCCCGCGGTCGGCGTCGTCGGCTCACGCGCGGCCACCCGCTATGGACGGGAGGTGGCGGCGCGGCTGTCCCGTGATCTCGCGCTGGCGGGAGTCGCGATCGTCTCCGGCTTCGCGCGGGGGGTGGACGCGGCGGCCCATCAGGCGGCGCTCGGCAGCGCGGGAGGGACGATCGCGGTTCTGGGCTGCGGACTGGACGTCGAGTATCCGCGCGAACACGCGGCCTTGAAGGAGGCCCTGCGGGGGCGTGACCTGATCCTTTCGGAGTTTCCTCCCGGGACCGAGCCCCGGGCCATGAACTTTCCCGTTCGAAATCGGGTGATCGCGGGCCTCTGCGCGGGCGTCGTCGTGGTCGAGGCCTCCCGCAGGTCGGGCTCGCTCATCACCGCGCGCCTGGCCAACGATTTCGGACGCGACGTGTTCGCCGTGCCGGGAAGCGTGTTCTCCGCGACCTCGCTCGGCGCCCACGAACTCCTGCGGGACGGGGCAATCCTCTGCCGCGGCGCCGAGGACGTCCTGGCCGAGCTCTTCCCGGCGATCGGCGTCGCCCGGCCGGCCGTCCCGGCGGCGCCGGAAGCGAGCGAGTCTCTCTCGAAGGAGGCGCGCCTCGTCTGGGAAACCCTTCGTAGAGAGGAGAGCGCCTCGGCCGAGGATCTCGCGCAGATGACGGAGCTTACCGCCGCCGTCGTGCTCGCCGCGCTCTTCGAGCTAGAGGAGGCGGGCCTGGCCTCTTTCGGCGAAGGGGGACGCTACGGCGTAAAGAGAACATGAGTCTTTTCGAGAGAATCGGGTGATCTGCGATCGGGTGATCTGCGATTGACCGGGGCCTTCAATCACCCATCACCCGATCACCCGATCACAAATCTCCTTAACTCCCTGAGCCGGCAAGCGGTCCCCGCCGGGAATGACAATTTGTTTATGGAGACCGGAGCTCCCGCCGGTTTGCTCTTTGCATCCGGTTGTGGCAGGGTGCTCCGCCCTATGACCGCTTCGGCGCAGAAAAAGAGCCTCGTCATCGTCGAATCGCCCGCCAAGGCGAAGACCCTGGAGAAGTTCCTGGGCACGGATTTCCGCGTGCTCGCCTCCTACGGACACGTGCGCGACCTGCCCCGAAAGGGGCTCGGAGTCGACCGCGGGCACGCCTACCAGCCGACCTACGAGGTCCTGGCCGGCAAGGAAAAAACTCTCGGGGAGCTCAAGAAAGCCACGCGGGAGGCCTCCGCGGTCTACCTCGCGGCCGACCCGGACCGCGAAGGGGAGGCGATCTCCTGGCACCTTCAGGAGGCCCTGAAGCCTTCCGCCAGGGACAAGGTCTTCAAGCGCGTTCGCTTCAACGAGATCACGAAGAACGCCGTGCAACGGGCGATGGAGGAGGCGGGCGAGATCGACACGCGCCTGGTGGACGCGCAGCAGGCCCGCCGGATCATCGACCGGCTGGTCGGATACGAAGTCTCCGACCTGCTGTGGAAGAAGATCTGGCGCGGACTGTCGGCCGGCCGGGTCCAGACCGTCGCGCTGCGGATCATCTGCGAACGCGAAAGGGAGATCGAGGATTTCGTGCCGGTCGAGTACTGGGCGGTGGACGCCGAGCTCGAGGCCTCCCAGCCCCCCTCTTTTTCGGCGCGCCTGTTTTCCTTCGACGGGCAGAAGCTGAAGTTCGACGGCACGGACCCGCGCCTCGCCGATCGCGAAGCGGCCGAACGGGTGCGCGAGAACGTCTCCGCCGCCGTCTGGAGGGTCGCGGGGGTCGAGACCTCCGAGCGCAAGAAGAATCCGCCGCCCCCCTTCATCACTTCGCAGCTTCAGCAGGCCGCGGCCCGGCGGCTCTCCTTCCCGGTCCGGCGCACCATGCAGATCGCGCAGAGGCTGTACGAGGGGCGCGACATCCCCGGCCGCGGCACCCTGGGCCTGATCACCTACATGCGGACCGATTCGACCAGGGTCTCTGAGGAGGCGATCGCGGCCGTGCGCGAGCACATCGGCGCGCGGTATGGCGGGGGGCCGGAGTTCCTGCCCGAGAGTCCCCGCTACTTCAAGAGCAAGCGGGGAGCGCAGGACGCCCACGAGGCGATTCGCCCAACGTATCTCGATCTGCCGCCCGAGGAGGTGGCGCCGCACGTCGCCCCGGAGGAAGCGAAGCTCTACCGGCTGATCTGGGAGCGGTTCGTCGCCTCGCAGATGGCGCCCGCGGTCTACGACGCGACCTCGGCCGAGATCGAGGCCGGCCTCGCCGTCTACCGGGCCACGGGCTCGACCTTGAAATCGGCGGGGTACCTCGCGGCCTACGGCGTCACGGCGGAGGACGAAGAAGAGACGGAGAACGGCTCGGCCAAGCTCCCGCCTCTCTCGGAAGGGGAGACCTTGAAGCTCGTGAAGGTCTCTCCCGAAAGGAAGGAGACCCAGCCTCCGCCCCGGTTCAACGAGGCCTCGCTCGTGAAATTCCTGGAGGAGAACGGCATCGGCCGCCCCTCGACCTACGCGGAGATCCTGCGCAAGATCGAGGACCGCGAATACGTGCGCAAGAAGGACCGGCGCTTCGTGCCGACGGCGCTCGGGCGGACGGTCATCGAGATGCTGATTCCCTTTTTCGACGATTTCTTCGAGACCTCCTACACGGCCCGAATGGAGGAACGACTGGACGATGTCGAGGACGGGAAGCTCTCCTGGAGAAAGGCGCTCATCGAGTTCGATAAGACTTTTTCCCACGACAGGGACCGCGCCCTGGCGGACATGGTCTCGAGCAAAGCGGGCATCCCCCTCGACGAAGCTCGAAAGAAGCTCTCCTTCCCCCTGGTTCCGCAACTCTCGGAGAAGTGCCCCGTCTGCGGCAAGAAGCTGAAGCTCCGCATGGGCAAGAACGGCCTCTTCGTCGCCTGCAGCGGATACCCCAGGTGCACGTTCACCGAAAACATCCCCGATCCGGACGAGGACGCCGTGGACGCGACGGAGCTTGAAAACACGACGTGCGAGGAGTGCGGCTCCCCCTTGAAGCTGCGCCAGGGCCGTTCGGGATCGGTCTTCCTGGGCTGCACGGCGTATCCCAGGTGCCGCAACATCGTCAACGTCGTCATGGCGGGCGGTAAGCCCGAGGCGCGCCCCGACGAGCCGACGGGGGAGATCTGTCCCGAATCGGGGCATCCTCTCGTCCGGCGCCACGGCCGCTTCGGCGTCTACGTGGCCTGCAGCGGATACCCGGCCTGCAAGTACAAGCCGCCCAAGCCCGTCAAGGACACGGGCGTTCGGTGTCCCAAGGACGGAGGCGTGATCGCGGAGCGCCGCGGGCGCTTTCGCCCCTTCTACGGCTGCGTCAACTATCCGGCCTGCGACTTCACCCTTTCCGCGCGGCCCATCCCCGAGTCTTGCCCCCGATGCGGCAACCCGTACCTGATCCTCCGCGAGAGGAAGGGCGGGAACGTCCTGGTCTGCGACCGGGGCGGGTGCGGCTTCGAGAAACCGGCCGACCGGCTTCCCCAGATGAAAGAGATCTTCCTTCCTTCCCTCCCCGCGGTCCGCAAGACCGGAACCAGGGCCTCGAAGAAGGCCGCCGCGCGCCGTCGCGCAAGCTAGTCCCGGCTCTGGTAATAGAAACTCTCGGCGCCAGTCGCGAAGCGACCGCTTGCGCCGAAAGTTGACAGGGGCCGCGGACGAGCGCGGACGCCTCCGTGGCTCGGCAAGTCCGGCCGCAGAGTAACATTTCGCCAAACCAGCACCAAGGGGAGGCTCCATGCGCAGAATCCTTCGGGCTCTTCCGACCCTCCTCGCTCTCCTGGCGATGCCGGCGGAGCTTCTCGCGCAGAAGTCGCTCTACTGGAAGCGACTGGATGTCGTCGCGCGGCTGGATTCGCAGGGAGTCCTGCACGTGGCGGAGCGGCAAGCGATCGTCTTCACCGGAGACTGGAACGGCGGAGAGAGAAAGTTTCGGCTGGGGCCCGGCCAGAAGCTCCACCTTACCGGCGTCTCCCGCCTGGACCCCGACAGCGGCCAGATGCTTCCCTTGAAGGAAGGGGACCTCACGGAGGTCGACAACTACGCCTTCGTCGATCCGGTCACTCTGCGCTGGAGGAGCCGCCTGCCTTCGGATCCCCCCTTCGACGGAACGGAGATCCTCTACGAGCTCGACTACACGCTTTCTGGAATCCTGACGAGGCAGGGGAGCGTCTACGTTCTCGATCACGACTTCGCTTTCCCGGAGCGGTCGGGCACGATCGAGGCCTTCTCGCTCGAGCTTGCCCTCGACCCGGCCTGGAAGCCCGATAGCCCCCTGCCAGCGAAGTACGAGCAGGGGGAGCTCGCTCCCGGCCGCGGTGTCGTCATGCGCCGGGAACTCGAGTTCCTGGGGGCCGGGAAGCCCGCGGCGGCGCGAACGGGGACGAGCCGTGCGGAGCGCCTGCTCCTCTTTCTCATCCTCCTCGCGGCAGTGCTGGCGGCGGGAGGAGGTCTCTACCGCCGGGATTCCGCGCTGGGACGCTTCGCACCGCTGCCGCGGCCCGAAGAGATCGACTCGGCCTGGCTCGCGAAAAATGTCTTCACGCTCCGCCCGGAGGAAGCGGGGGCGCTCTGGGACGAAACGATCGGCGCTCCTGAGGTCGCCGCCGTGCTCGCGCGTCTCTCGGGCGAGAAGAAAATCGCGACAGAGGCTCGAGGCAAGACCCTGACCCTGCGTCTGCTCGCGCCGCTCTCCTCCTTCGAGGGTTACGAGAAGGACCTGCTCGAGGCGCTCTTCTTCGGCGACCGCAAAGAAACGGACACCGACGCGATCCGCGAGCACTACAAGTCCCGCGGCTTTGATCCGGCCTCCAAGATCAAGGCGGGCCTGGAGCAACGGCTCGTGGCTCATCCGGACTTTCGCGACCGCTCTCCGCGCCCGTTGCGATGGCCGACCTTTCTGCTGACCGTCGCCGGTCTGGCGTTGATCGCGCTGGGAACCTTCCCGTCCCGCACGGACCCCGGTCCGGTGTTCGGCGCCCTCATCACGCACGGGATCCTGTGGATCGCCGCGGTCGTTCCCGCCGCCTTCTGGCAGAAGAGGGTTCACAACTTCCTGCTGCCGGCGCTCGCGTTCGTCTGGATGCCGATCCTGCTTCTCTACGCCGCCTTCCGGGTCATCGGCACGGGCGGCGAGACGGCTCCGCTCGTCGCCGTGGGCTTCCTGCTGCTTCGCGTGGCGATGGTGAACAATCTCTTCAACGTCGCCAAGACCCGTGACGGCCCGCACCGCCTGGCGCGGCGCCGGACGCTCGTCGCTGCGCGGCGGTTCTTCGCGCGAGAGCTCGCGACTCCGCGCCCGCGGCTCGAAGACGCCTGGTTCCCCTATCTCGTCGCCTTCGGCCTGGCCCGCGGCGTGGAGAAGTGGTTTCGAGCCTACGGATCGGAAGCCGTCGCCGCCGCGGGGACTATCGGCACGGTCTCCACGTCGGGCGCCTCCACGGAGCCCTCGGGAGGCTGGACGGGGGGAGGCGGGTCGTTCGGAGGGGCGGGAGCGTCCGGCTCCTGGGCGGTTGCCGCCGGAGCGCTCGCGGCCGGCGTCTCGGCGCCGTCCTCGGGAAGTTCGGGCGGAGGGGGTGGAGGGGGAGGAGGCGGCAGCTCGGGCGGCGGGGGAGGCGGCGGATGGTAGCTACGCCGTTCGGCGCGGCGCGCAAAGCGCGGCTCCCGGGCTGACGTGGCATGCCGATTCCGTGGCGCAAGGTCTTCGCGGAGGCGCGCGCGGAGCTTTCCGGAGACGTGGCGACCGATATCCCCGCGCCTCCCGCCGGCGGAGCGCCGCGAAACCGCGTGCGGCTCTTCATCACCCCGCGTGCGCCGGCGCCCTCCTCGGGCCGGGGCGCTCTCGCGCGGATCGCTCGCGACTTCTCCGACCGGTCCGAAAGGGGAGATCCCAGGGCCCTTTTCGCGAAGTACGGCGGCGGCTTCCTGCCCATGGCGATCGGAGTTCCCTTCATGGCCGCCGGTGTCGCGATCCTCATCCTGCTGCCGGGGCAGGCTCCGCGTCAGATCCTGCCCTATGTCTTCGGCGCGATCTTCGCTCTGGCAGGGCTCCTGGTCTTCTCGATGGGCATCTCCGCGCTGCGGGCCGCCGCCGCAGCCGCGCAGGGAGACCGGCAAACGGAACCGTGGCGTTCGGACAACGCCTGGGACCCTCGCGGGGCGCGCCCGGACGCGCCCGGGAGATCCTTCACGGGTTGTCTGGGAGGAGTCCTGTTCTTGCTCCTCATCGGCGTCTTCAACGTCCTCTGGACTGTCCGCAAGGACATCTCCGCGCTGGTCGTCGTCACGGTCATCCTCGTCATCTTCGATGCCCTGGGCCTTCTCATGCTCGGGAGCATCCTGGTCGCCGTCCTCCAGCGCGTTCGCGCCGGCTCCGCGCGCCTCTCTTGGAGAAAGTTTCCGTTCTTCACGGGGGAGCGCTTCGAGGTCTCCTTCGTCTGCGGCCGGCCGCTTCACGTGACCGGCCCGGTGCGGGCGACTCTGCGGTGCTTCGAGCAGGCCTTGGAGGAGGATGCGAGCGGCCGTCCCGAAGTTCACCCCTATGCGATCTACGCGCGATCGAGCCCCCGGAGAGCCGGTTGACCGCCTTCGACGTCGGATTCGATGTTCCCGAAACCGTCCCCGGCACCGACCTCTCGACGCCGGAATCGACCTACTGGCTTCTCGAAGTTCGAGTCCCCCTCGAGGGTCCCGACTTCTCGACACAGTTTCTGGTTCCGATCTACTCCCGCGCGAGTCGTCTTCCGCCCGCCGAGCCGCGCGGTTAGCATCGGCGCGCGCCGATGAAGGCCCTCAAGAGGTTCATCTATCGACACTGGCAGCGCGTGCATGGGGTCCGCCGGCTCGAGCTCGCCGTTCTGACCCGCTTTCTCGAGCTGGGCGGCCGGCAGCGTGTCCTCGACGTCGGCAGCGGAAAAGGGGCTTTCTGCGGAGAGCTCGCGCGCGCGGGTCATGACGTCGTGGGAGTGGACCCGTCGGGGTCTGCGACCAGGATCGCGAAGACCTATGTCGACTCCCGCGGGCGCTTTGTTTTGGGGACCGGCGAGGCGCTGCCGCTCTCCTCGGGGGAGTTCGATAGAGCCGTCTCGGTCTGCGTGCTCGAGCATACGAAGGACGATGAAGCGGTCCTCGCGGAGGTCGGGCGCGTCCTGAAGCCGGGCGGGATATTCGCGCTGACCGTGGATTGTCTCGACTCGCCGCACGTTCCGGAGGCCTTCCGGCGGCACTATGAGCGGGAGTACCGCTGCAACCATTTCTATAGCGATGCGAAGTTGAGGGGCCTGCTCGCACAGGCCGGATTCGAAGTGATGAAGACGCGATATCTCTTTGCGGGGCGCCTCGCGATCGCGGTCCTGCGCTTCGGGTCGCTCTTCCACTTCAGGAATGTCTTCATCCTGCTCTTTCCGCTCGTCTACCCGTTGCTCCTCCTCGACCACGCCCTCAACATGAAGGCGAAAAGCGGCATGATCCTGGCGGCGGCAGCGCGCAAACCGCCGCATTGATCTCTCTCACCTGGACTTAGAAGTCGCAACCAGGCATTCGGGCGATCCTTGACTAAAGTCCAATAGACTCCTGGAGCCTGCCGCACAAGAATTTGTTCAGGAGGTGGGCATCATGGGGAGCAGGCCTCTGGGCACAACAGGCACATATTCAGCGGGAGTGTCCAAGAAGTGGCGGGTCTGGTTGGGGATTTTGTCGCTGGCGGTGGGATTTGGGTTGGTGTCGCTGGCGCGAGGGAGTTTCCAGAGGATGGCAGCGCCGACCTCGGCCGCGGTCTCGGTCAATCCGGGATCTGGCGGCGGGGATCAGGGCGGCGCGTCGGGTGGGACGTGCACGGCCGCGAGCGCGGTGCAGCTCTCCTTCAACCCGATGCCGATCGCGGAAGGCAACGTGATCTGGTTCAGCAGCGCGATGCGGGTGTCGGGGCTGGGGCCGGATCCGACGACGATTTTTCTGAAGGATTCGGCGATCAGCTTTTCGGCGGGGGGGAAGGACTACCGGGTGGCGGTGCCGGAGGCGTCGGTGACGTATGACCCCGGTGTGAGTGCGGGGACGACGAGTTTTGACGCTGCGGGGAATCGCTGGGTGACGGTGGTGCCGAGCGGTCTGGCGGGGCGAGCGTTTGCGAGTGGAGTGGGATTTCCGGTTCCGGCCGGAGGCTTGCCCGGGGACATCGGCAGTGTGACGTGGAGCGGGTCGTTTTCGACGGACACACCGGGTGTTGAGGCTCAGTGGCAGTGGGCCGCTGCGGTGTACACGACGTTTGCGACGGACTACAACGGGTTAAACGTACGGGCTGTGGACGCGGTCAAGGGGAGCGGAGCCGGCGCGCAGGCGATGGGGAATCAGGGCAGCGCCGGCCAGCCGGTGGATCTGGGGTCGTTCGTGACGGGAGGAGCGCGCGGGGACGGCAGTTCGCTGACAGGGTCCTTCGGGGCGCCGGCGGAGATGACGCCGTGCGCGAAGGCGGTGACGGCGAAGGCGGCGACGGCGCAGGCGGCCGGACCGGCCGGTGGCGACGTGCCGACGATGACGACGATGTCGGACCCGAGGTCTCTGCGGATCGACGGGATTCTATCGACGTCGGGGCTGGCGGTGACGAAGACCTGCCCCACCACGGTAGGGTCCAGCAGCACCTTTACCTGCACGTTTACGGCCCAGAACCTGGACCCGGACTTCAGCGTGGTCAACCTCTCGGCGACCAACACGGTTCCGTTTCCCGGCGGAACGACATCGGCCGCGCCCTGCATGCAGGGTGGGAATGCGGTGACGACTCTGGGTCCGGAGGGGAGCGGGACGGACAGCTGCACGGGGACGTTGACAGAAACGGCGCCGGCCTGCAGTACGTCAGGCGACACGTTCCTCACCGACCAGGTCACGGTCAGCGGGACGGACCAGGCGTTCGGGCTTCCGGTCTCCTCGAGCACGACGAATTCCCCGAAGATCCTGGCCTGCCCCAACAACACGACCGGTCTCGGTGTGACGAAGACCTGTCCGGTGTCGGCGGCTCCAGGGAGCCAGTTCACGTGCACCTTTACGGTTCAGAACCTCGATCCGGCCTTCGGTGTGATCGACCTGGCCGTGACCAACACGGTGCCGTTCCCCGGGGGCACGACGTCCCCTGAGCCGTGCACGCAGGGCGGCAATCCCGTGACGGCGCTGGGGCCCAATGGGAGCGCGACCGATACCTGCACGGGCAGCCTGCAGGAGACGGCGCCACCGTGCGGCGCGTCGGACATTTTCTTTACGGACAAGGTCGCGGCCAACGCGACGGACACGGGCAACAACCTGCCGGTGTCGGGCAGCACGACGAACAACGTGAGGGTTTCGGCCTGCACGCCGACGCCGACGAACACGCCGACGAATACGCCGACGCAGACGCCGACGAATACGCCGACCAATACGCCGACGAACACGCCGACCAACACGCCGACGAACACGCCGACGAATACGCCGACGAAAACGCCGACGAACACGCCGACGGACACGCCGACGCAGACGCCGACGAACACGCCGACGAATACACCGACGAATACACCGACGAACACACCGACGAACACGCCGACGAACACACCGACGAACACACCGACGCCCACGCCGACCGTGACGCCGACACCCACGCCCTCGGTCCCGCCGGGCGAGATTGCGCCGACGGCGACCACATGCGGCGACTACCTCGCTTCGCCGACGGGGAACCAGCTCAACACGCTGCAGTACGGCGTGAAGACGGGCAACATCAACAACGTGGCGCCCGGCGTGTTTTTCTACTACAGCACGCTCACGGTTCCCGTGGGCAACTCGACCATCCTGATCCACCAGACGATCACGACGGGCCAGGGCAGCAATTACCTGTTCGCCATTCAGCAGGGACAGGCAACCCTGTACAGCTCGACCTGCAGCAATACCATCCCCAATGTCAGCAATGTCAACATAACGACGGACGGCGACGCGACGATCACTCTGACCGCGAGCGCGCCGACGACGGTCATCGTCGGCGTCAAGTACTCGGCTAGCTCGATCGCCGGCCAGCCCGTGCCCTCGCCGGGCACGGTTCATTACAACTTCGCGACGATCGTGAACAGCGTGACCGTCAACAGCAACGCCAACGGGCTGGATCTGGTGCCGAAGTAACTCCAGGTAGCCGTTCGGTTCGAACGCTCAAGGGCGCCCGAGGGCGCCCTTCTTTTTGTTTTCCGCCCGATCGTGACCGTCGGCAAGCGACCGGGGCGGCAGGATGCTCGGGCCGAATCTGACGATGTACTCTGCGTGGACACAGGCAAATCCGCGCGGGTTCCGCTCCGAGGGCGTGCGTGTCTCAGGGCGCTGTCTTGGACCTAAGTGAAATGCAGTAGGACCAAGGTCCGATCGACGCAAGGCTCCCGCCGTTTGAAAATTTTGTCGTTCCTTCCGGAAGTCCTTCCGGGGGTTCAGGAGGTGGGGATCATGGAGTCACCCACTTTGCCGAGGACGACATCGAATTCGGCGGGACTCTGCGAAGAGCGGCGAAAGCTGCTCGGAATCCACAGAAGGTGGCCGATCTGGCTCGGGATTTTCTCGCTGGCGGCGGCCTTTGCGCTCGTGTCCCTGGCGAGCGGGAGTTTTCAGAGGATGGCGGCGCCGTCGGCCGCGGCGGTCTCGGTGAATCCGGGGTCGGGCGGAGAGCCTGGCGGCCCTCCTGGCGGGACGTGCACGGCGGCGAGCGCTGTGGGGTTGAGCTTCAACCCGATGCCGATCGCGCAAGGCAACGTGATCTGGTTCAGCAGCGCGATGCGGGTGGCTGGACTTGGACCGGACCCGACGACGGTTTTTCTGAAAGATTCGGTGATCAGCTTCTCGGCGGGCGAGAAGGACTACCGGGTTGCGGTGCCGGAGGCGTCGTTCACGTTTGACCCCGGTGTGAGTGCGGGGACGACAAGTTTTGACGCTGCGGAGAATCGCTGGGTGACGGTGGTACCGAGCAGCGTATCCGGACGAGCATTCTTGAGCGGCGTGGGTTTTCCGGTTCCGGCAGGAGGGCTGCCCGGGGACATCGGCAGTGTGACCTGGAGCGCGTCGTTCTCGACGGACACACCGGGAGTCGTGGCGCAGTGGCAGTGGGCCGCGGCGGTGTACACGACGTTTGCCACGGACTACAACGTCTTGAACGTACGGGCAGTGGACGCGGTCATGGGGAGTGGTGCCGGCGAGCAGGCGAAGGGAGAACCTGAACTCGCTGGCCAGCCCGTTAATCTCGGGTCATTTGTGACGGGAGGAGCGCGCGGAGACAGCAGTTCGCTGACGGGGTCCTTCGGAGCGCCGGTCGAGATGACACCGTGTGCAAAGGCCGTGACGGCGAAGGCCGCGACGACCGAGGCAGCGGAACCGGCGGGTGGCGACGTGCCGACGACGACGACGATGTCGGATCCGAGGGGATTGGGGATCGACGGGATTCTGTCGACGTCGGGGCTGGCGGTGACGAAGACCTGTCCGTCGACGGTGACGCCCAACCACACCTTTACCTGCACCTTCACGGCCCAGAACCTGGACCCGGACTTCAACGTGGTCAATCTTTCGGCGACCAACCA
>JAWOLE010000274.1:0-6039 GCA_033853815.1 Thermoanaerobaculia bacterium
CTGAGACGCCGCGCGCAAGGCCCCGGGACTCTCGCAGCTTCGCCGCGAGCAGGAAGAGGACGGCGAGCTGGGTCGTGAAGGCCTTGGTCGAGGCCACCCCGATCTCCGGGCCGGCGTGGGTCGGGAGAACCGCTTCCGCCATGCGGGCGATCTGGCTGCCCGAGGAGTTGACGATCGCGAGGATCGGAGAACCGGCGCTGCGGGCCTCCGCGAGCGCGGCGACCGTGTCTGCGGTCTCGCCGGACTGGGAAATCCCGACCGTCAGCGTGCGGTCGTCCACGACGGGGTTGCGATAGCGGAACTCGCTGCCGTAGTCCACTTCGACCGGCAGCCGGGCCATCCGTTCGATCAGGAACTTGCCGATCAGGCCCGCGTGCCAGGAGGTCCCGCAGGCGAGAAGGAGCACGCGGTCGAACCGCGCGACCCGCGGGGCTTCGAGCAGATCCGCCTCGAGCGAGAGCTCCCCCGACTCGAGCGAGACCTTCCCGCCGAGCGTCTCGGCGAGCGCGGTCGGCTGCTCGTGGATCTCCTTCAGCATGAAGTGGCGGTAGCCCCCTTTTTCGGCCGCCACCGCGTCCCAGAGGATGCGGTGCGGGACCCTCTGGAGGGGGTTCCCCTTCGCGTCGCAGATGCGGATCCTGGAGGCGTCCAGGCGCGCCACGTCGCCGTCCTCGAGAAAGATCACGTCTCGCGTCCAGGCCGACAGGGCGACGGGATCGGACGCCACGTAGTTCTCCCCCGAGCCGATCCCGAGGACGATCGGAGGGCCCGAGCGCGTCGCGACGAGGACCCCGGGCTCGGCCGCCGAGGAAACCACGACCGCGTAGGCGCCGGTCAGGCTCCCGACGGCCTTCCGGACGGCCGCCCAGAGATCGCCCTGATAGACCGACTCGACTTCATGAGCGAAGACCTCCGTATCGGTCTCGCTCGCAAAGCGGTGCCCGGCCTTGGCCAGGGCCGCCTTGCGCTCAGCGAAGTTCTCGATGATGCCGTTGTGGACGACGACGACTTTCCCCGTGCAATCGGTCTGCGGATGGGCGTTGATCTCGGTCGGACGGCCATGCGTGGCCCAGCGCGTGTGGCCCACGCCGGTCGAGCCCGGCGAGGAGTTCCCCTCCAGCCGCGCCAGCAGATTCGAGAGCTTCCCCGCGCTCCGGCGGACCGTGAAGGAGCCGTTGGCGAGCGTCGCGATCCCGGCCGAGTCGTAGCCGCGATATTCCAGGCGCTTGAGTCCCTCGAGCAACAGAGGAGCCGCCTCGCGGCCGCCGACATATCCCACTATGCCGCACATCGGCTCGATTACCTCCGAGTCTCTTTGCCGCTCTTCTTTTCCCGGCGGCGCTCCACCCAGCCTTCGATGTTCTTCTGGGGGGGCCGCGTCAGGGCCAGGGCGCCCGCGGGCACGTCCTCGGTGACCGTCGAGCCCGCGCCGACCCAGGCTCCGTCTCCGATGGTGACGGGCGCGACCAGCGGACAATCGCTGCCGATGAAGGCGTTCCGCCCGATCGTCGTCCGGTTTTTCTTCTCCCCGTCGTAGTTGCAGGTGATGACCCCGGCGCCGATGTTCGTCTCGGCGCCGATCTCCGCGTCCCCCAGGTAGGAGAGGTGGGAGGCCTTCACGCCGTGCCGCAGCACGACCTTCTTGGTCTCTACGAAGTTGCCGACCCGCACGTCCTCCTCGAGGACCGTCCCGGGGCGCACGCGAGCGAACGGACCCACGCGCGAGCGGGCGCCGATCCTCGCGCCCTCGACGTCGCTTGAAGGTCCGACCACCGCGCGCGGCGCCAGGACCGAATCGGCCACGCGCGTGAAGGAGAGGACCTCGCATCCTTCCCGCAGGACGCTGCGCCCTTCGAGCGAAACGAAGGGATGGATCACGACGTCCGGTTCGATCTCGACGCGGGGACCGATGCGCGTCGTCAAGGGATCCAGGACCGTCGCGCCCGCGTCCAGCGCGCGCTCGACGGCGCGGCGGCGGGCGACTTCCTCGGCCGCGGCGAGGTCGCGGCGCGTGCGGATGCTCCAGGCCTCGCGCCAGTCTTCGGCCTCAACGGCCTCCACCTTTCCCCGGCCAGAGGCCAGCAGCGCGACGGTCTCGGCCAGATCCGGATCTCGGGACGAGCCGCGCCTCGCCAGCGTCTCGAGGGCTCGCCGCAGCGCGCCCCCGTCGAAGCAGTACACGCCCGCGTTGACCTCCGGGGTCTCCTTCCCTCGCGCCACGGCCTTTCCGGCTGCTGCGATGCCCACGACTCTTCCCTTTCTCTCGCGCGCGACACGGCCGAAGTCGGCCGCCTCGGGCGGGCGGAAGGAGAGAAAAGCAAGATCGAGGCCCTGACGCTGCCGGTCGAGCAGGGCAGCCAGCGTCTCCCGCCGGAGAAGCGGCAAGTCTCCCGGAATCAACAAGACCGGACCTGCCGAATCCTGCAATTCGGCGAGGGCCCGGCGCGTCGCGTCGGCGGTCCCGCCCCGAGGGTCCTGAACGACCACGGTCACGGAGCGGCCCTCGAGCGTTTCCTCGATCTCCCTCCGGGCCGGACCCAGCACGATGGCCGTCCTGGCTGGCGAAAGGCTCTCCGCCGTCTCGAGGATCGTCTCCAACAGGGTCTGCCCCGCCACCCTGTGAAGTACACCCGGCAGCGAGGAACGAAGGCGGGCCCCGACGCCCACCGTGAGAATGACGACGACCGGCTGCGCCTCCCCTTTGCCCCCGGAACTTCTCTTGAGGTTCCCCCGTTTCGCGGCCATGAACCTCGCAGTATAGGGCTTCCAGCGCAGGCGGTCGCTGCGCGACCGGCGCCGAGAGTTTCCGCTACGAGGCGCAGACTGCGCCACGAAAGCCGAGCAGTTGGTGTTCGCGAGGGGTCAGGGGGCGTGCTTGAGCCGGAACGGCGATGAGGTGAGAGATGAGTGGCACTGTCTCACTTCGTTCGCGGCGCGCGTAGTCTCCCGACGGAGGAGGGAGGAGGCGCGCGCCGCGGGAGCGAAGCGAGGAGCGAGCGACGAGACGGGCGGTCGAGGCCGCATCCGGCCGAGCCGCCCGGCGGCGGCGAAGCCGCGTCGCTCGCGGAGCGCGAAGCGACGTTAGGAGGCGAGCAGTTCTCGAAACTCGGGCGTGTCCCGCAGCGTGTCGAAGTCGCGGTCGTGTCGCGCCAGGATGCGGTGGCGCTGGTCTTCCTCGATCGCCTTGCGCAGGTGCTCCAGGGCCGTGTCGGCCTGACCGCTCTGCGCGTAGCAGCAAGCCAGCAGGAAATCCACTCTCCCGCCGCCGTTCTTCCGGGCCGCGTTCTTCAGATGCTCGATGGCCTCCGGCACGTCGCCACGGTTCTTCGCCAGGACGGCGGCGTAGTAGAGGTCCTCGGGTTCGACGGGAGCGGGACGAACGACGCTCCGCTGGCGCTCGCAGACCGCCAGGTAGACGCGCGCCCGGTCCACCAGCTCCTTCTCCTCCGGGTACTTCTGGGTCAGGTCGAGGAAGTTGCGCTCAGCCTCCTCGAATTTCCTCTTCTGCAGCGCGGCGACGCCGCGGTCGAAGTCTTTCTTGGCGTTCTCGGTGTGGCGGGACAGCTCCTTGAGCGTCAGCGGCTTCCGGACAGCCGGCGAGGCGAGCGGGACGGCCTGACCGAGCTTCTCTATCTTCTTCTCGAGTTCGTCGATCCGAACGGAGAGCGCGTCCGCGAGACCCTGAACACTCATCTTCCCTGCGTTGTCTTTCAGGAACCGCAGGTCCGCTTCTGTCCAGCGTTTTGCCATGTTGGAACCTCCAATGCCGGGAAACGAAAAACGGCGTATTCTAGGGATGGCGGCGCGTCCTGTCAAATCTCCGCGCGACCGCTTCTGTCCTCTGCCGTCGACATGAGGCCGAAATGTCCGCGGCTGGCCCGGTGTTTGAAGCTCGGGAGGGTTCATGCGGAAAACGATCCGCGCCTCGGCGCTTCTCCTGACTCTTGCTCTGTCTCTTGCTCCGCTTGCCGCCGCGGGCAACGACAAGACGTCCACGGCGACCGGCAACGTGAGCAAACTGGACGCCGCGCAGCGGACCGTGACCGTCGCTCTCACGGATGGCCCCGAGACGCGCTTCGTCTGGACACCCGACACGAAGATTAACGGCACGCTGGCGCCGGGCGCCAAGGTCACGATTCGCTACACGACCCTCCCGGATGGCCAGAATCTGGCCCACCAGATCAGCGTCGCGAGGAACTGAGGGGCAAGGTGTCAGGGAACAGGTTTCGGGGGAAATGCAGGTCTCAGGTTTCAGGTGTCAGGTTTCAGGTTAAGGCATTGAAACGGGCTCCCGTCCCTGACACCTGGCACCCGACACCTGACACCTGCATCGGCCCCTGGCACCTTTCAACCTGAAACCTTTCTCCTGCTAGAATCGCCGCTTTCTGGAGGGTAAGACCCGATGGGGATGTACATCATCGCCGAGCCCTGCATCGGCACCAAGGACACCGCCTGCGTGGACGTGTGTCCGGTCGACTGCATTCACCCGCGCAAGGACGAACCGGAATTCGCGACCGCGGAGATGCTCTACATTGACCCCGACGTATGTATCCAGTGCGGCAACTGCGAGCCCGCCTGCCCGGTGACCGCGATCTTCACGGAAGAGACGATCCCGGACAAATGGAAGCACTACCAGCAGGTCAACGCGGACTGGTACAAAGCCCGCAAAACCTAATCCGTTAAACGTCAAGGCGCAAAACGTCAAACGAGGCCCGAGGTCTCGTTTCACGTTTCGCGTTTTACGTTTTACGGCTTCGACTTCAGGACCTTCGTAAGGAAGGCGTCCGTCCGGGCGTCCGCGTCCTTCGCGTCGGCGGCGCGGAAGACCTTCGGATCGCTGGAGGAAGCGAAGGCGTGGCCCGCCTCGGGGTAGATCTTGAAGTCCACGCTCTTGCCGGCGGCCTTGGCCTTTCGCTCGAACTCGCGCACGCTCTCGGGCGTGATGCCTTGGTCTTTTCCACCGAAGTTCCCGACCAGCGGCATCCGGAGCGACGCGATCTTCGCGTCGTCGGTCACGAGCCTGCCGTAGTAGACGACCGCCCCCGCGAGCGTCGGCTCGGCCAGCGCGAGAGCGAGCGAGTAGCCGCCTCCGAAACACCAGCCGATCGATCCGATGCGCTTGCCATCCACGTCGGGACGAGTCCGCAGGTACGCCACGGCGGCCTGGAGATCGCGCATGGCGCGGTCCTCGGGCAGTCCGCGCGAGAGCTGGTGGGCCACGTCCGGATCGGCTGTCACCTTGCCCCGGTAGAGGTCCGGGGCGAGCGCGACATATCCCTTGCGGGCGAAGTCGTCCGCCTTCCTCTTGATGAAGTCGTTGACCCCCCACCACTCCTGGATGACGACGAGGGCGGGCTTCTTCCCGGCTCCTCCCGGCACCGCGAGATAGCCTGAGACGGTCTCCGAACCGCTCGGGTAGGAAACCATGCCTTTCTCCTCGGCGCCTGCCGCGGCGGCAGCCCAGAGAATGGCGAACGCGAGGCATGCGAGATTTCGGATCATCTTTCGCCCTCCTCCGCTAATCTTATTCTCGTGAGCTCATCCGCTCCGGCGGCTCTCCTCTTCCCCCTCGAAGAGCCCGACGACGAAACCCTTCTGCAGCGACTCTACGACCGGCTCGCGGCGCGGTTCGGCCTCGACCCGGCGCGGGTCCGCCTGTCGCGCCGTAAGCTGACCGGCGGCGAGATCGTCTACGGACCGCCCCACCGGATCACGATCTCGGCCCACCTGTCGCCGGCCGAGCGGAGGGAGACGCTCAGCCACGAGGCAGCCCACGCCTGGGCCTTCCGCCTCGAGGGCGCGCGGGTCGGCCACGGCGCCCTCTTTCGGAAGCTGTCGCGGCAGATCGGAGCGAAGAGGGGGCCGGCGCCGATGACCGAGGCTCTCGCGAACTTCCGTGAGCGCCGCGCGATCGAGTACCGCTGCGAGGGGTGCGGCGAGGTCTTTCGAAGAGTGCGCGCCTTCCGAGGCGCGCGTGAATGTCTCGCCTGCTGGCGCGCGGGGAAGCCCTCCCGCTTGAGAAGAGTCCGTAGTCCTTAG
>JAWOLE010000275.1:0-11169 GCA_033853815.1 Thermoanaerobaculia bacterium
GCCCCTCGCCTCGAGGATCAGGCCGTCGCGCCCGACCTCCACGGACGCGGGGTCCGCCAGAGGCACCGGCGGCGTCAGGACCGAGATCTCGATGTCGCATTCCGCCAGCTCATCCTCGGAGAGAGGCGGAAAGCGCGGGTCCTCGAAGGCCGCGCGCAACGCGAACCGTGGAACCGTCCGGGTGAGGTCTCCCTCCGGCGAAAGCGTCCCGATGCAGCCCCGCAACTCGCCCCGCCGGTGCAGCGTCACGAAGAGTGCCCGCGGATCCCCGAAGGACTCCGCGCGGTCCGACGCGAGCCGGGGAGGCGGCTCCCCGCGAAAGTACGCTTCCAGGGCGCGCCGTGCGAGCCCAAGCAAGTCGCGCCGCGCGGTCTCGGACAGAAGCGCCCGGCTCATGGGCGCGCGGGGGGCGGGAGGGCCGCGAGGAACCTGGCGATCGCGTCCTCGAATTCCCGGAGCTTTCCCTCGAAGAAGTGGTCCGCCCCCGGGATGACGACCACCTCTCCGGCGTTCCCGACGAACTTCTTGAGATGGGTAGGAGGGCCCAGGGTGTCCCGCTCCCCCGCTACGAAGAGAGCGGGCACGCGCGGCCGGGGAAGGCCGTCGGTCCCCTCGACCGCGAGCGGCAGACCGGCCGCGATCAGCGCCCGTACGCGCGCGTCTCCGGCGATTGCCCGGAGCGCCGCCGAGGAGCCGAAGGAAAATCCTCCGGCCACGATCGGCAGTCCCCCTCGCCTTTGCGCCTCGTCCAGCGCGGCGCGGAAATCGTCCGTTTCCCCGCGGCCGCCGTCGTAGCTGCCCTCCGAAAGCCCCACCCCGCGGAAGTTGAACCGCAGGGTCCCGTATCCCGCCGAGGCCAGGGCCCGGGAGGCCCGGTAGACAACCTTGTTGTGGAGCGTCCCCCCGTGCAGCGGATGCGGATGCGCGAAGACCGCGCTGCCCGGCGCCCGTGCCGAGGCCTCCTTCCAGAGCCCTTCGAGTCTCCCCGCGGGCCCCCGGAAGATCACGGTCTTCAGCCTCGTCGCCACGCCAGCATCCCATCTGTTTGGCGAAACTTCGGTCTCATCGTATTCTTTGGCCTCCCCCGGTATCGCTACAGACGAGGTTGCCGGCGCCGCCGGCGAAAGGTCCTGAGCCATGAAGAAGATCGTACACGTAGTCGGAACCGGCACCATCGGCGAGCCCCTCATCGGGCTCTTCGCCGACTTCGGGAAGCACCTCGGCGTCGACGAGATCACATTCCACAAACGGACGCCGATGACGACCGAGCGCGCCAAGGTCAATCACCTCCTGCAGCGCGGGGCGAAGCTGGCGGTGGACCCGGACAAGGTGACGGACTTCGAGGCTCTCGGGCACACCGTCTCCTTCGAGGCGCTGGAGGCGTTGGAGCGCGCGACGGTCGTCATCGACTGCACCCCCGCCGGCAACGAGAACAAGAAGCTGTACGCGACCCTCTCCGGGCCCCAGGGGTTCCTGGCGCAGGGAAGCGAATTCGGCTTTGGAAAGATGTACGCCATGGGCGTCAACGACGAGGCGCTCGAGCCGGGCGCGGACCGCTTCCTGCAGATCGTCTCGTGCAACACGCACAACATCGCGGCCCTCGTCCGGACCCTCGGCGACGACGGCGACGGAGGAATGCGACTCGACCGGGCCCGGTTCGTGTGCATGCGACGGGCCAACGACGTGTCCCAGGACTCCGGTTTCTCGCCCGCGCCCTCCGCCGGGAAGCATGACGATCCCCAGTACGGCACGCACCATGCCCGCGACGCGGCGGCGCTCCTCTCGACGATCGGCTGGAAGCCCCGGCTCTTCTCCTCGGCGATGAAGTTGAACACCCAGTACATGCACACGCTCTGGTTCGACATGGAATTCCCCCAGTCCATCACGAAGGCGGAGATGTTCGAGCGCCTGCGCTGCAACCGGAGGATCGCCCTGACGGAGAAGCGCTCCTCCAACCAGATCTTCTCCTTCGGCCGTGACCACGGGTACTACGGGCGGATCCTCTCGCAGGCCGTCGTCGCGGCCCCCACGGTGACCGTCAACGGCGACCGTGAGCTGCTGGGGTTCTGCTTCACGCCCCAGGACGGAAACTCGCTTGCCTCCTCGATCTGTGCAGCGCTCTGGTTGATGGAGCCCGACTTCGACCGCGCCCAGCGGCTCTCCATACTGGACCGCTTCTTCTTCCGGGAAATCTAGACTCCTAAGTCGTAAATAGTAAGACGTAAAACCAGGAACGAGCCGGTGCTCCGGTCTACGTCTTTACGTTTGACGTTTTACGGTTCCCGGCTCAGGGGGTGATGATGTAGCCACCGCTCTTGGCGTCCTTCTTCATCGAGAGGAGCCCCAGCCGCTGGGCGTCCTCGAGGAGCTCCGAGAAGGACCGGTAGCCGTAGTAAGACTCGTTGAAGTAAGGCTGCTTGCGCTGCATCGTCTGCTTGATCATCGAACCCCAGATGACGTCGTAGTTCTCCCGCACCAGCGCCTGGAGCGAATCGAGCATCAGGCGGAAGAGCTCGCGCTTCTTCTCCGGAAGGTTCTCGATCGACGGGAGCGCGCGGGTCTCGCGGACGAGGTCCTCGTAGAAGATGAACTCGTCGCAGTTTGAGATCAGGAGGTCCGACGTGGAGTTCTTGACGCCGACGCCGATGACGTTCTTGTCGTTCTCCTTCAGCTTCGAGACGAGCGGGGAGAAATCTGAATCTCCCGAGCAGATCACGAAGGTCGTGATGTGCGTCTTCGAGCTCGCCAGATCCATGGCATCCACGACCATCCGGATGTCGGCGGAGTTCTTCCCCGAGTAGGCGCGCTGGGGAATGTCGATCAGCTCGATGGCGGCCTCGTGGAATTCACGCTTGTACTCGGAGTAGCGGGTCCAGTCCGCGTACGCCTTCTTGAAGACGATCCTCCCCTTCTCGATCAGCCGCTGGAGCACCAGGTTGATGTCGAATTTCTTGTACTGGGCGTCGCGGACGCCGAGCGCGATGTTCTCGAAGTCGATGAAGACCCCCAGGCGCTGCTCGACTGCGGGACGGACCGGCGGGCCCGCGGTGACGGCGAGGGAGGGCGCCGCCGCGAGGGCCGGAGGGGGGGACGCGAGCGTCACGACCGGAGCCGCAGGCTCCGGGGCCGGCCGGACGTCCTCCTTACCCGTCGCCGCGCGCTGCTTGCGGTGGCGGGCGCCCCCGCGGCGCCGGCGCGGCTTCTTGCCCGCTTCCTCGGGGGCCGGGAACGAAACGGTGTCGTCGGTCATGAAGTTCCTTCCGGTACGTAGGTGAACGAAGAGGTCGTCAGCAGGAAACCGGTCAGCACACGGGCGATCTCCCCTCCCTGCGCGTCCACGATCTCCACCTCACCAACATTGACGCGCCGCCCCTTCTTGACGATCCGGGCCCTCGCCCACACGTCTCCCCGCGCCCGGCGCAGAAAATGGATGGTGAGGTCGGCGGTGGCGAATCCCATCTTGCCGTCGAAGTTGGTCGCGAGAGCGAAGGCCACGGCGGTGTCGGCGAGGGTCGCCAGGATCCCTCCGTGGACCGTTCCCGAGCCGTTGGTGATCTCTTCCCGATAGGGCAGCTTCAGGACCGCCCGATCGAGCTCGAGCTCCTCCAGGCTCGCCTGGAGCCAGGAGAGCGCCGGCGAGGCCGCCAGGCGGCCGCGCAGGCGGTCGAGCAGGTCGGGAGCGATCCCGGCCGTGCCGCGGACGGCCATGGCGGTGCTCATGATTCCCGGATTGTACGCGACCGCGTCGCCCGAGTCGGCCTCAAGAGTCTTCCGTTTCGAGCGCCTCGTCCCTCGAGTAGTACGGCAGCTCTTCCGCCCGCCGGGTGGAGTTGTCGAGCTCCCTGGGGACCTCCACGATGGTGCGCGTGACGTTGACGTCGCAGATCTCGTTCTCGCACTCGTAGGTGTACACGTTCTTGTCCGGGTCCTTCCGGAAACCGACGATCGTCTGGTACGAGTCGCAGTTGCCGCACTTGACCGACATCATGAAGACGTCGATCACGTGCAGGTCGGGACGGTCCTCCGGGCTTCCCACGCGGAGATAATACGCCGCAAGGAGTGGCGCCTATGAGACCGAAAGCGTTCCCCCTCGTGTTTCTCGCGTTGCTTGCTCCCCTTGCGGCCGAAGAGGGAAGGTTCGAGAAGTCGATCGCGATCCCGCACGGCGGAGACGCCAGGATCGGGTTCAGCCGCGATGGGTGCTCGGTCCTCTCGGTCACGCTGAAGAACTTCCCGAGCCGGGAGGACATCGACACCGCCCGGCGCGAGAAGCCGGACGACAAGTCCTGGGTCTGGTGGGACTTTCACGTCGAGAACCGCGGCAGCGTGAAGTGCAAGATCTTGCTCTGGGTGGATATCTACGACAAGAGCGGCCGCGTCGTGAAATCGAGCGACCGCACCGACACGGTGGACGCGGGCAAGCTCGACGACGACATCCGCCTCTCGACGCGAATGCGCACGCTCGACATCGCCGACTCGCCCAGGGCCAGCATCCGCGCGCAGATCGGACCGAAGTAGACCGATGGAGAGCGCCCGCTCCGTCTCGACTCCCGTCTCCGACTACGAGGCCGCGCGCTCGGCGCTCGGACATCGCGTTCGGCAGACCGGTGTCCTCGACGTCGAGGGAGAGGACCGCGTGGCGTTCCTGCAGGGCCAGCTCACACAGGACATCCGGGCGCTCGCCCCTGGAGAGTCGAGGCCCGCGGCGGCCCTGACGCCCAGAGGGAAGCTCGTCTTCCTGGCGCGCGTCCTCGGCCTTCCGGATCGGATCCGGCTGCTCGTGCCGGCGGATTCGCGGGAGCCGGCCCTCGGGCACTTGAAGAAGTTCATCATCTTCCAGAAGGTCGCGATCTCCGACCGCTCGAACGAGTTCGTCCGCGTGGGGCTCTACGGCGGCCGCGCCGCCGGGATCGCCTTCCCCGAGGGCTCGGTACGCCTCCCCGCCGACGGAGAGTTTTCCGCGGAGGTCCTGGTTCCCGCGGCCGGCCTCGAGGACCTGGAACGGGTCCTCGCGCGGCTGGGATCCGTTCCCGTCGGCGCCGGGACTGCCGAGGTCCTGCGTGTCGAGGCGGGACGGCCCCGTTTCGGCCAGGACGCCGATTCCACGAACCTGGCGGACGAGGTCGGGCTCGAAGCCGCGATCTCGACGACCAAAGGGTGCTACGTGGGCCAGGAGGTCGTGGCGCGACTGCGCACCTACGGGCGCGTGAACCGGCGCCTGGTCGGCTTCCGATTCCCTCGGGGGCTCCTCGAGCGCGGCTCTGTCCTGAAGCTTCCCGAAGAGGCCGAACCGGGCAAGGTCGAGCAGGGCCGCGTCACGAGCGCGGTCGTGTCGCCGCGGCTGGGGCCGATCGGGCTCGGCTACGCGTTCCGCGAGGTGCCGGTCGGGGCGAGGCTCGTCTCCGCCGCCGATCCGTCGCGCGATGCGGTCGTCGCCGATCTGCCGTTCTCCTCGTGACGCATTCCCGCCCCGCGCTTTCCCGGCGGCCGGCGTCGCCGTGGACCGTCCACCTCGCGCTCGCAGCGACCCAGACGGGTTTCGCGCTCTTCCCCACGCTCGGCAAGCTCGCTCTCGCCTCGATGCCTCCTCTGCCTCTCGCGGCCCTCCGCGTCACCTGCGCGGCTCTCCTGCTCGAGGCGCTCCGCAGGCTTTCGTACCGCGAGACGATCTCTCGCGGCGATCACCGCAGGGTCCTGCTCTACGGGCTCCTCGGGGTCTCCCTGAACCAGGTCCTCTTCATCCTGGGACTGTCCCTGACGACCGCGATCAACGCGACGATCCTCCTCGCGACGATCCCGGTCTTCACCCTGGTCATCGCCGTGTTCCTCAAGCACGAGCCATTGACGCTGCCCGCCGCGGCCGGCGTCGTCCTGGCGGGAGCCGGATCCCTCGTGCTCCTGAACGTGCAGAACTTCGATTGGCACAGCCGGTACGTCCGCGGCGACGTGCTGTTGCTCTGCAACTCGCTCTCGTATTCGCTTTACCTGGTTCTCTCGCGGCCGATCCTGGCGCACTACCGCGTTCAGACGATCGTCTCCCGGGTCTTCGTCTACGGCGCGCCCCCGATTCTCCTCTTCACGGCGCCTTCGCTCCTGCGGTTCCAGCCGTCGCGCGTGACGCCGCTTTCCTGGGCGAGCTTCGCCGGAATCGTGCTCGCCTGCACCGTGATTCCGTATGCCCTGAACTCCTGGGCGCTCGCCCGCACGGGTGCTTCCCGTGTGGCCCTCTACGTCTTCCTGCAGCCCCTGATCGCCGCGGCCCTCGCGGTCCTGGTCCTGAAGGAGCGCGTGACGCTTCGGACGGCCGCGGCGGGCGCCCTGATCCTCGCCGGCCTCGCCGTGTCGGTCCTGGTCGTCCGGCGGCCCGCCGGGGAGGCGGCGTGAAGGCCGCCGTCGTCATCCCCGTCTTCAACGAGCGCGACTCGCTGCCCCTGGTCGTCGCCGACATCCCACGGGACCTGGTCTCCGAGATCGTCGTCGTGGACAACGGCTCGACTGACGGAAGCGACCGGGTCGCGCAGGGCCTGGAGGCTGGCGGCGCGCCGTCGCCCATCCGGCTGGTCCGGGAGAGTCGGCGCGGCTACGGCAGCGCCTGTCTCGCCGGCCTGTCGGCTCTCGAGGCCGCGCCTCCCGACGTCGTGGTCTTCCTCGACGGGGACTACTCGGACCACCCCGAGGAGATGCCGGCGCTGCTCTCCGCGATCGAGGGCGGCGCCGACCTCGTCATCGGCTCGCGGACCCTGGGCAAGAGCGAGCCGGGTGCGCTGCTGCCGCAGGCCCGCGCGGGCAACTTCGTCGCCTGTCTTCTCATCCGCCTCCTGTACGGGCATCGGTACACGGACCTCGGCCCCTTCCGCGCGATACGCTGGGAAGCCTGCCGGCGGCTCGGCATGCGGGACCGCGACTTCGGCTGGACCTGCGAGATGCAGGTCAAGGCGCTGCGCGCGGGGCTCCAGGTCGCCGAAGTGCCGGTTTCCTACCGCAGGCGCGTCGGCGTCTCCAAGATCACCGGAACCCTGTCCGGCACGCTGCGCGCCGGCTGGAAGATCCTCTGGACCATCGTCCGTCACGCAAGCCGTAAGGGCGAAAGGCGTGAGGGGTGAGGCGAGGCCCCGCGGACGGAGCTACGCCTGACGCCTTACGCCTGACGCCTCACGGCCCGTTCCGGAAGGAGTCCAGGGCGGCGACGATGTCAGCGGGCGCGCGGCGGGGCTTCCCCGTCGCGTCGGCAAACACATGGCGCGTGGATCCGTCCGCCAGGAGCCGGTCCCCCTCGTCCACGATCTCGTAGCCGAAGGCGAGGCCCCGCGAGCCCAATTCCGCGAGGTTGGTGCGCACACGGACCGCGTCGTCGTAGCGCGCCGACCGGCGGTACTTGCATTCGACCCCGGTGACCAGGATCCAGAGGCCGGAGTCCTCCATGGCGCGGTACGGTATTCCGGCCGCGCGGCAGTAGTCCGTCCTGCCGATCTCGAACCAGACGATGTAGTGCGAGTGGTAGACGATCCCCATGCGGTCCGTCTCCGCGTAGCGCACACGGAGAGGCGTCTCTACCGTGCGCACGAAATCGTCTCGAATCCGGCGAGCGATGGCATCATGGTTGAAGGTTGATGGCGTAAGGTCAAACGTCCGAAAGCCCCGGACCCGGAGTTCACCTTCGGCCTTTGACCTTCGACTGTCCAACCGGGTGTTCCTTCCCGACGCGCGCGACAAGCCGCCGGCGCACGGGCTCGGGCACCAGGCCGCTGACGTCTCCCCCGAGTCCGGCCACCTCCTTGACCAGGCGGCTCGAGACGTAGGAGTACTCCTCCTTGGCCATGAGGAAGACCGTCTCGATCGCCGGGGTCAGCCGGCGGTTCATCAGGGCCATCTGCAACTCGTACTCGTAGTCGGAGACGGCGCGCAGGCCGCGCACGATCAGCGTGGCGTCGACCTGCCGCGCGAAGTCCACCAGCAGACCGGAAAACGACCGCACGGGCGTCGCCGGGTCGGCGCCGACGGCCTCCCGGATCATCTCGATCCGCTCGGAGATGGAAAAGAGCGGCGTCTTGGCGTCGTTTTCGAGAATGGCGACGACGACCCGGTCGGCCAGACGCCGGGCTCTCGCGAGGATGTCGAGATGTCCGTTGGTCAGCGGATCGAAGGAGCCGGGATAGAGCGCGACGCGCTCGGTCATCGGCCCGCTTCCGCCCGGGGTTTCGTGGGGACCTGGCTCCCCGCTCGAATTGCTGGAATCACGTCAGCCGGTGCTCGCTCGACGAAGCCCTTCAGCGAGCAGATTATAGGCGGACACAGTCAGGAAGAGCGCGAGACCCGGGAAGAGCGCCATCCACCAGGCCTCTTCGATGTAGGCCGGGGCGGCCGACAGGATTCCTCCCCAGGAGGTGGCCGGGGCCGGCAGTCCGACTCCCAGGAAGGAGAGGGCGGCCTCCGCGAGGATCGCCCACGCGACGCCGAAGGCCGCCGACACGAGCAGCGGCGCAAGGGCGTTGGGCAGGAGGTGGCGCACGAGGATGCGCGGCGTGGACGCGCCCGCGGCCCGGGCGGCCCGAGCGTAGTCGAGGCTCTTGGCTTTGAGGATCTCCGCCCGGGCGTATCGGGCGTCTCCCGGCCAGGTCGTCAGCCCGATCGCCAGGATGATCGTTGCCGGAGACGGAGGGAGAAACGCCGCGAGCGCCAGGAGCAGGAAGAGCACGGGAAAACAGAGCACGACCTCGACGATCCGCGAAAGAATCAGATCCACGATTCCCCCGAGGTATCCGGAGAGGCCGCCGACCGCGAAGCCCACGAGGAGGGACACGGCGGCCGCCGTCACCCCGATCGCGAGCGAGATCGGAGTCGCCGCGACAACTCGCGCGAAGAGATCCCGGCCGAGGTCGTCGGTGCCGAACAGGTGCGAGGAGGAGGGAGGCAGCAGCCGCTCGTCCAGGCGGATTTCCGAGGCCGCCCGGCTCGCCGCCGGCGAGAGCGCCGCGACGATCCACAGGCCGGCCACGAGCACGAGCGCAACTCGCCCGCTTCCGGGCAGCCGGCGCCAGAACCGGCCCGTGCGGGAAACGTCTTGGCCGCTCACGGCGCCGTTCCATCCCGCACTCGCGGGTCCGCCAGGGCGTAGGCGATGTCGGCGGCGAGCGTGACCGTCAGGGTCGCGACCGCGCCCACGAGCGAGAGCGCAAGGATGACGGGATAGTCCCGCGACAGGATCGAATCGAAATAGAGGCGCCCCAGGCCCGGCCAGGCGAAGATCCGCTCGATGATCACGCTTCCGGACAGAAGCCCGGGCAGGACGAGGCCGAGCAGCGTGATGAGAGGCAGCAGGGCGTTGCGGAAGGCGTGCTTCCAGAGGGCCTGCCGGCGCGAGAGCCCGCGGGCCCGGGCGGCCAGCACGTAATCGGCCCCCCGCGCTTCGGCGACTCCGGCGCGCACCAGGCGCGCGTAGAAGGCGAGAGAGCCGTAGGTCAGGCAGACGACGGGGAGGGCCAGATGCGCCGCCCGGTCCGCCAGTCCCGCCAGCCCCGCGGGTTCCGGGTCGCTGGCGACGCCATAGAGAGGCAGCCACCCGAGCTTGACCGAGAAGAGCGTCTGCAGGAGCAGCGCGGCCCAGAACGAGGGGGTGGAGTAGAGGGCGAAGAGCGCCGCTCCCGACGCCCTGTCGAATGCGCTTTCCGGATGGCCTCCGGCCTCGACGCCGAGGGGGATCGCGATCGCGAGCGTCAGGAGGAGGGCCAGACCGTTCAGCGTCAGCGTATAGGGAAGGGCTTCTCGGATTCGCTGGGCGACGGGGCGGTGGTCCGAGAAGGACTCGCCCAGGTCGAAGCGAACCACCCGGCCGACCCACTTGCCGAACCGCTCGGGCAGGGGCCGGTCGAGCCCGTAGAGCCGCCGCATCTGCTCCGCGGCTCGCCCGGAGACGCGGCGGCCGGACTCTGCTCCCAGCGCGGACACGGGGCTGCCCGGGGCCAGATGCAACAGCAGGAAGACGAGGACCACGATCCCCGCCAGCGTCGGGACGGCGAGCGCCAGACGCCTCACGACATACCGAATCATGGCCGCGACCCGGCTGCCCCGGGTCTCCCCTCCCCGGCCGCCGGGTTCCCGCCCGCCTCCATTCGCCACCATCCGAGCGGCCCCGGCCAGATCCCGGAGATGCCGAGCGGCGAGGTTACCAGGCCGGCGATGTCCTTGCGGAAGGCGTACTTGACCGAAGTATTGGTCACGAAGATGGCCGGGGCGTCATCGCGGAAGATGGCGTGGAGGCGGTGGTAGATCTTCACGCGTGCGTCCTCGCGCATTTCGCGCCGCGCCTCCTCCATCAGCCGATCCGCCTCGGGATTGCGGTAGAAGCCGCTGTTCAAACCCCGGGGCGGCCACTGTGAAGAGTGCCAGTACGGAAAAGGATCGGGGTTGGGGTCCGACGCGGACCAGGCGAGCGAGGCCGCCTCGAAGTTGCCGGCGTCCAGGCGCTCGACGAAGGCCGCCCACTCGAGCGGGCGCACGCGCGCTCGGATTCCCACCCGAGCGAGCTCGGCCGCGAGCATCTCGTCGATCTGCCGCCCCACGTTGGAGCCTGCGGAAACGAGGAGCTCGAAATCGAATTCCCGGCCCGCCCGGTCGAGGATACGATCCCCGTTGCTGTCGCGCCAGCCGGCCTCGGCGAGCAGCCGCGCGGCTGCCGGAGGATCGAAGGGCAAGGGCGCGACGGACGCGTCGTAGGCCGGCGAGTCGGGCGCCCAGGGGCCCGAGATGATCCTGGCCGAGCCCTTGAAGAGATTGCGCACGATCGAGGCGCGGTCGAGCAGCATGGTCAGGGCGCGCCGCACGCGGGCGTCAGCGAAGAAGGGCTCCCGGTTGTTGAGCGCGATGTAGTTGTAGCCGAGATCGTAGAACTCCACCAGCCGGCAGCAACGGGCAAAGTCCGGGTCTCGCGCCGCCCGGTCCTTCAGCGACTCCTCGATCGAGCTCTCATCGAGGTCTCCGGCGAGGACCGCCTGGTAGCCGACGGAGTTTTCGGGCACGATGCGGAACACGATCCGGTCGAAATGACCGCGAGGGCCGAAGTACCGCGAGTTGCGCTCAAGGACGATCGAGTCCTGGGCCTTCCAGGAGACGAAGCGGTAGGGGCCGTCGGAGACGGGAGCGCGGTTTTCGCGCGCCTTGAGGAAGTTTTTC
>JAWOLE010000276.1:0-15005 GCA_033853815.1 Thermoanaerobaculia bacterium
TGGGCTGGGCCTCACGCGATTCCGCGCCGGCCGGCGTTCTCGATCGTGCCCTCCAGGCCCTGGCGCCCCGAGGGCCCGACGGCAGCCGAACCTGGCGATCCCGTGACGGCCGCGTCCTCCTCGGTCCCGCGCGTCTGGCGATCCTCGACCCCTCGCCGCGGTCCGCACAGCCATCGGTGGCGGCGGACGGCACCTCGGCCTTCGTCCACAACGGCGAGGTCTACAACTTCCGGCGGCTGCGACAGCGGCTCGAATCTGCCGGCGAGAGCTTCCGCTCCAACGGTGACGGCGAAGTCGCCCATCGCCTGCTCGCTCTCGAGGGGTCGGAGGGACTCGGTCTTCTGGAGGGAATGTTCGCGCTGGCTCTCTGGACCGAGCGTGACGGAAGGCTCCTGCTCGCGCGGGACCGCTTCGGGATCAAGCCCCTCTACTACGCCAGGTTCCCCGGGGGCCTCGCGTTCGCCTCCCAGCCGAAGGCTCTGCTGGCCTTGCCTGCGGTGTCCGCCCGGCTGGATCCGGAGGGTCTCTCCGACTTTCTGGCCTACGGCTACGTCCCGTTCGACCGCTGCATCTTCGCCGGCATTCGAAAGCTGCCTCCGGCCCACCGGTTGGCCTACGAGCCGGAGACGGGACGGCTGGAGGTGCGCGCCTTCTGGCGGCTCGAGCGGCGACAGGTTCGCGATGACGCCGCCGAGCTGCGGAGCCGCCTCGAGCGGGCCGTCACCTCGCACCTGGTCTCCGACGTGCCCCTGGGGGCATTTCTGTCGGGAGGCCTCGATTCCACGACGGTCGTCTCGCTCGCCACCCACGAGCACGACGGCCTCCCGACCTTCACGGTCGGTTATGACGACGGAGACGACTCCGACGTCCTCCATGCGCGGGAGGCGGCGCGGCTTCTCCAGACCCGGCACCGGGAAGAGACCCTGCGCATGGAGGGCCTCGAAGACGCGCTCGCGCGCTCGGCCGAGATCTACGACGAGCCGCTCTACGACCCGCGGGGACTCGCGATGCTGGATCTCTCACGGCTGTCCCGGCGGACGGTCAAGGTCGTGCTGACCGGCGACGGGGGAGACGAGGTCTTCGGCGGTTACGGCTGGCAGGAGACCGTCCTGCGGTACGAGTCGCGCAGGGAAGCGTGGAGGGTGTTTGGCGGAGGTTTCGGTCTCCTCTGGGCCGGCTTGGTGCGGCCGATCGCAGGTCATCCCCGGGCGAGCCGGCTCGCGGGGGCGGCCCGCTTGCTCGCGCCGGAGTTCGCGGAACGCTACTTCGCGGTGAAGGGGTTCTTCTCGGATGGCGAGCAGCGCCGGGTCCTCGGCGGCGCCCCCTCGGATGCTCCGCGCCTGTTCCGCCAGTTCTACCGACCGGACCTGCCGCTCGTCCACCGCCTCCTCTGGATGGACCTCCACACCTACCTTCCGGACAACGGCCTGGCGCTCGTAGACCGCTCGACCATGGCCTGCGGGCTCGAAGCGAGGGTCCCTCTGCTCGATCGCCAGCTCGTCGAGTACGCCTTCTCCCTCCCTCCGGAGAGGCTGCTCGCGCCGGATGCCACGAAAATCGCCCTGCGGGAGGCGGCCAGGCCATGGGTCTCGGAGGCGGTGCGCTTGCGGCCCAAGTCGGGGTTCTCCCCGCCATTCAAGCGCTGGATCCGGGGGGAGTTGCGGGAGCCCGCGCTGCGGATCCTCGAGCGGAGTTGTCTCGCGGCCGACGGCGTGATCGATCCGGCGCCCGTGCGCGCCCTGGTCGAGGGCGGCGCCCAGCGGAGGTACGGCAAGCTCTGGCTGCTTTTGAACCTGGAGGCCTGGTATGTGCGCTGGATTCGGGGCAGGAGAAGGGATTCTCCGCCCGTGGACACGGCGCCAGCCGCCCTCCTGGAGGCGGAGAGCCGCCTCGAAGTCCCCGCTGGTGCTTTAATGTCCCCGTTTTGACACCTGACGCCCCCCGGGAAAAGCTTCGGGTTCGCCGCGAGCGGGCCACGGAGGCGCCGCGCACGGGCGGGGTGCCGCGACACGCGGAAGTCCTCCGGCCGTGAAGACGTTTGTTCGGCTCCTCCGCTACTTCGGGAGATACCGGCTGCGGGCGATTGCGGCCATCCTCGCGATGGCAGTCGTTTCGTTGTCGGCCGTGGCCATGCTCTACCTCGTCGGCAAGGTCTTCGACGACGCGCTCGGGCCGGGCGCGTCGGCTTCCTTCGGGAACCTGCCGGGCCCGGCCGCCTCCAAGTCCGCTCTGTTACTGCGAGGGCTCGACGCCGGCTACGCCGCGGCTCGCCGGGCGGCGGCCGCGCGGGGCGTCTCGCTGCGGTTTGCCGTCCCATTCCTCCTCCTCGCGGCGCTCTTCGCAAAGAACCTTTTCTCGTACTTCTCCGAGTTCGAGCTGAACGGAATCGGCGTCGCGATGGTGCGCGACCTGCGGCGCGACGCCTACGACCGTCTTCTCTACCAGTCCACGCGTTTCTACTCGCAGGAGTCCTCGGGCGACCTGATGAGCCGGATGCTGTCGGACGTGGAGCAGATCCAGCACGCCTTCGGCCACAACCTGACGGACCTCGTGCAGGGCTCCCTGACGCTCCTGGTCCTGGCCGTGTACGTGTTCTCCCTCGACGCGCGCCTCGCGCTGCTCGTTCTCCTCGTGGCGCCCTTCGTCCTTCTGCCGATCGCCAGCAATACGCGGCGGCTCGGCCGCGCCGCCACGGCGACGCGGGAGCGGATCGGGGAGATGGGCGCGCTGCTGTCGGAGACCCTTCGCGCCAACCCCGTGATCAAGACCTACGCGATGGAGCCCTTCGAGGCGCGGCGGTTCGACGAGGTCAACGAGGCGTACTTCCGCGCGAACCGGAAGACCGTCCGGATCCAGGCGCTCAACTCCCCGCTCATGGAGACGCTCGGCGGAGTGGGCCTCGCCTCTCTCTTCGTCTACGCCGCGGCGCGGATCCACGCAGGGGTGATGACCGCCGGAGACCTCCTCACGTTCCTGGCGGCCCTGATGATGATGTACAAGCCGCTGAAAGACATCACGCGCATCAACATGGCGGTTCAGATCGCGCTCTCCTCCGCCCGCCGGATCTTCGACCTGATGGACCGCGAGAGCGAGATCGTCGAGAAGCCCGACGCGCGCGAGCTCCCGCCGCTCTCCGACGCGATCCGCTACGAGAAGGTGTCTTTCGCCTACGGAACCGACCTCGTTCTTCGAGACGTGACCCTCACGATTCGCAAAGGGGAGACAGTCGCGCTCGTGGGCCCCTCGGGAGCCGGCAAGACCACGCTCGCGACGCTCCTTCCGAGGCTTTACGACCCGACCTCCGGAAGGATCACGTTCGACGGGGTGGACCTGCGCGACGCGACCCTTCCGTCGCTACGGCGCCAGATCGCTCTGGTGACGCAGGACACGATCCTCTTCGACTCGACGGCGCGCCAGAACATCGCGTACGGCCAGGAGAATCCTCCCGAGGGCAGGGTCCGGGAGGCCGCCCGCGCCGCCTACGCGGACGAGTTCCTGGAATCTCTCGCTCTGGGGTACGACTCGAGGCTGGGCGAGGACGCCGGGTGGCTCTCGGGAGGGCAGAGACAGCGGGTGGCCATCGCGCGCGCCGTCTACAAGGACGCCCCGATCCTGATCCTGGACGAGGCGACGTCGCAGCTTGACTCGGAATCGGAGGCCCTGGTCGCGCGCGCCTTCACCAACCTGATGAAGGACCGCACCACGCTCGTCATCGCGCACCGGCTTTCGACCGTGCGGCGGGCCGACCGGATCGTGGTGCTCGACCGCGGGCGGATCGTCGAAGAAGGAACCCACCGCGAGCTCTTGACCCGACAGGGTCTCTACCGCAGGCTTCACGACATGCAGTTCTTCGCGGAGGAGACGGCCGCGGTGGAGGCGGCGCCGTGAGCCTCCGCAGCATGACCGGCTTCGGGCGAGCCCGGGGCACCGTGGGACCGGAGGCCGTGGCCGATCTGACCGTCCGAAGCGTCAACCACCGATTCCTCGATCTGACCATCAAAGTGCGGGATACGGAAACGGAACTCGAGCCGGTCCTGCGGCGCGTCTTCTCGAGGAGGCTCTCCCGCGGCAAGGTCGAAGTGGTCCTGCGGGTCAAGCGTACGGGATCGCGCGAGCGCGAGGTCACGATCGACGAAGGCCTGCTCGAAACGGTGCTGGCCCGCCTCGCGGCTCTCGCCGCCCGGTACCCGGTCGCCGCGCGGCTCGAAGCCCGGGACCTGCTGGCGATCCCCCAGATCTTCTCGGTCGAGAACGGCTCGGAGAGTTTCACGCGAGAAGAGATCGCGGCCGTGGAGAGTCTGGCCGAGGAGTCCGCGGCCGCCCTGGTCGCGATGCGCGAGGCGGAGGGTCGGCTGATCGCCTCGGATCTGGCGCAGCGGATCGCCTGGATGGAGGAGAAGGCGGGGGAGCTCGCCGCGCGTCGCGACGAGATCACGCGCACGATCCACGCCACGCTCTCCGAGCGCCTCCAGACCCTCTTTCCGAACGTGCTGCTCGACCCGGGCCGGCTCGAGCAGGAGGCGGCGATCTCTGCCGAGCGCTCCGACATCGCCGAAGAGCTCCAGCGGCTCCAGGGACATCTGCAGCAGTTCGCGGGGCTCCTCGTGTCCGCCGAGGGCCCCGTCGGCAAGCGTCTCGACTTCCTCTCGCAGGAGATCCTGCGGGAGCTGAACACGCTCGGTTCCAAGGCGCGGGATCTGCGGCTGACGCGCGAGGTCCTGGAGATGAAGTCCGAGGTCGAGAAGGTCCGCGAGCAGATCCAGAACGTCGAGTAGCGTGGCGGGCCGCGGCGACCTCTTCATCGTGTCCTCCCCGTCCGGAGGAGGGAAGACGACGCTGATCCGGCGGCTGCTCGAGAACCCGCCGGGCGAGCCGCTCCACTTCTCGGTGTCCTACACGACCCGGCCCATGCGCAAGGGGGAGCAGGAAGGGCGCGAGTACCGGTTCGTCAGCGCCGAAGAGTTCCAGAAGATGGTCCAGCGCGACGAGTTCCTCGAACACAACGAGGTCCACGGCCACATCTACGGAACTTCCCGCAGCGAGGTCCTGCCGCACCTGGCGGCCGGGGTGGACGTCGTGCTCGACATCGACGTCCAGGGCGCCCGCGACGTCCGCCGCGCCTACCCCGACGCGGTGGCCGTCTTCATCGTGCCGTCCTCATCGGCCGAGCTGGAACGGCGGCTTCGGGCCCGGGGCCTCGACAGCGAAGAGGCCATCCGCAAGCGCCTCATCAATGCCGCGCGGGAGATCCGGCAAGCCGAGGATTTTCAATACGTTATCGTTAATGACGATCTCGAGCGGGCCGTTGTTGAGTTAGAATCAATAGTTCGAGCCCGGAGGCTCATGCCCGAGCGTCAGGCGGTGCGCCTGCGGCGCATACGCAAGGAATTTCCTTAAGAGAGGTTTGCAACATGATCCAGAGGATGCCCGAAGGTGTCGACAGCAAGTTTCGCATGGCGCTGCTGATCGCCCGGCGCGCGGAACAGCTGATGCGCGGCGCCAGGCCCAAGATCGAGATGGACCGTCCGGTCAAACCCACTCGGCTGGCGGCGCAGGAATTCGATCAGAACCTGGTGCGCTGGGATTACGGCCCGGAGGGCGGCGTCCTGGAGGAGCCCGCGGCGGAGCCGGTCGCGGAGGAATCTCCCGCGGAGGAGGAAGCTCGGGTTTAGATTTCAGGGAGCAGGCGATACCTCAGCCCTGACACCGATGACCGATCGCATCGTCCTGGGCGTCGCCGGGGGCATTGCCGCCTACAAAGCGGTCGAGCTGCTGCGGCGGTTGACGGAACGCGGGGCCGAGGTCCAGGTCGTCCTGACGCGGGGCGCCCGCGAGTTCGTCGCCCCGTTGACTTTCGCCACCCTTTCGAAGCGGCCGGTCCACACGGAGGTCTGGGGAGACGGCAACTCTCCGGCCGTGGACCATGTGGCGCTGGCGGACTGGTCGAACCTGCTTCTCGTGGCTCCAGCCACGGCGCACACGATCGGGAAGTTCGCCAACGGCCTGGCCGACGACTTCCTTTCGACCTACTTTCTCGCGCACCGCGGACCGGTCCTCCTCGCTCCCGCCATGGAGACGGCGATGTGGGAGAGCCCGGCCGTCCGGAAGAACGTGGAGGCACTGGAGGCGCGGGGCGTTCGGTTCGTGGGACCCGCCACCGGGTCCCTGGCCTCCGGCCACGAGGGGGTCGGGCGGATGGCCGAGCCGGAAACGATCGCCGCCGCCGCCCAGCAGGTTCTTTCCCGCGGCGCTCGCGACCTTGCCGGCCTGCACCTCCTGATCACTGCGGGCCCGTCGCGCGAACGGGTGGACCCCATCCGATTCCTCTCCAACCGGTCGAGCGGGAGGATGGGCTACGCTCTGGCCGAGGCCGCCCGGGACCGCGGGGGCGAGGTCACGCTTCTCTCCGGGCCGGTGTCGCTGCCGAGGCCGACCGGAGTTCGCTTCGAGTCCTTCGTGACGGCGGCGGACCTCCACGGCCTGCTCGTCCGCGAGTTCCCCGACTGCGACGGCCTCGCCATGGCCGCCGCAGTCGCCGACTTCATTCCCGAGGAGAGCGCGACGCGGCTCCACCGGGAGGAGGGAGACCGCTCGCTGCGCCTGGCCGCGGGGCGCGACATCCTGGCGAGCCTGAAGCCGCTGCGCAGAGGCCAGACGGTCGTGGCCTTCGCCGCCGAGACCGGCGACCTCGAGACCCGGGGCCGGCGCAAGATGGAAGCCAAGGGCGCGGACCTGATCGTCGTCAACGACGTCGGACGCACCGACATCGGCTTCGAGTCCGAGGAGAACGAGGTCCTGCTGCTGACACGCGAAGGGGCCCGCCTGGAGGTCTCCCGCCGCCTCAAGAGGGAGGTCGCCGACAAGATCTGGGATGCCTTTCTCGCGGTGCGAGGCGCGCCGGTCCGAACCGCGTAGCCTCCTTCCTCCTCGCTTAGACTTCGCCCATGCCCGCCGGAGATTCCATAAGGGACGAGCTCGAGTTCTTCCGCGATCTGGGCGTCACCGACCTCTTCATCGAGGCCCCGGCGGGCGCCGCCTCCCTCGTCCCCGGGTCCATCCCCGATCTGGCGGCGCTCGAGACGTTCCTCGCCGGCTGCCCCCGCTGCAAGCTTTCGAAGAGCCGGACCAACATCGTCTTCGGACAGGGCAATCCCCGCGCCGACCTGATGTTCGTCGGCGAGGCCCCCGGAAGGGACGAGGACGAGCAGGGCCTCGCCTTCGTCGGGCGTGCCGGCCAGCTGCTGACGAAAATCATCGAGGCGATCGGCCGGAAGCGAGAGGACGTGTGGATCGGCAACGTTCTGAAATGCCTTAGATACAACGCGCCAGTCCAGCTTGGCGATGGCTCGTGGGAACGGATCGGGCGGCTCGTTCGCCAGCGGTACGGCGGCAAGGTGATGTCCGTCGACGAGACAGGCTGTCTGGTCGCTCGAAGAGTCATCGGCTGGCATACGAGTCCCCTCGGAGGCCGTCGCGTCTTTCGGCTGTCGTACCGGTCCGCAAAGAGCGCCGGAGCTTCTCGGATTGCCACTCAGTTGACAGGAGACCATCCGGTCCTCACTGACCAGGGGTATGTCCCCGTCGAGCGTCTCGAACCCGGCGCGCGAATCGCGACGGGTCAGGGGCTTAGCCCGGTCGCAAGAGATGTGGTCTGGGGAACGCTTCTGGGGGACGGGACACTTTGCGCGAAGAGCGCCTACCTCGCTTTTTCTCACTCAGCAGCACAGGCGGACTACGCGGCCTTCAAGGCGGGACTGCTCGATGAGCTACGTCCTCGCATCCAGGCCCTCGCAGTTGCGGCCGTCTCCGGTGGGCCAAAGGCTTGTCCGATCGTTCAAGCTCGAACTCTTGCGCACCGAGCCCTTGGGATCGTCCGCGAGGAGTTCTACCGACCTACGAAACGAGTTCCGCCGTCTCTCCGAGGGAAATTGAACGACCGAATGCTTGCAATCTGGTTCATGGACGATGGGTACACCCGAATTCGGCCGACCCGACGTCCCTTGGCTGAGATCGCCACTTGTGGATTTTCATCGGCGGACCTCGAGATTCTCTTGGGAGAGCTGGCTCGCATTGGCTTGCCAGCGAAGGCCGCACACGGGAGGCTCTATTTCGACGTTTCAACGACGCGGAAGCTTGCAGAGCGAATCGCACCTTACGCCCCGCCATCGATGCGCTACAAACTTCACCCCGACGTGGCGCTTCAGGTGCCTTTTGATTTGTCCCGTTTCCGTCGACAACCCCCGGAGGTTCTGTACGATGAGGTCGGGGTCGAGGACATAACGTCGGAGAGTCGAAACGACGTCACTTTTTATTGCATCGATGTTGAGGAAAGTCATAACTTTGTTACCACTGGTGGCGTCGTTCACAACTGCCGGCCTCCGGAGAACCGCAATCCCGAGCGCGACGAGGTCGAGGCCTGCCGCCCCTTCCTCGAGGAGCAGATTCGCCTGATCTCCCCGAAGGCGATCGTTACCCTCGGCACCTTCGCGGCGCAGGTCGTCCTCGGCACGGACGAACCGATCGGCAAGCTTCGCGGCCGCTGGCAGACCGCGCACGGCGTGCGCGTCATGCCGACCTTCCACCCCGCCTTCCTGCTGCGTTCGCCCGAGCGCAAGAAGGACGTGTGGGAGGATATGAAGAAGGTCCGGGACTACCTCGCCGTCGCTTCGCACTAAACACGGGATCTGCGCCTTTGGCGCACCGGCGAGCGACTCGGCCGGATGCGGCCTCGATCGCTCGCCTGATCCCGTGCTAGCGCTAAGCTCCCGCGGCGCGCGCAACTTTCGGCGCGGGCAGTCGCTGCGCGACCGGCGCCGAGAGTTTTTGCTACGAGGGCTCAGGGTACGCGCGCCGCGACCGGGAACCTCGCAGCCGGGGTTCCTTTCTACTGCGGTACGGTCCCGAAGATCGGGAAGTGGCTCGCGGCGCCCATGAAGAAGAGCATGGGGACCGAGAGCCAGGCGTTGGTGCGGGACGCGAGAAAGGCCCTCCGCGCCCACTTGGGCATGTCGGCCGGAGCCGGCGCCCCGGTCTCCGCGGTCGCCTTGGTCGCGGCGATGATCTTCCTCTGGAGCGGCCAGATGATCATCCAGACGTTCATGAACATCACGTAGCCCATCCCGCCTCCGATCGAGATCGCGACGGTGCGGTTGCTGCCGCCGTTGCGCATGTAGGCGACCGCTCCCGCGGCCACGATCAGGACCAGGACCCCGATGGCGAGGGCGAGCACGCGGCCGTCCTTCAGCGGGCCGCCCGCGACCGACATGCGCAGCAGGGCCGCGACGATCAGCCACGCCACGGTCCACGCGACGAGCCAGACGATCACGCGCGCCGTGATGTGCTCGGCCCCGAGGAGTGCGAGGTAGTAGAGGAAACCGAAGAGGACCGTATAGAACGCTCCCCATCGAAACCACCAGAGCCCCTTGGGCATCAGGTTCGGGATCACCTTGTTCTTGGTCGCGGCGTCGAGCTCCTTCATGAAGTTGACGTTGACGAGGTTGAAGAAGTAGAGGAGCCCGATCCAGGTGATGCCCGCCAGGAAATGACCCCACCGGAGAAGGAAGAGGACGTTGGTCTGCCAGTCCTGAGGCCAGGTCATAGCGCCCCTCCTTGAGCCGTAAATCGAAAATTGCGAATCGGGAATCGAAGTCGCTATCTTATCGCTCGATTTCCGATTTCCGATTTCCGATTTCCGGCTCCGTCACTCCAGGGGGCCCAGGAGCGCCTCCGGGGTCAGGGCGGCGTCGAGCTCTCCCTCGGTCAGGATCTTCTTCTCCAGAAGGACCTGCCGGACGCGAACCCCCCGCGCGACCGCCTCCTTGAAGATCTCCGCGGCCCTGGCGTAGCCGATCTTCGGCGTCAGGGCCGTGACGACCGACGGCGACTCTTCGAGGTAGTGGCGGCACTTCTCGGGGTTGGGTGTGATGCCGTCCACGCACCGGGTCCGCACGACCGGCAGGAAGTTCGCGAGGAGCTGGGGGCCGCGGGTCAGGTTGTAAGCGAGAAGAGGCATCATGACGTTCAAGTCGAGCTGGCCGGCTCCGACGGCGAGCATGTTGGCGGTGTCGAGGCCGACCAGCTGGAAGCAGAGCATGTTCAGGCATTCGAGCAGCGACGGGTTGACCTTTCCGGGCATGATCGAGGAGCCCGGCTGGACAGCCGGGAGCCGGATCTCGTCGAGCCCGGTCGCCGGCCCGGAGGCGAGCAGGCGCAGGTCGTTCCCGATGCGCCCGAGCTCGACGGCCAGCGCGCGGAGCGACGCCGAGTAGTCCCCGGCGGCGGCCCGGCTCTGAAGCCCCTCCCGAGCGTCGGAGGCGGGCCGGAAATCCTCACCCGCGAGGGCCGAGAGCTTGCCGATTGCCCTCTCGCGGAATCCCGCGGAAGTGTTGATGCCGGTCCCGGCCGCCGTGCCGCCGAGCGCCAGCTCGCGGAGCAGGTCGAGCGCGCGGGCCAGGGCCTCCCGCCGGTGAGTGACCGCGGAGCCGAAGGCGTGGAACTCCTGGCCGAGCGTGACGGGAACGGCGTCCATCAGATGGGTCCGCCCCGACTTGACGATCCCTTCGAATTGGACGCCCTTGCGGTGGAAGGACTCGGCGAGCTTCCCGACCTCGGCCGCGAGCGGGCGCCCGACGGCGATCGCGGCCATGTGGAGCGCGGTGGGGAACGTGTCGTTGGTGGACTGGCCGAGGTTGACGTCGTCGTTGGGGTTGACCGCCCCGCGGTCCCCTCGCGGATGGCCGAGGATCTCCGCGGCGCGCCCCGCCAGGACCTCGTTGACGTTCATGTGGAAGGAGGTCCCGGCGCCTGCCTGGTAGACGTCCACGACGAACTGTTCCTGATGGCGGAGTTCCGCGACCTCGTCGCAAGCCTGGGCGATCGCGGCGGCCTTGCGCGCGTCCAGGCGCCCGGTCTCGGCGTTGGCTTCGGCGCAGGCTTTCTTGATCCGGGCGTACGCCCGGATCATCTCCGGATGCGCCCGCTCTCCCGAGATCGGATAGTTCTCCACGGCGCGCGAGGTCTGCGCGCCCCAGTAGGCGTCGTCCGGGATCTGCCGAACGCCGAGGCTGTCGCGCTCTTCTCTCACGGCGAGCTCCTTATTCACGCGGGCCGGGAGTTCAGACCGGCCCTGGCCACCTCATTCTGGCATTGATCCCGCGGGCACCCTTCTCGCGCCGCCATAGCCGGCTGTTGGGCCCGAGTGGACCCGGAGAACCGGGCTAGAATGAACGGCTCGGGACCTGCGCGGTGGCCGGCCGCCGGCTGCCGGGCCCGCGGTGGATGGAGTGATGATCGCTTTTTCGAGGTTCCTGGGAGTTTCGGTCCTGGTGTTGGTCGGCGCGGCGGCGCTTTCGTGCGGTAGAGCGACCGCCCGACAGGCGCGCAACGCGCCGCCCGCAGCCGAAGAGGCCCCGCGCCCTGCCCAGCTCCCGGCGGCCCGCGCGGATTCGGCGGGGTACCCCTTCACGCCGGCCGAGAAGGCGGCCGTGGACGGGTTCCTGCGGCTCCACACGGAACTGCGCCTGGCCAGGGACGAGGACCGCCAGGATTCGGGCGACGGAGATTCGGACGTCCGCCGCCTCTACGGCGTGTATCACCCGTATTTCGTGCGCGGAGACTTGAACGATGACGGCGTTCTCGACTTCGTGGCGGCCTTCGTCCGGCGCGACTCGGGCCCGGACACCCCCTGGTTCTCGGTGGTCGTCTTCACGGGAAAGAAGGGGGAGGGCTCGGGATTCAACGCCGGCTCCTTCATCGAGCGGGACGTCTCGCTCGCGAGGGGAGACCTCTCGATCGACCGCGACGCGGTCCTGATCACTCCGGATCTCTCCGACGAAGCCGTGCGCCGGTACCGCTGGGATCCGCTGCATCACTCCTACGTCTTCGTGCGCGACGACACGGACGAGGACGACTCCCCGATTCCCACGCGCACCTAGCCGTCGGGCAATCGAGCGATCGGGTGAATGAAGGTTCATCGGGTGATCTGCGATCGAGCGATCGGGTGATTGGAGAAAGCCCGATCACCCGATCACCCGATCACCCGTTCACCCGTTCTCGTGTGGTGTCGGTGGCTCTGCCCCTGCCGATCCGCAAGAACTTCTCCTACCGCGTGCCCGAGGGTCTCCCGATGCCCGAGCCGGGGACCCGCGTCCGCGTACCTTTCGGCGAACGGGCCCTTACCGGAGTCGTGATGGGACAAGAGGGCGAGGCGCCGGGCCTGCGCGAGGTCCTCGAGGTGCTGGACCTGGAGCCCGTCTGTCCCGCGGAACTGCTCTCGGCGGCCGAGCGCGTGGCAAAGCGGTCCTTCGCCTCGACGGGTGAAGTGCTGAAGACCGCTCTTCCCGCTCGGCTGCGGGCGTCCGGCGCCGTGCGGTACCGCATCACGGAGCGGGGAGCTCTCGCCCGCGCGCCGGGCGCCGAAGGAGAGAGTCTGGACCGGCGGCGCGAGGGCGCGGCGGGGCGTCTGGCGGACCTGCCGGTCGCCGGCCGCCAGGAGGCTCTGCGAACGCTCGAGGAGCGCGGCTACGTTCGCGCGGTCTCCCGTGTGAGCGAGCGCCGGCCGCGGCTGGAGAAGGCCTACGCCCCCGGAGCCGGGGACTCGCGGGAGCACGCGCGCCTGCTCAAGGGCAGCCGTCGGGGCGGAGACGTGCTGGCCTATCTCCAGGCCCTCGGCCGCCCCGCGACGGCCGCCGAGGTCCGCCTCCAGACCGGAGCCGGGCCGGCCGTCCTGCGAAACCTCGTGGCCCGGGGCGTCCTGCGATTCTTCGAGCAGGCGCCCAGGCCTCTCGAGCCGGCTCCGGCCCGCTCCGCCCGCGGCGCCTTCCGATTGACCGAGGAGCAGGCCGCCGCTCTGGCCGAGTTGACCGGGGCGATCGCGCAGCGGCGCTACTTTCCCGCGCTCCTGCAGGGGGTCACGGGCAGCGGGAAAACGGAGGTCTACCTGCGGGCGATCTCCGCCGCTCTCGCGCAGGGCCGGGGCGCCGTATGGCTCGTGCCGGAGATCGCGCTGACGCCGGTCTTCTCGCGGGAACTCGCCCGGCAATTCGGCGACCAGGCGGCGGTCCTCCACTCGGCTCAGTCCGAGAGGGACCGGGCGGAGCAGTGGGACCGCGTGCGCACCGGCTCCGCCCGCACGGTCATCGGTCCGCGCTCGGCAGCGTTCGCTCCCGTCGCCGACCCCGGGCTCTTCGTGGTGGACGAGGAGCACGACGGCTCCTACAAGCAGAAAGAGTCGCCCCGCTACGACGCGCGGGACGTCGCGGCGATCCGGGCACGCGCCTCCGGGGCGGCCCTGCTCTTTGGCTCCGCCACCCCTTCGATGGAGGCCTACCAGGCGGCCCGGGACGGGCGGCTACGCCTGCTCCGGCTGACGGCGCGAGTGGACGACAGGCCGCTGCCGGAAGTGACGCTCGTGGACCTGAAGCGCGAGGCCCCGCGGCCGGAGGAGAAAGGCGTCCCCCTCTTCTCGCGGGCGCTCGTCGAGAGGCTGCGCGAGGTTTTCTCGCGAGGGCAGCAGGCGATCCTCCTCCAGCCCCGGCGAGGCTTCGCTCCCTTTCTGCTCTGCCGGGACTGCGGCTTCGACTTCCGCTGCACGCGATGCAGCGTCTGCCGGACGGTCCACGAGCGTGGTCGCGTGCTCGTGTGCCACTACTGCGGCGAGAGGCTCGCGCGGCCCGAGCGATGTCCCGACTGCGGAGGCGCGGTGCTCGAAGCGATCGGCGCCGGCACGGAACGCGTGGCCGAGAGGTTCGCCGAGATCTTCCCCGGCGTCCCGTTCGTCGTCCTCGATCGGGACTCCGCGCGCCGCCGGGGCGCGGGGGCGGTCCTGGACGACGTGACGTCGGGGCGCGCCTCCTGCCTGATCGGGACGCAGATGGTCGCCAAGGGTCACGACTTTCCCGGTGTGACGGCCGTCGGGGTCCTGTCGGCCGACACGCTCCTGAACTTCCCCGACTTCCGCGCGGGGGAGAAGACCTTCCAGCTCGTCGCTCAGGTGGCGGGCCGGGCCGGGCGGGGGACCTCTCCCGGGACCGTGCATGTCCAGACCTTTCATCCGAGCCACCCGGCCATCCGGCGCGCGGCCGCGCACGACATCGACGGCTTCGCGGCCGAGGAGCTGGCTTTTCGCCGCGCCTTCTTCTATCCCCCCTTTTCCCAGCTCGCCTCGGTGCTCGTCTCCTCGCGCGACCGCGAGAAGGCGGAGGAGGCTGCCCGGGACCTGGGCGAAGGCGTTGCGAGACACGCATCGCTCCGGATCTCGGGCCCGGCGCCCGCGCCGCTCGAGCGGCTCCAGGGGCGCTGGCGCTTTCAGATCCTCATCCGGGCCGCGGAGCGGCTGGCGGTTCTCGACGCACTCGAGTCGTCCGTTCCCGAGCGGCCCCCCGCGGGCGTCCAGATCGCCGTGGACGTGGACCCGCAGGATCTCCTGTAGACGCCGCTTCGACCCCGCGCCGGTACAATCAGCACGATGGACGAAGACGGGAACTTCGAAGAACCGATCCTGAAACTGCGCCGGCGCATCGAGGAGCTCTCGGCGCTGCCCGATGACGCCGCGCACCGCAGGGATCTCGACAAGCTGCACGAGAAGCTCGATCGCGTGACCCGGGAGATCTACGCCGGCCTGACCCCCTGGCAGAAGACGCTCGTGGCGCGCCACCCGGCCCGCCCTTACACGCTCGACTACGTGGGAGGGCTGACCACGGAGTTCGTAGAGCTGCACGGGGACCGGAAGTTCGCCGACGACGCAGCGATCGTCTCGGGCTTCGCCTTCTTTCGCGGGCGCCCGGTCGCGGTGGTCGGCCACCAGAAGGGACGGGACACCAAGGAGAAGATCCGCCGCAACTTCGGCATGCCCCGCCCCGAGGGGTTCCGCAAGGCCCTGCGCATCATGCAGCTCGCCGAGAAGTTCGGCCGGCCGATCCTCTCCTTCGTGGACACGGCCGGCGCCTACCCCGGCATCGACGCCGAGGAGCGCGGGGAGGCGGAGGCGATCGCCGTCAACCTGAAGG
>JAWOLE010000277.1:0-3680 GCA_033853815.1 Thermoanaerobaculia bacterium
CTGCGTCGGCCGGCGGCACACCGGCATCCGCAGGCGCGGGCCCCGCGTCGGGTGGCAACCCGCTGTCGACCGGCTGCGGACCCGCGTCCGCTGGGCCTGCGTCAGGCAGGTCGGACGTCACCCGGAGCGGGTTCCCGCCGCACTCGCATCCCGCGGCGACGGCCAGGGACCACGCCACCCACAGGGTTTTTCGAGTCCAGATCGGTCGGCTCGCCATGAGCCTTCTCCGCTCCTCGCCAAGGCCGAGCCCGTGTCAGCCCCGAGTCGTCGGCCATGAATGTGTGGGGCGAACGAAAACGATCACCGGCGTCCCGCCCACTTGTGAGCGGGCGACTTCCTGAGGTACGCAGTCTGGCCCGTGCATACGCGCCTGCTCCTCACGACTCTGGCGATTCTCGGCGCGTCGGCGTCGCCCGAAGCGGCCGCGCAGAGCGACGCCGGTTGTGCCGGTGAAGGCGTCGAGTGCGGGGCCGGCGCCAGTTGTTGCGCCGGGCTTTCCTGTGCCTACGGAGAGGCTTCCCTCCCCCGGTGCATTCGCCCGAACCTGACGGACGCCGGCTGCCTCGCATCCGGCGGCTACTGCCTGGATGTGGCCCTTCCGGACGGTGGGACGTACCGGCCGCCGTGCTGTCCAGGACTCGCCTGCCGGACCGGGATGCCCGGCTTCCCGGAATCGTGCCAGCCCGAGACGGGAAGCGATGCAGGCGGTTCGACCGACGCGGGAGGTCCCCCCGGCACGGGGCAGGGATGCGGATGCGGTGCGCCGGAGGCACCTCCCTCGGTCTTCGCCCTCCTCCTCGCTCTCGCCCTCTGGGCGCGCAGGCGCGGTGCGGTGGGATCTCGTCGCTTGTCTTGACCCGGGATCCGGCGGTCCGCATCATTCCGCCACGATGAGCGAGCTTCTTCAGGGAATGCCTTCCTTCGACCTCGTCCCCCAGGATCCGGTCGACGCTGCCGCGGTGCCCCTCTACCGCCGGACTCCCGCAGGTGAGGTCGAGGTGTTCTGGGTTCGCCGGGGCAAGGCGACGCGGTTCAGCGCCGGGTTCCATGCGTTCCTCGGCGGTCGCGTGGACGACGCGGACCAGGCGATTCCGGTCCAAGGCGCGTCGGGCTTCGAGGCGACGATCCGCGCAACGGCGTGCCGTGAGGTCTTCGAGGAGAGTGGCGTTCTCCTGGCGCGCGGGGCCGACGCGGTGCCGTCCGACCGCCTGATCCAGTACCGCCGCGCGCTGCTCGCTGGGGACGTCGAGTTCGCGCTGATCCTGGGGCGGGAGAAGCTGTCGATTCACAGCGAGGACTTCCCGGCCGCCGGGCGATGGATCACTCCACCCTTCATCCCGATGCGCTACGACGCACGGCTGTTCCTCGTGGAGTGCCCAGCCGGACAGCGAGGCGAGGTCTGGCCGGAAGCCGGAGAACTCGCCGAGGGGGGATTCATTCGGCCAGCCAACGCGCTCCGTCGCTGGGGCGCGGGCACCGCGCTCCTCCACCCGCCCAATCTGAACGCCATCCGGGCGCTGGCCAGCTTCCGTTCCAGAGAGGAAGCGCTGGAACGGATGCGCAACCCGGCGCACTGCCCCGATCACATCGCACAGCGGATCGAGTTCCAGCAGGGAATCCGCCTCTTCCCGTTGCGCACGCCGACCCTCCCGCCGGCGACCCACACGAACTGCTACGTGATCGGGAATCGCGACACGGTGATCGTCGACCCGGGGGCGCCCGACGGCGCAGAGCAGGAACGGCTGGCGCAGTACCTGACGCGCTATCGAGAGGATGGGATCTCGCCGAAAGCCGTCGTGCTCACGCACCGACATCAGGACCACGTCGGCGGTGCGCGAGCTCTGGCAGACCGGTTCGGTCTTCCCATCTGGGCCCACGAGGCGACCGCGAGCGCGCTCCCCTTCCCCGTCGACCGACGCCTCGCCGACGGCGACGTGCTCGAATTGAACGGCGACCCGGCGATGCACCTCCAGGTAGTGCACACGCCCGGACACGCTCGCGGGCACGTGTGTCTCCTCGATCTCACGACCCAGGCGCTCATCGCCGGCGACATGGTCTCGGGGGTGAGCACCATCGTGATCGACCCGCCCGAGGGCGACATGGCGGTGTACTTGGGCTCGCTGGAGAAGCTGCTCGCGCTGGAGCCGACGGTGATCTACCCGGCGCACGGGCCGGCCATCCTCGACGGACCCGGCAAGCTCCGCGAATACCTGACGCACCGAAAGGAACGCGAGGACCTCATCGTCGGCGCGTTGCGCGAGGGAGCGACGACGGTCGCAGAAATCGTCGAGCGCGCGTACGCGGACACGCACCCCATGATGTATCCCGTGGCGGAACGCAGCGCGCTGGCGACGCTGTTGAAGCTCGAAGCGGAGGGACGCGTGCGCGACTCGGCGGGGCGCTACTCGTTGGTGTGAGGCGGCAGAGGGCGAGGGACCGGCTCTCTGCGTCGCAGCGAACGCAACCCAACCTGTGATTGCCGTCATCCCGTTGGGGGGATGCGGATCTTCGAGTTCCCTTAAATCGAGCCTCCGTCGTCCGACCCGCGGGAATGGCGGCGCGGCCGTCGCGTTCCAGCAGCGAAATGGGACGCGCCCCGCGTGACGGGGTTCACAGTGGGCCGGGCGGGGCGCCATCCCAGAAAACGCGGCGAGCAGGCACTCACCTATGACGGAGCGATTCGATGCGGACCTCGGCAGCCATCGCGATTGAAAGCAAGCGACCGGGCGAGACGAGTCCCTGGGCCGAAGCCCTGCGATTCGCCGTCGAGCGCCTTCAGTCCGAGCGTGGCATTCCCGCCGACGTCGCTTCCCCGTACCTCGAGGAAGTGGCCACCCGGTTCGCAGCCGTCGTCGCTCAGTGGCGCAAGCCGAGGTAGCTCACGCTTCCGGCTTGAACCGCCGCTCGATCCGCGTCCGAAGGAACTCGACTGCTTCCCGCTCGGAGCGCTTGGCCTGCCGCCCGAAGGCGACGGCGATCGCTCCCTGCGGCGGAACTCGGGCCGCGGCGGCGAGCGACGTCCGCCCGGAACTCAACTGGAGGTCCCGCGCTGCGACGTCGATCCCGTAGGGTCGGAAGTACAACTCCACCAGGCGCGACTTGAGCATCTGCGCCGTCAGTTTCTCCCGCTCGGCCGGCAGGAACTGGAAACCGATCAACGCACCGCCGAAGCGCACGACCTGCTCGACGACCAGGCCCAGGCGCAGGGAATGCGGAAGCAGGGCCTCGATTCCGTCGGCCTGGCTGAAGAGCCAGTAGCTCTTGGTCACCGCCGCACACGACGGGCACACCAGCGCATGGCGTTCGTCCAGGCCGCGCGTGCGCAGCAGGTGCCGGAAGAAACCTTCCTTGCGACACCGCTTGCACTTCTCCAGGGGGCCGAGCGTCTCCAGGACCTGCCGGCCCAGGGCCGCCACACGCTCTCTGGCAAGCGCGATCTGGACGCCGGGCACCAAATCGACCGACCGAAGCTGAATGCCGCTCTCGATCGACGGACGATGGGCTCGAACGCCCATCTCCAGATGGGCGGGAAGGGCGGCGATCGCGCGCTCGAAGCTCGGAGCGTCAGGCCATGCCGTTCGGAGAAGCTCATAGCGCTGGCGCCACGCGTCGAGGTTCGACAGCCCGTCGGGCGGGCGGCCCGCCACTTCCGCGAAGAAGGCAAACAGCGTCAGCGCGGC
>JAWOLE010000278.1:0-12220 GCA_033853815.1 Thermoanaerobaculia bacterium
CTCCATCGCCAGAGGCAGCGCGAGCGCGAGCGCGGTGAATCGGGTCAATCCGGCGGCCAGGCCGAGGACGACCGCGGCCGCCGGCCGGTCGCGCCGCGCCTGATGGAACGCCGCCAGAGCGAGCAGGAGGAAGAGAGACTCGGAGTACATCGAAACCAGAAAGAAGGACGTGGGGTAGAGAAGCAGGAAGAGGAGCGCGTGCCGTGCGCCTCTCTCCCCCAGCCTCGATCGCCCCTCCGCGGCGAAGAGCATGCCGGCGGCGAGGAAGCAGAGGATCGAAAGCAACTGCCCGGCCGCGAACCCGTCGATCGCGAACATCGCGGCGAGCGCGCGGGAGGCGAGCGGATAAAGAGGAAAGAAGACGTGGGCGGAAGGCTGGCCGGGCGGCGGCGGCGGCCCGTATCCGAGCTCGAGAATCCTCAGATACCAGCCGGAATCGTAACGGGCGAGCGGCGGGGCGCGCCTCTGGATCTCCGCCGGCCAGAGTCTGCGCGGGACGATGGGCAGCAGATCGCGAGCGGCGTAGGACCAGGCCAGGACCAGGACGACCCACACGACGAGCAGCCCGGCGACTCCCGCGTAGAACCGTCTCGCGCGGTTTGACGGCGGAATGTCGCTCACGCGCGCCGGCTCCGCCCCGGCCTGCTGGCTCAGGCTAGCAGGCTGCTGAAAAATGGATACGGGCGTCGTGTCCGGCACTTTGCATTCGGCGCCCGAACCTGTTCGTGGTGGATCGTTGCGGCGTGCTGGTCTGGCGGGCGCCGGCAAAGTGCCGTCCACCCTTCGGGTTACGGCGGCGCGGGGCCATCTGCCGCGTCATCGCTCCTCGACGATGCCCAAGCATCGCCGTCGTCGCGCTTCCTTGCATCTGGCCCCGCGGCGCTCGTAACGCCATCCCATACCCTTTTTCAGCAACCTGCTGGGGCTTACCTTTTGCGGCCGGAGCGGTGCGTGGCGCGCCGCGTCTTTTTCTTCTTCTTCGGAGGCGCGGACTTTCTCTCCGGCTTGCCGGCGGATTTCTTCGGCTTCTGCGGCGAGGGTTTCGCTGCCCGAGCCGCGGCCGGCGATTTTTCGGCCGCCGCCCGGGTCCGGGCGTTCTTGCGCGCCTGGGCCGCGGCTTCCTTCTTCTGGCGAGCCCGTTCCTGCGCCTGCTTCTCCGCCTCGACGAGCTCCGCGGCGAGCTGCTGATCGCTGACGATCTTCGCCTGCGGGAGCCGCTTGGAGACGATGTCGATCCGATCTGCGGGAACCTGCAGCAGATAGAAGGCCGCCTCGCGCGTCTCCTTGGCCTTGGCCAGATAGTCGGCGGTTTCCAGGGCATGCGAGGGGGCCTGGGCGAAGTCGATCGCGATCGCGTAAGGCTTTTCTTTCTTCGCCAGCTCGAAGAAGCCGGGCCACCGTAGTTCCGTGGGCAGGATGTGCGCTCCGGTCCTGGCGAGCTTCTGGACCCGGGCATCGCGCTCGCCGCCCGGAAAGTCGAGAAACAGCACGCTCATAACCGGCGGGACTGTAGCAGGTGTGGAGGAAAAGGTGTCAGGGGAAAAGGTGTCAGGGGAAAACAGGTGTCAGGTATCAGGTGTCAGGTGTCAGGGACCAAAGCCCGGTTCCAACCCGGCACCTGGCACCTGAAACCTGCCTTTCACCTGAAACCTGAACCCTGACACCTCGGCTCTCACGCCTCCTCGCGGTAGTGGCAGCCCCGGGAAACGCGGTTCTCCGTGGCCGCCCGGTGGATGGCGAGCGCCGTCTGGACGCCGTTTCGGAGGCCCAGCAGCTCGTCGGACATCGTGCCCCGGCGGTAGAAGTCTTCGATCTCGACCTGCAACTCCGACAGGATGCGGCCGGCCCGGTGGAGCCTCTTCTCCGATCGCAGGAGGCCGACGTAGTTCCACATCGTGTGCCGCACGACCATCCAGTCCTGGGCGATCAGGGCGGAGTCCACGGGTTCGTGCTCCGGCTGCCAGGGGCGGACGTGGGCGAAGCTCTGCGCGCCCACCTTTCGCGCCTCTCGCGCCGCGGCTTTCCCCGCGCGCCATCCCCACAGGAGACCCTCGAGCAAGGAGGTCGAGGCCAGTCGGTTGGCTCCGTGGACGCCGGTGCAGGAAACCTCGCCCGCCGCGCGCAGATGCGCCAGCGTTGAGCCTCCATCGGCGTCCACGGCGACGCCGCCGCAGGAGTAGTGCGCCGCGGGGACGACGGGCACGGGGCCTGACGTCAGGTCGAAACCGTACTCGAGGCAGCGCCGCGTCAGCGTCGGGAAACGATCCCGGATCCAGTCCGCAGGCTTGTGCGAGATGTCCAGATGGACGTAGGGCTCGTCGCGTTCGAGCATGCGCTGGTGGATGGCCCGGGCCACGATGTCGCGCGGCGCGAGTTCGGCATCCGGGTGGGCTTCACCCAGGAAGGGCCTCCCGGCGGCGTCGGTGATCTTCGCTCCTTCGCCGCGGAGGGCTTCGGTCAGCAGCAGCCGCCCCTTGGGATGGAGGAGCGCCGTCGGGTGGAACTGGATGTATTCGAGGTTGAGCAGGCGCGCGCCCGCGCGCCGCGCCATCGCGATGCCGTCGCCGCGCGCCCCCTGCGGATTGGTGGTGTGCAGGTAGACGCGCCCCAGTCCCCCCGTCGCCAGGATCGTCTCGCGGGCCAGCATCGGGCGGACTTCGCCGCTCGGCCGTTCGAGCAGGTAGGCGCCGATCACGGTGGGAGGCCCGTAGCGGTCGGTCGGATCCGTCGAGTCGTGCGACAGCGTGAGCAGGTCCACGGCGGTCGTCTTCAGGAGCCAGCCGATCTTCGATTCCCGGCGGCAGGCCTCGAGCATCGCGCGCTCGATCGGCATCCCGGTCTCGTCCTTGACGTGGAGGATTCTCGGGATCGCGTGGCCGCCCTCCCGCGTCCAGTGGAATCCCGAGCCCTTCCGGTCGAAGGGCACGCCGAGCTCCTCGACGAGGAGCTTCTGAACGAGATCCGGCCCTTCGCGCGCGAGCAGGTCCACGGCCTCCGGGGAGCAGAGGCCATCCCCGGCCTTCTCGATGTCGGCCGCGAGCGCCTCGGGCGTGTCGCCGGGCGGCCGCGCCACGATCCCTCCCTGCGCCCAGAGGGTGTTGGAGGCTTCGGCCTCGCTCGCCCGCGTGACGATCGTGACGGAGGATCCTTCGCGGGCCGCGGCCAGGGCGGCCGCGCACCCGGCGACCCCGGTCCCGAGGACCAGAACCTCGGCCGACTCACTCATCGGTTTCGAGCTCGAGCGCGATGTCGGCCGCGGCGACGGAGTGCGTCAGGGCGCCGACGGAAACCGCGTCCGCGCCGGCGAGCGCGTAGGCACGCACGGTTTCGAGCGTCATGTTACCCGACGCCTCGAGGAAGGGCGGGGAGGAAGCTTCCCGCGCGATGCGGGCCCACCGCGCGACCGTCTCCGGAGTCTGATTGTCGATCAGGATCCTGCCGGCCCCGGCCGCGATCGCCTCGCGCAGCTCCTCCTCGCTCTCGACCTCGACCTCGACCGGCATGCCGGGCGCCGCCCGCTGCCGCGCGGCCGAGAGCGCCGCCGACACCCCGCCGCCCAGGCGCCGGTGATTGTCCTTGATCAGCACCATGTCGTAGAGGCCGTCCCTGTGGTTGCAGCCTCCGCCGTCGCGGACCGCCATACGGTCGAACGCTCGAAGCCCCGGCGCGGTCTTGCGGGTATCGAGGACCCGGCAGTTCGTCCCCACGACCTCACCGACATACCGCCGCGTGACGGTCGCGATGCCGCACATCCTCTGGAGGAGGTTCAACGCGACGCGCTCGGCCGTCAGCAAGGCGCGGGCCCGGCCGGAAAGTCGCGCCAGCGTCGCCTCCGGAAACGCCTGCGACCCGGCCGGAGCCTCGGCTTCCCACCGTAGGTCCGGATCGAGCAGCTCGAAGATGCGGCGCGAGACGGGGAGTCCGGATACCACGCACGCGGTTCGGGCCACGAGCCGGCCGCGCGCCCGGGCCTCGGCCGGCACGGTCCACTCCGTCGTGACGTCTCCCGGCCCCACGTCCTCGGCGAGGAATTCGCGCAATTTCGCGTCGAGCGCCTCCCCCGAGAGCTTATCCATGGTTGATAGAGACGGATGGTAACGTGAAACGTAAAACGTAAAACGTAAAACGTGGTGCCGTGCCGGCTGCGTTTAACGTTTGACGTTTAACGTTTGACGGCTCCGGACCTCGGTCACGAGAGTTCGAGCATCCGCAGGAGCGGCTTCTTGGCGGCGCGGCGGAGGTCTTCCGGCAGAACGATCTCGGGACGCTCGTCGCGCAGGCAGAGGTAGAGCTTCTCCAGGGTGTTGAGCTTCATGAAGGGGCACTCGTTGCAGCGGCAGCCGTTGTCCGGCGGCACCGGGATGTAGGTCCGGTCCGGAGCGATCTTCTTCATCTGGTGGATGATCCCCTCCTCCGTCGCGATCAGGAAGGTCTTTCCCGGAGCCGTCGTGACGTAGGACAGGATCGAGCGCGTCGAGCCGACGTGATCGGCGTGCCGCAGGACGGTCTCCGGACACTCGGGATGAGCGGCCAGAAGCGCGCCGGGGTTCTGCGCCTTCAGTCGGACGATCTCGCGCTCGGAGAACTGCTCGTGCACGATGCACGTCCCCGGCCAGAGCGTCATCGGACGGCCGAGCTTCTTCGCGAGGAAAGCTCCCAGATGGCGGTCGGGAGCGAACAGGATCTCCCTGTCCGCCGGGATCGAGCGGACGATCTTCTCGGCGTTGGAGGAGGTCACGATGATGTCGGAGAGGGCCTTCACGGCCGCCGAGCAGTTGATGTAGGTCAGCGACACGGCGCCCGGATGCGCCAGCCGCCAGGCCCGGAACGCCTCCGGCGGGCACGAGTCTTCCAGCGAGCAGCCGGCCTCGTAGTCGGGCAGGACGACCTTCCGGGAGGGGTTCAGGATCTTCGCCGTCTCCGCCATGAAGCGCACGCCGGCGAACGCGATGAGGTCGGCGCTGCTCTTCTGGGCGCTGCGGGAGAGATCGAGCGAATCTCCCACGAAGTCGGCCAGCTCCTGGATCTCCTCTTCCTGGTAGTAGTGGGCGAGGAGGACTGCTTTTTTTTGTCGCTTGAGCCTGCCAATCTCCGCCGCGAGGTCCAGGCGCGGATCGACCGAGGCCAGATCCGGCGGAGCCGGGCGCGGCCCGGGAAATTCCGAAAAAACCGGCAAATCGGCCGGTCCGTGCGTGCTCATCGCGGCCTGCGAGCATAACAACAGGGCGAGGCGCGCCACTGTTTCTGCTGCGCTCGCGGTCCGCAACCGCCTGGCACGGCGAATGCTACCCGCAATTCTCATGAGTCCGCTCGGATCGAACCCGAGGTCCGGCCGCGTCGGCCTTTTCTTCCTGCTGCTGACTCTTCTGGCGGCGGGGGTGGAGGTCTGGGGCATCCGAGCGTCGCTCGCCTTCCTGCTTCGCTGACGAATTGCCAGCGTCCTAGCTTTACCGTCTGTACGACCTCCTTCAGAGACGCGATCTGGGAGTAAGGCGCCCCGGATCCGTCGTCGTTTCCCTCGTCGGCACGCGGCGGCCAGGCCGCAAACCTCACCTGCCGGCCGCCGCTCTGGTCACTCGGGCACAGGGACAGCAAATCTCGGTCAATCATCTTGGTGTGTGCCCTCGGACAAGGCCTCCTCCGGGAAACGCCGCCGGCTCCGGGGCTGGCAGTCCGGCTTAAGTCCGAGTAAGAGCCCCGGTGGCGGGACGACTCCCGGAGGAGGCGATGAGCGAAGGAGCATGGCACGCTGATTCGTCCGCCCCGCCAACCCTGCGACTGAGCGACCAGCGACGGCCCGGATCTAACTTTGGCGGCAGGGCCGGAGCGTGCCGACGAGGGAGGCGGCCCGACGCCGGGCGGCTAGAGGCGGTGAAGCTTCAAGATAGGGCTTTGCTGAAGAATTCGGATCATCCCGGACGCGCCGACGCGCGTTGTATATTCGACGCGTGGCCACCGAGATCGAGAAGGGCAAATACTTCGGCCTGGACTCCGCGACCCTCGTCGCGGCCTACCGCAACATCTACCTCTCCCGCCGGATCGACGACAAGGAGATCCAGCTCAAGCGGCAGAACAAGATCTACTTCCAGATCAGCAGCGCCGGCCACGAGGCGGTCTCGACGGCGGCCGGAATGGTCGCCCGCCCCGGCTACGACTGGTTCGATCTCTACTACCGCGACCGCGCCCTGTGTCTCCAGATCGGGGTCACGCCCTACGAGATGTTCCTCCAGGCGGCGGGCGCCCGGGACGATCCCGCGTCCGCGGGACGGCAGATGCCCGCCCACTGGGGCTCCAAGCGCGTCAACCTGATCTCCAAGTCCTCCTGCACCGGTACGCAGTTCCTTCACGCGGTCGGCGCGGCCGAGGCGGGGTGGCGCAAGAGCCTGATCCCAGAGCTCGCCGGGAGAGGCGGCTTCCACGGAGACGAGATCGTGGTCGTCTCGGGGGGCGAAGGGCAGACCTCGGAAGGGGAGTTCTGGGAGGGACTCTCCTCCGCCTGCACGCTGAAGATGCCCGTCCTCTTCCTGATCGAAGACAACGGCTACGCGATATCGGTCCCGGTCGAGGTCAGCACTCCGGGAGGCTCCATCTCCCGGCTCGTGCGCAGCTTCCCGGGCCTCTTCGTCGCGGAGGTGGACGGCTGCGATTTCCTCCAGTCCTACGACGCGCTGCGCGACGCTGCCGAGTACTGCCGGGCGCGCAGGGGCCCGGCGTTCGTCCACGCGCACGTCATCCGTCCCTACAGCCACTCGCTCTCCGACGACGAGACGCTCTACCGCCCCAGGGAGGAGCGCGAGCGCGAGGCCCGGCGCGATCCCGTCAAGACCATGGCCGAGTTCCTGCTCGGAGAGAGGATTCTCTCAGCCGAGGGGCTCGAGCGCCTGAAGGCCGAGGTGGACGCGGAGATCAACGACGCGGCCGACAAGGCGCTGGCGGCCCCGGTGCCGGAACCGGAGTCGGCCTATGAGTTCGTCTATTCGCCCGACGTGGACCCGACCTCGGCCCCCTTTGAGACGGCTCCTCGCTTCGAGTCCGGGGCCGCCGAGACGACCATGGTGGACCTGATCAACGCCTGCCTGCGCGACGAGATGCGGCGCGATCCCTCGATCGTCGTCTTCGGGGAGGACGTGGCCGACGCCTCGCGGGAGACGGCGCTCGCCGAGTGCAAGGGGAAGGGGGGCGTCTTCAAGCTGACGGCCAACCTGCAGCGGCTCTACGGGAGCGCGCGCGTCTTCAATTCTCCTCTGGCCGAGGCCAACATCATCGGCCGGGCGATCGGGATGGCCGTGCGGGGTCTGAAGCCGGTCGTGGAGATCCAGTTCTACGATTACATCTTCCCCGCCTACATGCAGATCCACAACGAGCTGTCCACCATGCGCTGGCGCTCGGGCAACGCCTTCTCCTGCCCGGTCGTCGTGCGCGTGGCGATCGGCGGATACATCGGCGGGGGCGCCATGTACCACTCTCAATCGGGCGCGGTCCTGATGACGCATATTCCCGGACTGCGGGTCGTGATGCCGTCCAACGCGCTCGACGCCAACGGCCTCTTGCGCACGGCAATCCGTTGCGACGACCCGGTGCTCTTCCTCGAGCACAAGCATCTCTACCGGCAGACCCACAACAAGGGGATCTATCCCGGTCCCGACTACATGGTCCCGTTCGGCAAGGCCGCGGCGGTTCAGGAGGGTTCCGACGTCACGATCGTCACCTACGGGGCGACAGTCTATCGGTCGTGGCAGGCGGCGAAGGCCTTCACCGAGGAAACCGGGAAGACCGTCGAAATCCTCGATCTGCGGAGTCTGTCGCCGTACGACTGGAGCGCGATCGAAAAGTCCGTCCGGAAGACCGGCCGCGCCCTGGTCGTCTACGAGGACACGATCTCCTGGGGCTACGGCGCCGAGATCGCCGCCCGCATCGGATCGGAGCTCTTTGCCTACCTCGACGCTCCCGTCGAGCGCGTGGCGGCCACGGACACCTTCGTCGCGTATCAGCCGCGCCTGGAGGACTTCATCCTTCCGCAAGCCGGCCACATCCGCCGCGGCCTCGATAAAGTCGCCGGCTACTAGTCTCGACCTCGAAAAATTCCAGATCCCAGATTCCAAATTCCAAGGAGCTCCACCTGGAATCTGGAACCTGGAATCTGGAACCTGTCGTTCTTGTCCTCGCGCGAGGACGCCGGTATCGCGCAAGCGACAGCGTCCCGAAGTCTTCGAAAGCGAAACCCTTTGTTTCCTTGCAGATGGATTCGGGTATGAACCATGCAGTACCAGGGGGCGTGCGCGAGGAGCCGAAGATGTTCAAAGAAGCTTTCCTTCAGGTCGAAGACATCGCAGCCAACCACCATGCATTGCGCCGCTGTCGCAGTTGCGGGTCCTACGAGCGCCCCTACGAGGTGTTCAACGGGGGCGTGCGCTGCGAGCGTTGCGCGAAGAAGGCGCGCCGCCGCCAGGAAGAAGAGCGGGAGAGCGAAGACCTGAACGTGCGATTCCTCGTCTGACGGTAGAATTCCGGCCCGGTGAGGTCTGACCACCGGGCGCCTCTGGTCCGCCGCAGGATCTTCTCTCCTCTCCTCTTTTCCGTCACATTCCACTGTCCTGAGCTGGCCCGTTCGATCGCGCCGGGGCAGTTCGTCATGCTCGATCTGCCCGGGCGGATCCGGCCCTATCTGCGCCGCGCCTACTCGGTGGCCGACGCCGATCCCGGGAGGGGCGAGGTCGAGCTGCTCGTGCGAGCGATCGGGCCGGGGACGGCCGCGCTCGGCGAGCTCCCCATCGGAAGCGAGACACGGCTGCTCGGGCCTCTCGGCAATCGCTTCTCCCTGGAGGCGCTTGCCGCGGGAGACCGGGTCGCGGTCGTCGCGGGAGGGATCGGCGCGGCCCCGTTCCCTCTCCTCTTCAAGGCGCTCGAGCGAGCCGGAATCGCCGCCGACTTCTACCTGGGCGCGCGAAACGCGGCGGATCTCGCGCTCGCGGCGCGGTTCGAAGGAATCGTTCCCGGCAAAACGGTTCTCGCGACTGAAGACGGCTCTCTGGGGGAGCGCGGCTTCATCACCGACGTCTTCTCCCGCGCCGCCTCCGGGGCCGGATACGCGCGGCTCTACGCCTGCGGCCCCATGCCGATGTTCGTCGCACTCGCCCGCGCCGCTTCGAGCCTCGCACTCTCCTCGGAGTTTTCGACGGAGGCGGCGATGGGTTGCGGTTTCGGCGTGTGTCTGGGTTGCGTGATCCCGGCGGTTGAGAAGCCCTTCATCGTGTCCTGCACGGAAGGCCCTATCCTGCAACCCGAGAAGATCGCCTGGGAAAAGTTATGACCGACCTCCCCCAGTCTCCCAGTCTCCCAGTCCCCCAGTCCGATTCTTCAGAGCCCCTGCGGGTCCAGCTCGGGCCGCTGTCACTCAAGAACCCCATAGTGACGGCGAGCGGCACCTTCGGCTACGGCCTCGAGTTCACCGATTTCGTGGATCTGTCGAGGCTCGGCGCGCTCTGCACGAAGGGGCTTTCCCTCCACCCCCACGCGGGCAACGCCCCGCCGCGTATCTGCGAAACCCCCGCCGGGATGCTCAACGCGATCGGGCTGCAGAACGTCGGCGTGGAAGTCTTCCTCCGCGAGAAGCTGCCGCGGCTGAAGGAACTGAACGCGACCGTCATCGCCAACGTCTGGGGGGACACGGAGGAGGATTTCGTGGCGGTCGTCGGCGCGCTCGAAGAGGCCGACGGGCTCGCCGCCCTCGAGCTCAACATCTCGTGCCCGAACGTCGAGAAGGGCGGAATGCTCTTCGGCAACTCTCCGCAGGCGACGGCTTCGCTCGTCTCCCGCGTGCGGAAGGCGACGCGGCGGCCTCTCGTCGTCAAGCTTTCGCCCAACGCTCCCGACCTGGTGCAGTCCGCGCGGGCCGCGCGCGACTCGGGCGCCGACGTTCTCTCGCTCGTCAACACGTTCGTCGGCATGGCGATCGACCCGGAGACGGCCAGGCCCCGGCTCTCCTTCGGCACGGGCGGGCTGTCGGGGCCGGCGATCCGCCCTCTGGCCGTGCGTATGGTCTTCGAAGTCGCCCGCGCCCTCCCCGGCGTCCCGCTCATGGGAATCGGAGGGATTTCGGAGCTGTCCGACGTCCTGGAGTTCCTGGCCGCCGGGGCGACGGCGGTCCAGGTGGGGACGGCGAACTTCAAGGAGCCGGGCGTCTCGGGGAGGCTGGTGGAAGAGCTCACGGCCTACTGCCGGGAGCGTAGCGTGCCGGTCGCCTCTCTGGTGGGCCGCGCTCACGGCAGGGGGGTCCCTCTGCCGCAGGCGGGGGGCCGGGGATGACGTCGAGAGCGGGGGAGCGCGTCTGCCTCGCCCTCGATTTCCCGACCCGGCGCGAGGTGCTCGCCGCGGCGCGCCGCTTCTCGGGCCGGGTCGGCTGGTTCAAGATCGGCCTCGAGGCGTTCGTCACGCAGGGCCCTGCCGTCGTCGCGGAGGTCGCCGCCACGGGAGCGCGGGTCTTCCTCGACCTGAAGTTCCACGACATTCCGGCGACCGTCGCGAAGGCGGTGTCCGCGGCCGCCCGGACCGGGGCGTCTCTCGTCAACGTCCACGCCCTGGGAGGACGGGCGATGCTCGAGGCGGCGCGCCGGGCGACCGCGGATAGCGACGTCCGGCTGATCGCGGTGACCCTTCTGACCTCGCTCGACGCCCGCGCCCTGGCGGACCTGCCGGTGGCGGGACATACCGAGGGAATCGCCCGGAGGCTGGCCGTGCTGGCGAAGGACTGCGGGCTGGACGGCGTCGTCTGCGCTGCGGCGGACCTTCCGGCGATCCGGGCCGCCTGCGGCCGGGAATTCTGGACGGTCGTTCCGGGCATCCGCCCGGCGGGGGCCGCCGCGGCCGACCAGAAGCGCGTGGCGACGCCGCGCGCGGCCCTCGAGGCCGGCGCCGACCTGCTCGTCGTGGGAAGGGCCGTCACGGAAGCCTCCGATCCGGACCGCGCGCTCGACGCGCTCCTGTCCGAAATAGAATCGCCGCCGTGAGCGACTGGAAGGCCCCGCATCCGGTCTGGATCGTGGGGCACCGCGGCGCCCCGCGGCGCGCGCGCGAGAACACCCTGGACAGCCTGGACTGGGCCGAGAGTCTCGGCGCCGACGCCGTCGAGTTCGATCTGCGCCAGACCCGCGACGGCGAGGCCGTGCTCTTCCACGACGAAGACATCGTGCTCGGAGGCCAGCGCGTCCCGGTCCGGAGCTTCACGGCCCGGGAGATCGAGAAGCTCCAGCTTCCCTCGGATTTCGGGGAGTATCGGGTCCCCAAGCTCGAGGAGGTCTTCCACCGCTACGGCCACACCCTGCGCTACGTCGTCGAGGTCAAGACCTCGCCCTCGACGCAGACGATCCTCATGGCCCGCCGCGTCGCCGCACTTTCGGCGGAGTTCGGCGTGCGGGCGCGGTGCCTGGTGGCCTCCTTCGACGCCGAGTTCCTGCGAAGGATGCGCGAGACGGACCCGGAGATCGCGACCGCCTTCATCTTCGATCGCGCGGTCGCGCTTCCCGCTCCCGGCAGGCCGACGCCCCTCTTCCCTCCCGTGGACGGGATCTGCCCGCGGCGGGACCTGGTCAACGCCTCGCTGCTCGAACAGGCGGCGGGAGCGGGGCTGACGGTCCACCCCTGGACGGTGGACGACGAGGAGGACGTCCGCCGCTTCATCGAAGGGGGAGTGGCGTCGGTCATCACCAACCTGCCCGACATGGCCCTGGCCGTGCGCGGCGCGATGCGGGCGGGGACCCCTGTCGCTCCCCCCGCCAGTGGAGCGGCCTCATGTTAGGTGGAATTCCGGGGAGCCGGACCGGGATAACATAGCTTGGAGGCGCAGGTTCAACCTTTTGAGGAGGAGTTGTGAAGAAATTCCTGTCCTTCGCGGTCGGTCTGACGGCGATGTTTCTTTTCTCCACGCTGGCTCTCGCGCAGAAGGAGCACCCCCAGGAGCACCCTCAGGGAAAGGAGCATCCCAAGGGCGAGAAAAAAGTCTCGATCGAGGACATCGACAAGGCCATTACCGGGCACATCGAGAAGGCTTCGAAGGCATCCGGCGGCAAGTTCGAGGTCAAGGACGACGTCCTGAACAAGACCTGGGACCTGGAGCTGGTCCGGGTCCACAAGGACAGGCTCCAGGCTCTCGCCGACGGCAGATATTTTGCTTGCGTGGACTTCAAGGCGCCGGACGGGACGATGGTGGACGTGGACTTCTTCA
>JAWOLE010000279.1:0-11942 GCA_033853815.1 Thermoanaerobaculia bacterium
TTTCCCGTCGGATCGGCCTGGACGTCGAGCCAGGGAAGGGGCCGCGGCGCCGGGCCGTGGATGACGTTGCCCTCGAGGTCGAACCGGCTGCCGTGGCAGGGGCAGGCGATGCACTTCTCGTCCGAGAGGAACCGCGTGATGCAGCCCAGGTGCGTGCAGACGGCCGAAAGGGCGTAGATCCCCGTGGGCCCTCCGATGACGTAGGCCTTCTGTTCCTTGTTGAACCGCACGGTGCCCTCGGCGTACTCCCCGGGGGTGCCCGCGACGAACCGGGTCGGCGGCTCGAAGAGGACCTTGGGTTTCAGGAAGTCGAGCGTCACGACGCCCGACCCGACCGCCGCCACCGCGCACGCGCTCACGCCGATCCGGGAGAAGAAGTCGCGGCGGCTCGGCTCCCCGGCCTCGAGTTTCGGGCCCTCGGGATCTTCAGGCAACGGCGTCCTCCTTGGTGCGGAAGCTCTGCATCGTGATGGTGCCGACCGGACACCGCAGCGCGCAGAGGCCGCATCGGATGCAGACTTCCTCGTCCTTGATGAAGATCGAGCCCACGCGCCGCCCGTTTTCGAGGATCGGCGCGAGCTCGAAGACTTCCCGCGGCGGCTCGCGCACGAGGGCGACCGGCAGGATCTCGATGCAGTCTTCGGGGCAGATGTCCTGGCAGCCCCCGCAGAGGATGCACTCGGTCCCGGCCTGCGGGTCCTGCGCGAAGATCGTGTTGGTCCAGCAGTGGAGGCACCGCTTTCCTTCCAGGCGCGCCTCGCGCTCCCCGAAGCACTCTTCGACCTCGGCCAGCCCGATGCGCCGGGAGATCGCGCGCATCGGTGGCTTCTGCCGGGGGATCCCCTCGTAGTCCATGTCCCGCTCGTAGTGAGGGTGGACATCGATTGCGACCTCGACGTCCCTCTCGGGGCGCCGCTCGCCGCGGAAGCGTTCGTCGATCGACCGGGCCGCCTTCTTGCCGTCGGCGATCGCGTTGATCGCGATCCGCGGGCCGAAGGCCGCGTCGCCTCCCGCCCAGACGCCGGGGGCGGTCGTGGCCAGGGTGTCGGGATCGATCACGATCCGGCCGCCCCGCGTCTCGATCCGGTCCTCCGGCCCCAGGAAGGAGAAATCGCCCGTCTGTCCGATCGCGATGATCACGGTGTCGGTCGGGAAGATCGACTCGGAGCCCTCGATGAACTGCGGGGAGAACCGGCCCATCTCGTCGAAGACCCGGGAGACTTTGAGGAATTCGATCCCCGTCACGGTCCCCTTCTCTCCCACCAGGCTCTTGGGGCCCACGCGGTGCAGGAAGCGGATGCCCTCGCGCTCGGCCTCCTCGATCTCTTCCCTGGCGGCGGGCATCTCGCTCTCCGATTCGAGCGAGCAGACCGTCACCTCGCGGGCGCCGAAGCGGATGGCGCTGCGCGCCACGTCGAGAGCCTGCACGATCGAGAGATTGCGCTGGAGGTTGACCTGCTCTCCGCCGCGGGCCGCCGTGCGCGCGACATCCAGGGCGACGTTGCCGCCGCCGATCACGACGATGTTCTGACCCATCTCGACCTTGTAGCCGAGGTTGACGTTCAGCAGGTAATCGATGCCCCGCAGAACGCCGTCCAGCTCGATTCCCGGGATCGCCAGATCGCGGCTGCGCATGGCGCCCACGCCGAGGAAGAAGGCCGAGAAGCCCTCCTTCTTCAGATCTTCGAGCGTGAAGTCGCGGCCGAGCCGGGCGTTGGTCTTGAGCTCCACGCCGAGCGAAAGGATCGCGTTGATCTCGAGCTGGATCAGGGCGCGGGGAAGGCGGTACTCCGGGACCCCCAGGCGCAGCATCCCCCCCGCGACCGGCGACGCCTCGAAGATCGTGACCGGATAACCCATGAGGGCGAGGTCGTGCGCGCAGGCCAGGCCGGCCGGGCCGGATCCGATGACCGCGACCTTCTCCGGGTAGCGCCCGCGCCGCTCTCCGTAGACCTCGGCGAGGACGGAGAAGTCCATCATGCTTTCCACGCCGAACTTCTCCGTCACGAAACGCTTCAGCGCCCGGATGGCGATGGGCGCGTCGATCTCACCGCGCCGGCAGACCCCCTCGCACGGGGCCGCGCAGATCCGGCCGCAGATCGAGGCGAGGGGGTTGGGGCGGCGGGCCACGGCGTAGGCCTCGCGGTACTTGCCCTGCGCGATCAGCGTGACGTACTTGCCGGCTTCGGTGTGGACGGGGCAAGCCTGCTTGCAGGGGAAGTTGCGCTCCAGCCACTCGACGTTGAACTCTGCCAAGGCCGGTTACCTCGAGATCTCGAACTCCGCCGCCGTCGCCCCCGCCACGGTCACGGCCTTCTGCGTCGCCTTCAGCTTCGGATGCCAGACCTTGACGGTGTAGGAGCCGTCGGGAACGTCGGCGATCTTGTAGCTGCCGTCCGCCTTGGTCACCGCGAAGTAGGGGGTGGGGACGGCCACCACGAAGGCCTCCATCTCGGGATGGACCTTGCAGAGAAGGGTCGCGGCGCACTCCCTCTTGAACTCGTAGCTCTTGATCTGTCCCTTGGGCCAGGTCCCCAGGTTGAACTTCTCGGCGCAGGCGTCGGGCGTGAAGACGTTGTGCAGCACGGCGTCGGAGTTCAGGAAATCGACCGTGGTGCCGACCAGCACCGGGAGGACGTGCGGGTGGAAGACGAGGTTCGCCTGATCCATCCTGGCGTGCTCCTTGGGGGCCGGGAAGGTCTTGCCGGGGATGGCGGCGACGTACACGACGGCGTCCGAGCTGTCCCGGACGCCCTTGCACGTCACCTTGCCGTGAAGATCACCCGCGAGAAGGGGACAGCACAGAAGTGCGAGGAGAGTGCCGCAAAGGGTTCCTTTCATTGTCACGACTCCTTTTTCAAATCGCGAGCCGCAGCGCGGCCGCGAGCCTGTGGGTGCGAGAGTCCATCGGGTGTTCATGGCCTAGAAGACGAAGCGCCCGAGCAGGTACATCGTGTTGTTGTCGCTCGCGTTGCGGCCTGCGCCGTCGTAGTTCGTCGAGCCGCCGTTGAAGTGCGAATAGGCGATGTACTGGGCGGCGAATTGGAGATTCTGAGTCGGCCACCAGGAGACGCTTCCGATGAAGCCGTTGGACTTCGGATCGCCGTTGGCGCTGCCGGTTATCGCGCTCTGGGGAAAGAGCAAGGGATCCGTGGTCCCGGTCGTATTGAACCAGGCCACGGTGGTGGAGACGCGATTGCCGAAGTGGTATTCGGCGTTTGCCTGGAACGCGCTCAGGTGGTGGCTCGTCTGTTCGGCCCCTCCGGCGTCGAAAGTCGCGGCCAGATCCGATTTCTCGTGGACGTAGGAGCCCCGCAGGGAGAGCACGTCGGTACGGAACAGCGTTTGGTCGAGCTGGAGATCGAATGCCCAGTCCGTGTACGTATCCTCGAGGCCTAGGACAGCTTCCGGGGTCGATTTCATGTAGATTCCATAACTGCCAACTTCGAGTTGGGTTTCCGCGCTCGATTGCTGCCAGGCGACGCGCCAGTAGGGCGCGACCCCGCGGATGTTGACGGGAAAATTGGTCCCGGGGTTCGGTTGCGCGCCGCCGACGTGGGCGGAGCGGTAGAGCGCAGCGGCGAGATACAGGTGCTCATCCCACATGGCATAGCCGCCGAGCCCTGCGACGTCCTGCGCCAGCGCGCCCTGAATGATCGGGGCCGCGGTCGGGGTCGGGGCGACGTCGCTGGCGATGAACGGAAATCCCCACGCCGGGGTGTCGTTCCAGAGGTCTTCCACGGTGGGGTTGTTGTTGAGCGTGAGGCCGTAGACGAACTCTTTTCCGCCGGCTTTCGTCGTGTCGGCGAATCGGACGTCCGTGTTATCGATGCTGAAATGGTCGGCCTGGGTGCTGTAGGTGACCTGGAGGAAGCTTCCAACGTGCGTGGACCACGCCCCCGCCAGGAAGAGCGACGCGTCCTGCGGGAACTCGAAATTCCCGTTCTGAGTTCCCTTCTGGGGCTTGTCGGTCGAGGTGAACGAGGTCTCAAACCACGCGGAGAGGGGGAGTGAAGCGAGCATATCGAGTCCCGCGGACCGGCCGGTCGGGTTGGCCGTGACGCCTTCCTGCTTCCTGTCGACGTAACCGAGCAGTTTGAAACGTCGCCCCGCGGGGTTGAGCTCCGGCGGGGTGTAGTGGCACCCGCTGCACGGCAGGCCCGTCTGGCGCGCATAACTCGGAACTGCCTGCACGCTGGAGGGTTTCAAGGCGCCGAAGAGCACGGAAACCGATGCCAGTAGAACGAATCTCCCTCTTCTCATTACTGCACTCTCCTCCTCGATACGTCGCTCCCCTTCGGGAGTCGCGCGAATCTTCCGGCCGGGGCGAGAAGTTGGCGATCCCGCAGGCGCACCAATTTCGCTGATGCTCTTGCACCAGGCCGCAACCGGGGGACCGGGAGGAGGGTTGGCCGGGCGGGCCGGCTAGAGGAGGCGCTTCTGGAAAGCGAAGGCGACGGCTTCCGCCTTGGAGTGCACCTCGAGCTTCTCCAGGATGTTCTGGATGTGATTGCGCGCCGTCAGGTTGGAGATGTGGAGCCGGGAGGCGATCTCGGGCGTCGTGTGCCCCGCGGCGAGCATTCCTATGACCTCGACCTCGCGGCTGGTCAGCTTGCGGGCCCTGGCGTCGGGGGACTCGCGGACGATCGTCAGCGGAGAGCGGGGAGGAGGAGCCGGTTCCTCGGCCGGCCGTTCGGAAGCGGGGAGCCGGTCCGAAGGTTTCAGGACGTGCACCAGCAGAAAGTGATCGGGAGCCCTGACGGCGAGGCTCAGGATGCTCACATCCAGCGTGACGGTCGCGCGGTCCTTGGCGCGTAATCGCAGATCGAAGTGCCGGACCGGCTCGTTTCGGGCCCCCATCTGCGTCACCGGGCACGTGTCGCCGCAATAGCGGTTCCCGTAGACGTCGGAACCCTGCAGGACGCCCGCGCAGGAGAGGCCCACGACCTCGTCGGCCGAATAGCCCAGCAACTTCTCGGCGCTGCGATTCCAGAAGACGATCCGGTTGTGCCGGTCGGTGACAAAGAGGGGATCAGGAGAATGGGAGAGGGCCGCCAGAAGCGGCAGGGCCTCTTCCGGTACCCGGGCCGGTAGGCTCATGAACCGATGCTAGCACGGGGAGACCCGTGTACGGAGTCCCCGGGGTTCAGACGCTACGCGTCCAGCCGTCGGCTCGGGCGGCGACGGCGGCCCAGGCGGACTTCCAGCGGGAAGGGGCGTAGAAGCGTCGCAGCCATTCGCGGGGATCCGGCGCGCGGGAGAGCGCGCGCATCAGCCATCGGTAGCCGGGGTGCCCCATCCGGGCGAAGAAGAACCGGTTGACGACCGAGGTCCGCTGAAGCCCGCCGAAGCGCCGCTTCCACAGCCTGTCGTAGTCGGCTCCGGAGAGCAGGGCGCGCGCGGCGAGACAGCCCGAGAGGAGCGCGTAGCGGATGCCGAAGCCCCAGAGGGCGTCCTGGAACCCGGCCGCCTCGCCCGCGAGCAGGACCCCCTCCTTGCACGCGCTCCGCGCCAGGCGAAATTGCCCTGTGCCGCCGAAGCGCCGCGGCGCTGTCATGCGCAGACCGACGCGCCGGTCGAAGAAATCGAGCGTGCGTTCGAGGTATTGCTTCTCCCGCGCGAACTCGTCGAAGAGGCAGGCCGCGACCGTTCCTTCTCCCCGGTGGATCAGCAGATAGGCGTAGCCCTTCGGCGCCAGCAGATCGGAGAGAGCGCCGAAGACGCCGTCGGGCATGTCCGTATGAAAGACGTACCCCACGGCGACCGCGTCGCAGCCGCGGGGCCCGTGCGCGCGGATCGCCGGCCCCCCGGCGCTCGAGTTCTCCCGCTCGCCGAGGCGCAGCTCGACCCCGCATTGGACCGCCGTCTCCTTCAACCCCGTGTCGAGCGTGCCGGGACCGGGTCCCCGTCGCACGAGATAGAGGAAGGGATGGGAGGAGCGCAGGACCGATTCGCGGCCATTCGGCCCGTAGAAGATCCCCTCCCGGCACGGCGTGAACTCGAAGCGAGGTTCGATGCCGAGCGAAGCGAGCTCTTCCAGGGCGTCCCCCGCGGTGGTCCAGTTCTCGATCCCCTGGAAATCGCCGTGAAATCGTCCGCCCACGTCCGGTCGGCATTCCCGGACGACGGCGGGCACGCCGGCGCGTGCCAGCGTGACCGCTGCGGCGAGGCCGGCCGGGCCGGCGCCGGAGATCGAGACCGGGTTCGCGGTCACGGCGTCGGCGCGCGCGAGCGGCGTCGTCCGTTCCTCACTTCCTGGGCGTTCTCGTCTTCCGGATGAGCGCCGCGGCTTTCTTCGCGTCGGCCTGTGTCTCGAAGCCGAAGACGGAAGAGAACCTTCTGCCCGACACCAGGGCGACGAGGAAATTGATGTTGACCCCGGCGTCGGCGATGGAGCGGGCGATCGCCTGGCCGATCCCGGCCTTGTTGTCCCCCTCGACGAGCAGCGTGGGAATCGCCGAGGCGGCGAGCCCGGCTGCGCCGGCGGCGGCCTGCGCCTTCTTACCCGAAACCGGGTAGAGCTCGAGCGCCGCGCGATCCTCGGCGCCCGGCTGCCGGTACGCCATGAGGACCTGAAGGTCCGCGCCCGCGCGGGCGAGGGGCTCGAGCGACGTCGCCAGCGCTCCCGGCCGGTTTTCGATTTCGCGCCTCCACAGCGTGATGGGCTTGACTTTGATGGCCATGATGAACCTCCCTCAAGTCTGCCCGAGAGTCTAGGCCAAAACCGCGGGAAGGGCTCCTCTGGCCGGGGGACTCTCCGCCCACCGGGGCTAGCTGCGGGGCGGGAGGGTGCGGATCTTCAGGATCAGGCCGAAGACCGCCAGGAGGATGAACCCCAGGGAGACGAAGAGCCCCTTGCGCCGGAAGTCTCTCTCGGCGAGCGCCCGATCGGCGGCCTTGCCCGCGGAGCGGGCCACGGCCAGGCCCTCGGTGGCGGTCGAGTGGACGGCGGCGACCTGGAAGAGGTGCACGTTGGTCCTGGCCTGGGTCAGGGAATCGTCCGCCTTCGAAAGCTCGAACCGCGTGCGGGAGACCTCCATGCCAGCCTCGGCCGCGCGATCGAGCTTCTCGCGCGCGGAGCGGATCTCGGAATCGAGAGCGACGAGGTCCGCGCGCATGGTGGCCGCGGCCTTTCCGCCGGCCGACGTCGGTTCGTGGCAGCTCGAGCACTTGCCCTGATCCCCCTCGGCCAGGAAGGCCTCCGTCGGCCGCACGATCTCGTGGTTCTCGTGGCAGGTTACGCAACCGGGGAGATTCAGCTCTTGGAAGGGCTCCCAGTGCGGGCTCGCCTTGAACTTCTCGGCGAAGACCGTGTGACAGGTGCCGCAGACGTTGGCGACGGACCCGACTTCGGGAGGGGCGGCTCCGTGGTTCCCGTGGCAGGAGTTGCAGGTGGGCGCGGAGAGATCCCCCTTTTCGGCCCGGGCCTGGTAGTGCACGCTCCTCTTCCACTTCGCATAGACGTCGGCCGGAATCTTGTAGTTCGCCATCAGGGCCGCATCGCCGTGGCACGTGTTGCAGGTCTCCGCGACGCGGCGCGTCGAGACCGGGGACCGCGAGTCCTTGACCGGCTGGATGCCGTGGGCGCCGTGGCAGCTCGCGCATTGCGCGACGCGCGTGTCCCCCTTCGCGAGCGCCTTGCCGTGTCCGCTCGTCTTGTACTCGGAGAGCTGGTCCACGCGCAGAGAGGGGTTGAACTTCTTCATGAGCGCCGCGTCGGAATGGCACCTGGCGCAGATGCCCGGGATGTCCCGGGGCGACGGCTTCCCGATGAACCCCTTCTTCTTGTCGTGCGCCTTCTCCTGATCCTCGGCGCTGGCGTCGCCGCCGTGGCAGACGGCGCAGGTGAAACCGGACCGGGCGTGGATGTCGTCGGCAAAAAGCTTGGCCGGGGGAGTGACCCTCGCGTCGTCCAGGGCGAGGTGGCAGTCCACGCACCCGATGGAGGGGGGCGCCGCCGGTTTGGCGGCGGGGGGAGCGGCGGCCTGCCCGGCTCCCGGCGCGGCGGTCGGCTTGGCGGCCGGCGCGGCGGGGACGGAGGCGACCGCCACGGCCGCGGCCGCGAGAAGCGCGGCGATCACGGGAGCGGCCCTCACCGCGGCGCCTTCGGCGGCAGAAGAGACAGCACCGTCAGAAACGCCGCGCCGGCGAGCACGACGAGGGCGGCGATCGCGAAAAAACGCGACCGTTTCCGGTCGAGGAAGGGAATGACCACGAGCGCCAGCGCCAGGGCGCCGAGGAAGAGGACGCCGAGCGTCTCGCCCGGGATGCCGGCGACCTTCGCGGGAAGGTACTTCAAGCCCTGGAACATCCAGAGGAAGTACCACTCGGGACGGATGCCGGCCGGGGCGGGAGCGAACGGGTCGGCCTTGACGCCGAGCTCCCATGGAAAGAAGGCCGCCAGCGCCGCGAGCAGCGCGACCGCGATCAACCATCCGACCATGTCCCGCATGAGAAAGTCGGGAAAGAACCGCATCGTCCGCGTCTTCCCCTCCCGCTCGACGCCGGGAGGCACGCTCATGCCGTGGCGCTGGACGAGGAGCAGGTGCACGCCGAGCAGAGCCGTCGTGATCGCCGGGAGGATCGCCACGTGGATCCCGTAGAAACGGGACAGGGTCGCGCCCGTCACGTCCGACCCGCCCCTCAGAATGCGGGACAGCAGGTGGCCGACGCCGGGGATCTGCGCCGGCACGTCGGTCCCGACCTTGGTCGCGAAGTAGGCGAGCGTGTTCCAGGGCAGCAGGTATCCGGAGAACCCGAATCCCATCGTCAGGAAGAGCAGGAGGGCTCCCGTGACCCAGGTCGCCTCGCGCGGCGCGCGGTAGGCCCTCAGGAAGAAGACGGAGGCCAGGTGGAGGAAGACGACCCCCACGAAGAGGTTCGCTCCCCAGGAATGGATCGAGCGGATAAGCCACCCGAACGGGACGTCCGCCATGATGTACTGGACGCTTTCGAAGGATTCCGAGGAGCTCGGCCGGTAATAGAGGAGCAGGAGGATCCCGGTCGCGACCTGCACGCTGAAGAGAAAGAGGGCCATCCCCCCGAGGTAGTAGAAGACGGTGTGGCGGTGGATGGGGACTTCCTTCTTCTCCGCCAGGTGGGCGAGGTCGTCCCAGCCCAGGCGGTCGCTCGCCCAGCCTCGCAGCCTGTCCAGGGCTCCCGACCCTTCAGGCGCGCTTGAGGACAATCTTGCCTCCGCGAACGTTGACCTCGAGCGGCGTCAGCGGCCGGGGCGGCGGCCCCGAGACGTTCATGCCCTTGAGGTCGTAGGTGCCGTTGTGGCAGGCGCACCAGATGTCGGAGCGCTCGGCCCGGTACTGGACGGTGCAGTCGAGATGCGTGCATTTGGCCGTCAGCGCCCGCAGCACTCCGGACGGCGTCCGGAAGAGGATCACGGGCTTGCCTCCGACGGGGACGATGCGCCCCGAGTTGTTGGCGATGTCGCTCGGCTTGATGTCGAGCTCGAACTCCGACAGCGACGGTTCGGAGGTTTCGGGGGGCACGAGGTAGCGGAGGATGGGATAGAGGAAGGACAGGATCGTGGCTCCGAACGCCGTGCCGAGCAGCCAGGTGAGCCAGCGCCTGCGCGAGACGTCCTTTCGGCTTTCGGCCGTGACTTCGGATGCCAAGCTTTTCCTCCTCCGGTCGGGCGAGGATTCTAGGGTTCGACGCCGGTGTCAAGATGATACAAACGCATCAGACACGTTCGCGACTCTTTTTTTTCCCCACAGTGGCGCGATTTTCTAGCGGTAGGCGAAGAGCATCGCGTACAGGACCAGCACGATCAGGAAAAGTCCGATCGCCAGCGCCGTGAAGCCGAACCGCCGCCACAACCGGCCGGCCAGCGGTTGCGGCTCCGGCATCATCGCCTCTTCCAGCCGCCCGCTTCCGACGAGCTGATGGTATTCGCGCGGGCGGTCCTTCTTGAGCTCCTCCAGCGGAACCCCGCCGGTGAAGATCACCGTGTCGATCGGGAACTTCTCCGGCCGGAAGTGGGTGTTGAAAAAGTGGATGCTGAAGATGAAGCAGACGGCGAGCAGGGCCTCGTCGCTGTGGATGGTGGTCGCGACGTTGACCGCCCAGCCCGGGATCAGGCGCGTGAAGACGGTCGGGAACCAGAGGATCAATCCGGTGATGCCGATCACCGCGACCCCCCAGAAGACCGCGAAGTAGTCGAACTTCTCCCAGTACGTCCAGCGTCCGTACTGCGGGCGGGGGCCCTTGCCGACGAACCATTTGATCGACCCGACGAACTCGCGCCAGTCGCGGCGGTTGAGCATCATGCTCTCCGGACCGAAGATGAACCTGCGCCAGCTCGTCCCTTCCCTCGTCTTCTGCCGGAAGAGGTCCCAGAGGTGGAGGCCAAAGTAGGTGAAGGTCGCTACCGCGCAGAAGCGGTGGATGTATCCCGCGGACTCGAAGCCTCCGAGAAGCCTCGCCAGCACCTTGGCCCAGGGCGCGTAGGAAAACTTCAGGATCATGCCGGTCAGAGCCAGGCCGAGGAAGCTTCCGATCATCGTCAGGTGCAGGTTGCGCTGCAGCGTCGTGAACCGGCGGACGTAGACCCGGGCCGCCTCCGCGTGTTCGCGCGCGAGCTTCCGGCGGTAGTCGAGCGAGCGGGGGAGCCAGAGGGCCGTGTGCGCGCTCGCGACCGCCAGCGTCCCCACGAGCAGCGTCGTCATGCCCCAGAAGGTGAGGAACAGGAAGGGATAACGCTTGGGGTCGTGGTGGGTGGCGTGCGTCAGGTAGCCCGCGAACTGCCGGTGGGAGCCGCTGTGGCACTTGCCGCACGTCTTGACGATGTTGGCCCGGGAGAGGCGCGAACGCGGGTCGGTCACCGGCAGGATGTCGTGCGAGCCGTGGCAGTCGTAGCACTTGGCCGTCGCCAGGTATCCGAGCTTCGAGACCTTCCCGTGGAACGTGTCGAAGTAGGTCGCCGCGATCTTTTCGTGGCAGCGGCCGCACTGGTCCATGATGTGGAGCCGGAAGTTGGAGAGGTCCGTTCGCTGGATGCTGTGGGCGGAATGGCAGTCGCTGCAAACCGGTAGCTTCTTGTCGGTGTGCGTCACGGTCGGCGAGTGGACGCTCGCGGTGAACAGCTCGTAGATCCCGCGGTGGCACTTCGAGCAGGTCTTGGCGACGTTGTCGCGGTTGACGCTCGAGCGCGGATCGGCGGCCGGCAGCTCATGGTGGGCGCTGTGGCAGTCGGCGCAGTTGGCCGTTACCGTGAGGCCGGACTCCATGAGCCCTTTTCCGTGGATGCTCTCCAGATAGCTCTCCACGATCTTCCGCTGGGGGCCCTTGTAGCGCACGGCCGCCTTCTGCCCGGTCCGGTGGCACTTGGCGCACAGGGCCGGCACGTTGCGCGAGAAGGTGGGCGAGTTCGAGTCGTTCTTGGAGAGCGTCCCGTGCGGACTGTGGCAGTCCTGGCACTCCGGAGCGTCGGGGCTGCCCTGGGCGAAGAGCTGTCCGTGGCGGCTCTCGCGGTACTGATCGACGACCTCCGAGTGACAGATCGAGCAGTCGACCCGGGCCGGCATCGTGCGGCAGGGCCGCACGTCCGCCGGGTTGCCGCCGGTGTGGCACTGCACGCAGGCGACCCGCGCGTGGCGCGAGTGCGCGAGCTGGTCCTTGTTGGCGAAGAGCGAGACCGTCTGGGCGCCCCGCGTTACCTTCAGCTCGGGATCCCCGTGGCAGCGCAGGCAGTCCTGGTCGGCCATCCCCTGCGAGTAGAAGACCTTGCGCACCTTGTGCGGCGAGTGGCAATCCACGCACGCCGGAATCATGTGCGGCTGCTTCTCCCAGAGCTCGCCGCGGATCACCTTGCGGTGCACGGTCTCGATCTGGGCGTGGCAGTGCGTGCAGGTCTTGGAGATGTTCTGCTTGGCGATCGAAGAGCGCGGATCGGTGTGCGGCAGCACGAAGTGCGCGGTGTGGCAGCT
>JAWOLE010000280.1:0-4165 GCA_033853815.1 Thermoanaerobaculia bacterium
CGGGTGTCAGCGTGACGACGAGAGACGGCGTCGCAGCCTTCCCCCTGGACGCGCCCTCCTCGTCGCCGCGGCAACCGGCCAGGACGAGAATCACTAGGATGGAGCCGGAGAGCCGGAAACGGCCCACGCCGGCGACTATATCCCGCGCTCCCCTCGCCGATACGGGCGCCGCTCCCATGTCGCGGAGACGGTGATCGGAACTTGTGCCCTTCGCAAGCGGGCCCCGTCAGCTCAATTTCACCCGCCGGACACCCGGGATGGCGTCGAAACCAGTGTCGAACGTCGCGATCTCCCGAATGCCGTTGTTGAACATCACGGCGGCGTGCACGGCGTCGCGAGCGCTGACTTTGGGCAGGGTGGGCAGAAGCCCTCGCGCCCGATCCGTGTCGGAAAGCAGAACCGGAAGCACCACCGGGCAGATCTGGACGAAGAGGTCGTAGACCGCCCCTGCCAGGTCGAGACGCCGGAGCGCCGCGTACCGGTAGAGGATCTCCTGAAGGACCTCCGTGCTCGTCACCCCTTCGACTTCGCCGGACCGGACCTTCTCGAGAAAACGGCGTGACGGGTCGCGATGCGGATGGGAACGACCCGCGACATACATCGGGATGTTCGAGTCGATGAAGACGCTCACCGCCGGCCGGCCTCTATGTCCGCCAGCATCTTCCGAACGTCCCCCGTGGGCCCCCGCAGGGACGCGAGCCGCGCGACGGGGTCCTCCGTCCCCGATCCCTCCTGAAGTGCCTTGGTGAGGGCCCGGCGAACCCATTCCCCTTTCGAAAGGCGACGACGCGTCGCGGCCTGGCTGATGCGGGTGTCCAGCGGCTCCGGAATAAGGACCTGAAGGCGATGACTCATCGGCTCACACTCCGCTGCTCATCTTAATCCTGCCTGCGAGCGGAAGGTCCCGGATGCTCGTCGCCGGCCTCGTTGCGGAGCGTCGCCACCGCGTGAGGGAGAACGGACGCGATGGCTTCGAGGCACTCCACGGCCCCTTTGGGCGAGCCGGGCAGGTTGACGACGAGAGTCCTTTTTCGGACGCCGGCCACTTGCCTGGAGAGGATGGCCGACGGGACCGCGGCGCGCGTGGCGGCGCGCATCGCCTCGGCGAGCCCCGGCACCTCGTAGTCGACGACCGCCCGCGTCGCCTGCGGCGTGACGTCGCGGGGCGAGAGCCCCGTCCCTCCCGTCGTCAGGACGAGATCCGCCGCGCCGCCGTCTGCGAGGTGCGTCAGTTCGACCTCGATGGCGGCGCGGTCGTCGGGGAGAATCTTCCTTTTGACGACCTCGGCGCCGGTGATGAGGCGCCCTGCGGCCTCGGCGACAGCCGGCCCGCCCTTGTCCCCGCGCTCACCTCTCGCGCAGCGGTCGGAGATCGTCAGAACCGCGACCCTCACGAGCGGATTGTCTCAGGCGGGGAAAAAGGCCTCAGCCGCCGATCTCGGACATGTTCCGCGCGTGGAGGGGGAGCATGTTCTTCCTCATCCCGACGAACATCGGGTGGCGCTCCTCCTTGACCGCGGCGGCGCGCTCGATGAGCGCGGCGAGGTCCTCTTCGGTGGCCCCGGCGCGCATCGGCCGGAGGAGGTCGACGTCGTTGTGTCCGAAGAGGCACCCCTTGAGGAACCCGTCCTGCGTCAGTCGCATCCGGTTGCAGGTGTCGCAGAAGCGGTCCGAGATCGGCGTGATGAACCCGATCGTCCCGCGGTGCTCGCCGAGCGGCCCCGTGACCCGGTACTCGTCGGCGGGCCCGGCCACGATCTCCCTCTCGAAAGGCGTCAGCGTGTAGCCCGCCGCCGTGAGCCTGTCCCTGACCTCCGCCCAGCCGATCCAGTCGGCGTCTTTCCAGTCGTTATCCCCGAACGGCATGAACTCGATGAACCTGACCCCGAGGTTCTTCTCCAGCGTCATCGCCGCGAGAGGCAGGATCTGGTCGTCGTTGAAGCCACGGATGACGACGGCGTTGATCTTGACCTTGTCGAACGGGAGCGCGAGGGCGAGGTCGATGGAGTCGAGGACCGGCTTCAGGTGGTCCCGCCGCGTCATCTTCCGGAAGTGCTCCGCCTCGGCCGCGTCGAGCGAGACGTTGACCCTCGTCAGCCCGGCGGCCAGGAGGTCGTGCGCCATCCGCGGGAAGAGGACGCCGTTCGTGGAGAGGGCGATCCCGGCCGGGAAGCCGATCTCCGAGAGGTCGCGGACGATGCCGACGAGGTCGGGGCGCGTCGTCGGCTCGCCGCCGGTGACGCGGACCTTCGTGATGCCGAAGCCGGCGAGGAGGCGCGCCGCACGGCGGATCTCCTCCCGTGTCATGAGGTGGGCGAGCGGCCGGAAGGCCTGGCTTTCCGGCATGCAGTAGACGCACCGGAGGTTGCACCGGTCGGTGACCGAGATCCGGACGTAGTTGATGCGCCGGCCGTGGCCATCGATCAGGCTGCGGGCCATGGGCAACCTCCGCTGAGAGTCTATCTCAGCAGCAGCCGGGCGCCGAAGACTAGACTCGGGGCATGGTCCTTCCGCCGGTCCGCGACACCTTCCGCGCCATCGCGGCGACCGTCGTCCCCGAAGCCGAGCGCCTCGACGGCGCGGGCTGGGCCGCGCTGGAGCGCCTCGTCGAGGAGGCGCTGGAGGCACGTCCGAAGGCGGTCCGCCGGCAGCTCCGGCTCCTGATCCGGGCCATCCAGCTCCTTCCGCTCCTCCGGCGGGGCCGCCCCTTCACGCGTCTCGGCCCCGGCGAGAGGGCGAGCTTCCTCGCGGATCTGGAGGATGCGCCGATCCTCCTTCTTCGCCGCGGATTCTGGGGGCTCCGGACGCTCGTCTACCTCGGCTACTACGCGCGCCCCGAGGGGGGGCGCGCGATCGGCTACAGGGCCGACCCGCGGGGATGGGAGGCCCGGAAGCAGCAGGCGACGGCATCGTCGTGAACGAGAAGAGCTATGACGTCGTCGTCATCGGGTCGGGAGCCGGAGGCGGGACCGTCGCCGAAGGGCTCGGACCCCTCGCTCGCGCCGGCTATCGCGTCCTCGTCCTCGAGAAAGGAGCGCGCCTCCGGGACGAGGAGTTCACCGGACGCGAGGTCGAGATGGCCGACGCCCTCTACGAGGACGGAGGCGGCTTCCTGACGGCCGACGGGACGATGACCCTGGCGTTCGGCCGCGCCTGGGGAGGCTCCACGGTCGTCTACACCGGGACGTCGCTCATCGCTCCGGAGCGCGTCGTCCGGCGCTGGAGCGTGCCGGGCCTGGCGCACGCCGACGTGGAGCGCCGGTCCCGGAAATACATGGAGGAGAACAACGTCCACCTCCTCGCCCCCGAGCTGATCAACGACAACAACCGCCTCTTCGTCGAGGGGTGCCAGAAGGCCGGCTACCGCGCCGAGCAGTTCCCGCTGAACGTGAAGGGATGTCGCGGCTCGAGTCTCTGCAACCTCGGCTGCCCGAACTCGGCCAAGCAGGGGACGCACCGGGTCCAGCTTCCCGCCGCGCTCGGCGACGGCGTCGCGTGCGTGACGCGGGCCGAGGCGCTGCGGCTCGAGGAGCGGCGCGTCTTCGTTCGCGTCGGCGCCAAGGTCCCGGGCGAGAAGGGAGAGCCCTCGGAGTGGGAGCCGGGCGACTACGTGCTGAACACGAAGGTCGTCGTCGCCGCGGGCGGCGCGGTCGGGACCCCCGCTCTCCTTCTCCGGTCGCGGCTCGGAGCGGGGCTCCCCCGCCTCGGCGAAGGCTTCACCTGCCATCCCGCGCACATCCTCGTGGGCGAGCACGACCGGCCCATCACGAACGACGTCGGGCACCCGAAGAGCTACTACCTCGACCGGGCCGTGGAGGAAGGCTTCCTCCTCGAGACCTGCATGTACTTCCCCTTCACCACGGCCAAGAACCTGACCGGCTTCGGCGCTCCCCACAGCTCCCTGATGCGCGCCTTCCCGCGCCTCCAGATGATCCTGGTCCTGGCCTGCGACCACGCCACGCCGGGGAACCGGGTGGCCGTGGATCCGGCGGGGAAGCCCGTCGTCCACTACACGTTCACGCCCGAGACCGTGGGGGCGCTCGTCAGGGCCACGCGGGCGTCGGCCCGGATCTTCTTCGCGGCCGGCGCCCTCCGCGTCCACGCGCCCTCGGCGAATCCCCCCCTGCTCACGCGCGAGGAGGCCGGCCGTCTCGACGAGCGGATC
>JAWOLE010000281.1:0-36257 GCA_033853815.1 Thermoanaerobaculia bacterium
CGAGCACGAAGAGCAGGACGCCGCCCGCCGCCCTCATGGCGATCCGGGTGCGGCGCTGCTTCCAGGGGGGCACGCTGCGGAACTTCACGCGCCTGGCGGACTCCTGCGTCAGCTCCGCCTGCCAGGCACGCAGGTCGAGCAGCAGGTCCCTCGCCGACTGGTACCGGTCCGCCGGGTCCTTCTCGAGGCAGCGGAACACGAAGGGACGCAGGTCGTCGGGGATCTTCGCGCTCTCGGAATACTTCCGCGGGTCGTCGCGCAGGACGGCGCCCAGGGTCTCGACGGCGCTCTCGCGGACGAAGGCGCGGCGCCCCGTGAGCATCTCGTAGTAGACCGCGCCGAGCGAGAAGACGTCGCTCCTCGCGTCGGCGTGCTTGCCCCGCACCTGTTCCGGCGAGACGTAGCCGGCCGTGCCGATCAGCATTGCGGCCGACGACGTCTGCTTCGCCCGAGCCGGAGAGAGGGTGGCGAGCTTCTCGATCCGGGCGATGCCGAAATCCAGGATCTTGGCTCTCCCGTCGTGCGTCAGGAAGATGTTCTCCGGCTTGATGTCGCGATGGATGACCCCCTTGGCGTGGGCCGCCGAGAGCCCTTCGGCGATCTGGCACGCGATCTCCGTGGCGCGCGGTGCGGCGAGCGGTCCCGAGCGCAGCCGTTCGGCGAGGTTCTGGCCCTCCAGCAGCTCGGTGACCGCGTAGGGGACTCCGTTGTGGGAGCCGGAGTCGTGGATCGCCAGGATGTTGGGGTGGTTCAGCGCGGCGACCGCGTGCGTTTCCCGCTCGAATCGCGCGAGGCTCTCGGCGTCGTTGACCGCGGCGTCCGAGAGCATCTTCAGAGCGACCTCGCGCCGCAGGCGGTTGTCGCGCGCGCGGTAGATGTCGCCCATTCCGCCGCTTCCGAGCGGTCCGACGATCTCGTAGGGGCCGAGCCGATCTCCCGGCGACAGCGGCATGGCGCGGGAAGGATACTCGACTGGGGGACTGGGTAACCGGGAGAGACTGGGGGACCGGGAGACTGGGGGACTGGGGGAGGCGCGCCGGTGTCATTCTCCCAGTCTCCCCATCTCCCAGTCTCCCAGTCGGTCGCTCGAAGCAGGCAGGAGAAATTCCGGCAGGGATACACTGACCGCCACCGATGGAACTGTGGCTTCTGAGGCACGCCGAGGCCGAGGATCGGGCGAAGTCCGGCAAGGACGAGGATCGCGCCCTGACGGCCGATGGCCTCCTCCAGGCGAAGAACGTCGCCCGGGGGCTCGCCGCGCTCGAGCCGCGGATCTCCCTGATCCTGACGTCTCCCTACCGGCGCTCGCGGCAGACGGCGGCCCGGGCGTCGGAGGCCCTGCGCCCATCGGCCGGGGTCCGGGAGTCGCGGGGCCTCGCCCCGGGCAGCGATCCGGAGGCCTTGCTTTCCGAGCTGGCGGGCGCCGAAGAAGAGGCCGTGCTGCTCGTCGGTCACGCCCCTCTCCTCGGCTTCCTTCTCGGCCGCCTGCTGACGGGAGAGCCCCGCCGGGAAATCCCGCTCTCGAAGGCGGGCGTGGCGTGGATCTCGTGGCAGGGCCTGGAGCATCGCGCGCGGCTTCGGGCCTTCCTGCCCCCGCGCGTGCTCGAGCGGCTGGCCGGGCCGGCGGCCCCGCGAAAAAAGGGCTGAGCCTTCCGAGCACCGCGCGCCCCGCCGTCTTTCTATACAATCGCGATCGCATCAGGAAGCAGAAGGAGGAGATCTCATGGGAAAGATCGGCCTGGGGTGCCTCTTGATCGTCATCTTGATCGTGGTGATCGTCGGGGCCTCTCTTGCCAGTACCTACAACCGCCTGGTGACGCTCAACCAGGAAGTGGACAAGCAGTGGTCTCAGGTCGAGAACCAGTACCAGCGGCGCTATGACCTGATTCCCAACCTGGTCGCCACCGTCCAGGGAGCGGCGACGTTCGAGAAGTCCACGCTCGAGGCGGTCGTCCAGGCGCGCGCCTCGGTCGGCAGGGCGCAGATCACCCCGGGCGCCGCTCCGACCGACCCGGCCCAGCTCGCCCAGTTCGAGCAGGCCCAGGCGGCGCTCGGCAGCGCGCTGCAACGCCTGCTCGTGGTCGTCGAGAGGTATCCGGAGTTGAAGGCGAACGCCAACTTCCGGGACCTGCAGGCGCAGCTCGAAGGAACGGAGAACCGCATCGCGGTCGCCCGCATGGACTTCAACAAGGCCGCCCAGGACTACAACACGGCACGGCTGCGGTTCCCGACCAACCTGATGGCCGGAATGCTCGGTTTCAAGGAGAAGCCGTACTTCAAGGCGGCCGCGGGCGCCGAACGCGCCCCGGCGGTCCAGTTCAACTTCCAGAATCCTCCCGCGACGGCTCCCGCGCCCGCGCCGGCGAAGTGAGACGGCCGGGAATCGGAAAACGGGAATCGGGAATCGGAACAGGCCGATGAGAGGCCGGATCTTCGGAACTGGAAGATCCGAGGCGGCCTTGCGCGCGGCGCTGGCCCTCGCGCTGGCCCTTTCGGCGGCGACCGCTTATGGAGCCAAGGAGGACACGCTCCCTGCCAAGCCGACGCGGTACGTCACCGACCGCGCCGGCGTCCTCCCGGCAGACCGCGCCGAGGCGCTCAATTCCCAATTGGAGGAATTCGAGAAGGAGACCTCCAACCAGATGCTCGTCTGGGTGGACCGGCGCGTTCCGGAGGATTTCACGCTCGAGGAATTCACGGTGGACGCGGCGCGCAAGTGGGCCGCGGGGCAGGCCGGGAAGAACAACGGCGTCGTGCTCTTCGTCTTCACCGAGGACCGCAAGATGCGGATCGAGGTCGGCTACGGCCTGGAAGGCGTTCTGCCCGACGCCCTGGCCCACCGCATCCAGGAAGAGGAGATCCTGCCTCGCTTCCGGTCGGGGGACTACGCCGGCGGGATCGAGGCGGGCGTCTCGGCCATCATCGCGGCGACCAAAGGGGAGTACCGCGGCACCGGCTCGACCGTCGCCTCCCGGTCACGGAGGCGGGGCACGAACATCGGAGGGTGCATTTCGCCCTTCCTGTTCCTCGTCTTCTTCCTCCTGATTCCCCTGCTGCGGCTCTCGCGCTGGCGCACCTATGGGAGCCGCGGCTGGTACAGCGGAGGCGGCGGCTGGGGGGGCTTCGGCGGCTTCGGGGGCGGAGGAGGATTCGGCGGGTTCGGCGGGGGAGGCGGAGGCTTCTCGGGAGGGGGCGGCTCCTTCGGCGGCGGCGGATCCTCGGGGAGCTGGTAGCCATGCGCCGCTTTCTCTCGCAGCTCGACCACGACCGCATCGTCGCGGCCATCGCCGAGGCCGAAAAGAAGACCTCCGCCGAGATTCGCGTCCACGTCACGCGGCACAAGCCCCAGAACCTCGAGGAGCGCGCGAAGCGCCGGTTCGAGCTGCTCGGCATGACCCGCACGACGCACCGAAACGGCGTCCTGATCTACATCGCGCCAAACCTGCGCCGCTTCCGGATCCTCGGGGACGCCGGGATCCACGAGAAGTGCGGCGACGACTTCTGGAAGGAGACGGCGGGCGAGCTCGAGTCCCACTTCCGGAAGGGACAGTTCACCGAGGGCCTCGTGCACGGCATCGGCAAGGTCGGCAAGGTCCTCGCGGAACACTTCCCGCGCCAGGCCGCCGACAGGGACGAGCTGCCCGACGAGCTCACGGAGGACTAAAGAATCGGTTGATCGGGTGATCGAGCCATCGGGCGATCGGACCCGGCCCCCGTCAATCACCCGATCGCCCGATCGCAGATCGCCCGATCTAGCTTGACTTTTTGGGCCAAATCCCTATCATTCGCGGTTCCGCTTTTTGGAGGCCCCATGTACGCCATTCTCCGCGCGGGCGGGAAACAACTGAAGGTCGCGCCCGGCGACGTCGTCCGTATCGAGAAACCTTCCGAGAAGGTCTCCAAGGGGGACACTCTCACGCTCTCCGACGTGTTGTTGGTGGGCGGCGAGGAGGGCAAGGAGCTGCGGGCGGGCAGTGGGGTCTCGATCAAGGCGACCGTGCTCGGGCCGGTCCGCACGAAGAAAATCCTCGTCTTCAAGAAGAAGCGGCGCAAGCAGTTCCGTCGAACCCGGGGGCACAGGCAGACGATGCTGCAGGTCCGCATCGAAGAGATCGCGGAGGGGTAGGCGATGGCACACAAGAAAGGGCAGGGTTCTTCGCGTAACGGCCGTGATTCCAATTCCCAGCGGCTGGGAGTCAAGCGGTTCGGCGGCCAGCTCGTCAACGGAGGCGCCATTCTCGTGCGCCAGCGGGGAACGAAATTCTTTCCCGGCGAAAACGTCGGCCGCGGGAAGGACGACACCCTTTTCGCGAAGGTCCCCGGCATCGTCCGCTATCGGAACCACGGCCGCGAGGGCCGAACGATCTCCATTCAGCCCCTGGAGACGTAAGGCGTAAAGCGTAAGGCGTAAGGCGAAGCTCGCCTCCGCCCCGGGGTTCCACGCCTGACGCCTCACGCCTTACGCCTCACGGCGTCAGCGTGTTCATCGACACCGCGGAAATCCGCGTCCGGGCGGGCGACGGCGGAGACGGCTGCGTCGCCTTTCGGCGCGAGAAGTTCGTGCCTCGAGGGGGGCCGTCCGGCGGCGACGGAGGAAATGGCGGGTCGGTGCGGGCGCTGGCCGACGCCTCCCTCAATACCCTCTACCACCTGCGCCACCAGACCGTTTACCGCGCGCGGCGCGGCGAGCACGGACAGGGTTCCAACCGGCATGGCGCCTCCGGGGAGGACGTCGTGGTGCCTCTGCCGCTCGGATCCGTGATCACCGACGCCGACACGGGAGAGCGCATCGCGGACCTGGTCCGCGCGGGCGAGAGCGTTCTCCTCGCGGCGGGCGGCAAGGGGGGATGGGGCAACCAGCATTTCGCGACGCCCACCCGCCAGGCGCCGCGGTTCGCCAGGAAGGGGCAGCCCGGCGAGGAGCGCCGCCTCTCGATCGAGCTGAAGCTCCTGGCCGACGTGGCCATCGTCGGCTTCCCCAACGCCGGAAAGTCCACGCTGATCTCCGTCATCTCGGCCGCGAAGCCGAAGATCGCGGACTATCCCTTCACGACCCTCATTCCCCACCTGGGAGTCGTCTCCGCGGACGATCCGACGGAGACGCTCGTCGTGGCCGACATCCCGGGCCTGATCGAGGGCGCGCACCTGGGGGCGGGCCTCGGCATCCGCTTCTTGAAGCACGTCGAGCGGTGCCGTCTCCTCTGCCACCTCGTGGACGCCTCGGTTTCCGGCGACGCGGAGCGGGACGTCGCCGTGCTCGAACGGGAGCTCGAGGCCTTCTCGCCGGAGGTCGCCTCCCGTCCCCGCGCTCTCGTCGCCTCCAAGTGCGACGCGGTCAGCGACCCCTCCCGCGTCGAGTCCATTCGCCGGGCCGCCGAGCGCCGCGGCCTGCCCTGCTTCGAGATCTCCGCCGTCACGGGGGCGGGCCTCGGCGATCTGATCCGCTACTTCTTCCGCGCGGTCGCGACGCAGGGTTCCAGATTCCAGGTTCCAGATTCCAAGGTGGACGGGTGAGGGCTTCCTGGAACCTGAAATCTGGAATCTGGAACCATAGAATCGGGATGATGCGGATCGGCGTGATCGGCGGCACCTTCGACCCCGTTCACTTCGGGCACCTTCTGCCGGTGGAGGCGGCCGCCGCGAGGTTCGACCTGGAGACCATCCTCTACGTCCCGGCGCGCCGGTCGCCGTTCAAGACCCAGGAACCGGCCGACCCGCGCCATCGCGTGGCGATGCTCGCGCTCGCGCTCCAGGGGCGTCCCGGCTGGCGGATCGTCTTCGACGAGCTCGACCGCGAGTCTCCTTCCTACACGGTGGACACGCTGCGGATCCTGGGAGAGCGGTACCGTCCGGCCGAATTGTGGCTGCTCATGGGGACCGACATGCTGGCGTACCTGGATCGGTGGAAGGAGCCCGGGGAAATCGTGCGCCTCGCCCGGATCGCGGCTTTCCAGCGGGAGCCCTTCGTGGGCGAGCGGCTGCGCGTGCCGGAGATCCCGGGCCTCTCCGGCCGGTTGGAGGTTTTCGACGCTGGATCGGTTAGAATATCTTCGAGCGGCCTGCGGGAGACGCTGGCGCGGGGAATGAGCCCCGAGGGAAGTGTCCCGAGGCCGGTCGCGGAGTACATCACGAAGCACGGGCTCTACAGATCCGGGACGGCGACGCGTTGAAGGCGGCGCTGTCTGCCCGGGACAAGGTCCGTGAGGGATTGTCCGCCGCGCTCGACCACAAGGCCTCCGCGGTTCTCGTCTTCAACCTGACCGAGCTGACGACCCTGGCGGACTACTTCGTCCTGTCCACCGCCGCCAGCGACCGGCAGGCGCGCGCGATCGCCGACGCCATCACCGAAGCGCTCGGGGCGCCTCTTTCCGTCGAGGGCCTCGCCGCGGCGCGGTGGATCCTGATGGATTACGGCGATGTCGTCTTCCACGTCTTCCAGGAGGAGGCGCGGAAGTTCTACGCGCTCGAGCGGCTCTGGGGCGACGCCGAGAACGAGACCGGCCGCTTCGCCCCTTCCGCCGAGAAGAACCGGGAGTCGAGGGTCTAGGGCCCGATCCTGCGCTCCGGCGTCTCTCCGGGGATCGCCGATGGAAATCCGGAACCCGCTGCTGTCCCGATTCCGCACCCGCAACCGCGCGCTCGCGCGCGAGATCGCGGCGCTCGAACGCGCGCTCGACCTGCCGAGCACGATCCTCATCGTCGGGGAGAGCGGCACGGGCAAGGACTACCTGGCGCGCGCGCTTCACGACGCGTCTTCGCGCGCTGAGCGGCCTTTCGTCCGGATCGACGCGGCCAACCTCTCCGATGAGCTCTTCGAGAGCGAGATGTTCGGGCATGAGCTCGGCGCCTTCACCGGCGCGGTCGCGGCCAAGAAGGGGCTGCTCGAAGTGGCGGGCGAGGGAACGGCCTATCTCGACGAGGCGTCCTCGCTCTCGCCGGCGGCCCAGGCCAAGCTCCTGCGCGTGCTTCAGGAGAGGACGTTCCGGCGTCTGGGAGGCTCGACGTCGCACCCCTTCCGGGCGCGCCTCGTCGTTTCCTCCCGCAGGGACCTCTCGAGGCTCGTCGAAGAGGGGCTGTTCCGGCCGGATCTCTTCTACCGCATCGATGTGATGTCCGTCCGCCTGCCGGGCCTCGTCGAACGGCCCGAGGACATCCTCCCCCTTTCCCGCGAGTTTCTCCGAAGATCGGCGCGCGCCTACGGACGGCCCGCGCGAAGGTTCAGCCGGGAGGCGGAGCAGACGTTGCTGCGCCATTCCTGGCCGGGAAACATCCGGGAGCTCCTGCACGTCGTCGAGCGCGCGGTGCTGGCCTCCTCGGGGGCGGCGGTGACGCCCGAGGAGCTTCCCGCCGGCGCGTTCGGCTCGGCCCGCGCGGTGCTCTCGGCCGCCGTCGAGAAGCACTGGACGCTGCGCGAACTGACCGACGCCTACATCGAGGAAACTCTGCGCCGGGCCGGAGGCAACCGGACCCTGGCTGCCCGGCGCCTCGGCGTCTCCCGAAAATCGCTCTGGGAGAGGAGCCGGAAAAAGGCGAAAGCGGGCCGGAGGAAGCGATAAAAAGCGTCCTCCCGGCGGAATACTCGGTTATGATCCCGCGTTCGAAACGGGACGCTCTTCCCGCAGAAGGAAGAGCGTCGCGGAAGGAGAAAACGCCAAATGCCAACGACGACGGCACGCGCCGCACGGATGCCGAAGAAGGAGCTGGAAAGGTACCGGAAGCTTCTTCACGAGAAGAAGAATGGGCTCCTGGCCGAGCTCGCCAAGACCAAGAACGCCGAGGAGGAGACTACCGAGGAGTCCACTCAGGACATCGCCGACAAGGCCGTGTCCTCCTACACGCGTGAGTTCCTGTATTCCTTGACCGATACCGAGCGCGACACCCTCCTGCTGATCGACCAGGCCCTGGCCCGCATCGAGGAAGGGACCTACGGGTTCTGCCAGAACTGCGGCGTCCTCATGAACGAGAAACGCCTGACGGCCCTCCCGTGGTCCCGCCACTGCGTCGCCTGCCAGGAGCTGGCCGAAAAAGGGTTGCTGGAAACCTAGAAATCTCTCGGATCTCCGGCGTCCCTCTCCGAACGTGAGTTCGGAGGTCTAAGTCATCTTGCTCAAGACGTGTTCGGGCTGCCGTTCGTATGATGAACGGGACAGCCGGGATCACTATGGCGACGCATCTCCGCCTCGATCCGCGCCTTCAAGCGCGGAAATCCAGCTCGGATGGTCCGGCCCTCCCCTTAAGCCTGGTCCCGCTCCTGCTGCTGCTCTCTACGACTGCAATCGCGGAGAGTGGCCCTCAGTGGACGATGGGAGGCCCTCCCTCGAACAGTCGGGTATCGCAAATCGCCGTTGACCCGCAGTCGCCTCAGAACCTCTACGCGATCGCGGATCTCAAGATCTTCAAGAGCACGGACGGGGGGCGCAACTGGAACCCCCTGGCTTCCCAGGATGTCGTGACGCTGGCCGTCGATCCGAGGCGCCCGATGAGGGTCTTCATCGGCACCGACGCCGGCGTCCTCGTGAGCACCGATGGCGGCGCGAGCTGGATGCCTGCCGGTCTCACGTTCGTGCTTTCGATCTGGATCGACCCTTCGCGGCCAGACACGGTTTACGCGAGCAGTTCCAGCACCTCGCCTCGGGGTTTCTACCGCACCGTCGACGGCGGGTCGAACTGGACGCGCCTGAATTTCCCCATCTCGGGTTTCGACGTTGCCGCCTTCACGGTCGACCCTGACGGCACGATCTTCATCGGGTCCTCCGCCGGCGTGATCTTCCTCAGCCGGGACGGAGGCGACAGCTGGACTGCAGCGAGTCCATCTCCTCCCTCGTTTTCGTCACCACGCAGCCTGCTCGTTGACCCCACCACGCCGACGACCCTCTACGCCTCGACGATTTCCGGGCTCTTCCGCAGCGCAGACAGCGGGGCTTCGTGGGAGCTTCGCGGAGGCGGTTCGCCTTCGAGTCTCGGCATCGATCCGACCAACCCGGCCGTGCTGTACGCCGGAGCTCAGGGAGGGGTGTGGAAGACCGTGGACGCCGGCCGAACCTGGAAGCCGCTCGGCGTGGGCGCTCCCTTTGCCGCCGCTTCCACCGTGATCGCATTGGCCATAGACCCGCAAAGCCCGACGACCGTCTATTCTGGGACCGGCAGTCAGGGCCTTTTCAGATCCGGGGACGGAGGCGCCGGCTGGGCTCGGTCCGACGAGGGATTGCCAGGCCCGCTCGTCGTTTCACTCGCTGTTGATCCCGTTTCCCCGGCGGTCGTATACGCGGGCACTCTGTCCGGCATCGTGTACCGGAGCCTCGACGCGGGAGCGGACTGGAAGGAGACCGGGGCTGTGGGTCTGGATCCCGTCCGGGCGCTGGCGATCAACCCCCTGACGCCGACAACCCTCTACGCCGGGACAGTCGGAACGATCAGGGGCATCCCGGTTCCCGGCAAAATACTGAGGAGCACCGACGGAAGTGCGTCCTGGTCGGCCGTTTTTTCTGCCCCGATCTACTCACTCGCAATCGACCCGCACAATCCTGACACCCTCTACGCGGGCGTTGGTTGTGTGAACGGCTTGGACTGTCGTAGCCTCAAGAGCACCGACGGAGGAATCACCTGGGTCACCCTCGAAGGGCTGCCTCAGGGCTTCCCCGAGGGCGCCCGGTTCTTTCTCGACCGCTCCGGCGTCATCTACGTGATTTCTTCTACGGGACCGGCGAGCGCCCAGGTGTTCAAGAGCACGGACGGCGCAGTGAGCTGGAGCACGACCGATGTGGACCTGCCGCTGACCGGGCTTGCGATGGACGCGAGCTCGCCGCCGAGACTCTACGCGACGACGGCGACGGGACTCTTCAAGAGCGTCGACGGGGGCAATTCCTGGAGCGCGACCGGCCTGTCATTTCCTGCTTCGGACCTGGCGATCAATCCGCAGGATCCCGATGCGCTCTACGCGGCGACCTCCGGGAGCGGCGTTCTTCAAAGCCTCGATGGAGGATCGACCTGGCAGGCGATCAACTCGGGGCTTCCCAGCCTCTCCGTCTATAAGATCGTGATCGACTCCGCGGGGACCTACCTGCACGCCGCGACGCTCGCGGGAGGCGTAGGCGATCTGCAACTACCGAAGCCGCAACGCAAGGTCCCGTCTCGATCGACGCGCATCCTCCCGCCCCGGACTCCCTGAGCCGACCTCCCGAGCCGCTGTGTGAGATCCTGAAGAGAACGTGGCGAAGAGACCGTTTGCAGAGGGCGAGCTTCCCGGCTTCGAGCAGGCGCCTTCGATCGTTCTGATCACGGGCGACATGGAGTTCTTCGTGGAGGAGGCGGCCGCGCAGGCCGCGGCGAAGCTCGCGGGCGATGACGGAGAGGTTCTGCGATTCGAGGAGGACGCTCCCGCCGAGGCGGTCTCCGACGCGCTCCTCAACAGGTCCCTCTTTTCCGCGCGCAGGATCGTGCGGTTCGACGTTTCGCGGCTGCTCGGAACGGACTCGCCGGCCAGGCTTCTCGATCAGGCCGTGGAGGCCTGGGAGACGCAGACTCCCTCGGGCAAACGGGACGCGTTTCGCCGCGCGCGGGCGCTCCTCTCGGCCCTCGACCTTGCTTCGGGCGCGCCCGCCGAGGAAGTGGCCGCCGAGGCGGCGCGAAGGACCCGGCGCAAGGCGCGGGAAGAGACCCTCGCGGCGATCCTGCTCGAGCTGCCCGAGGAAAGGGGCGGCCCCGCCGGCGTCAAGGACGCGGTTCGGCTCCTTCTCGAGCGCGGCAACGACGGAACGGTGGCTCTCCTGACGGCCGTTTCCCCTCCGCCTGGAGTGGACCTCCTCGAAGAGATCGCGCGCAAGGGGCTCGTCCTGGCAGCGTCCGTCGGAGAGAACCCGGCCCCGGCTCTGGCGAGGCTCGCCCGCGCGGCCGCACGCGAACGGGAAGTCTCGCTCGACTCGGAGGCGATCGAGGTCCTGCTCGAGCAGACGGACTCCAATCCCGAACTCTTCTCGGCCGAGCTCCAAAAACTCCTCCAGTGGGCCGGAGCCGGAGGTCGGGTGCGCGCGGCGGACGTGCGCGAGAACGTCGGCGACGAATCCTCGGAGGACCTCTCCGCCTTCTACGACGCGATCGGCCGCCGCGACGCCGGAGAGTCGCTCACCCGGCTCGAGCGTCTCTTCTCGGAGGGGCGCAGGGTTCGGGCCGGAGACCGGGAGGTGGACACCGAGGAGTACTGGCCGGTCCGCTTCTTCGGAATGTTCGCCGACGAGGTCCGACGGATGCTGCTCGTGCGCGCGCGGATGGAAGAGTCGGGCAGTCCGCCGGACGTCTCCATGAGCTTCCAGACGTTCAAGGCCCGCGTGCTGCCGTCGCTCGAGGAGCCGGTGGCGCCGTTTGGCCGATCGCCCTTCGCCAACCGTCAGGGGCAGCTGAGCCCCTTCCTCTGGTTCAAGGCCGCCGGCCGCGCAGCCCGCTACTCGACGCCGGAGCTCGCCCGCGCGCTCGCCCGCGCCGCGGAAGTGGACGTGAGGCTGAAGTCCTCGGTCCCGCCGGTCGACGCGCTCTCCGTCTTCGTCGCGCAGTTGATCGCGGGAACGTGAGGATTGGAGGATTGGAGGATTGGAAGATTGAAGGATTGAAGGATCGAGCCTCGACCCAATCCGCCAATCGTCAATCCCTCGATCTATCAATCGAAATAGGATAAGCGCCGCTTGTCAGTGACGATCGACTTGTCTCAGAAGGTGGCTCTCGTGACGGGTGGCTCCCGTGGCATCGGCCGCGCGGTGACGCGGGAGCTCGCCCGGGCCGGGGCGCGCGTGGCGATCGGCTATCACCGAGGCGAGAGCGCCGCGAGCTCTCTCGCAGGAGAGATCCGGAACGCGGCGGGCGAAGCGCTGACGCTCCCAGGCGACGTTTCCGATCCCGCACAGGCGCGCCGGCTCGTCCGCGACGTCATCGCCGCCTGGGGGCGGCTGGACATCCTGATCGCCAACGCGGGAATCTGGGAGGAAGACCGCGCCGGAGAAGGGGAGCTCGACGTGTGGGACCGCACGATCGCGATCAACCTGCGCGGCGCCTACCTCGTGGTCGACGCCGCGATCCCGCATCTGGAGAAGGCCTGCGGTTCCATCGTGCTGATGTCCTCGACCGCCGGGCAGAGGGGGGAGGCGGAGCACTCGGCCTACGCCTCGACGAAGGGGGCGCTCATCTCCTACACGAAGTCGCTCGCGGCCGAGCTCGGACCGCGCGGCGTCCGGGTCAACTGCCTGGCGCCCGGGTGGGTCGAGACGGACCTGACGCGCGAAGCCCTCTCGGACCCGAACCGCCGGCGCGAGATCGAGGAATCCATTCCTCTCGGCCGCGTGGCGCAGCCCGAGGACATCGCCGGACCGGCGCTCTTCCTCGTCTCCGACCTCGCCCGGCACGTGCAGGGAGAGGTCTTGAACGTCAACGGAGGCAGCGTCCTGGTCGGATGATTCCAGATTCCAGATTCCACGTTCCAAGGAATGCGGACCTCTTGGAATCTGGAACCTGGGATCTGGAACCCTGAATGGAAGGTGTGATGGAGAAGCTGGACCGGAAGGACATCCGATTCGTCCTGATCTGCCTCGCCGTGATCGTGGCGGGCGCGTCGGTGACCCTCGCGCTGTTCCGGCGGGCTTTCCCCGAGGCGTCGATCGAGTTCCGCGTCAACCGCGCCGAGGCCCGCGCCGTCGCGGAGAAGTTCCTGCGCGAGCGGGGCAAGCCGATCGCCTCGCACCGTTTCGCCGGGCGCTTCGCGGTGGAAGAGGAGCCGAAGGTCTACCTGGAAAGGGAGCTCGGCCTCCAGACGGCCAGCCGCTACTACGGCCGGGAAGCCAAGGTCTGGCGCTGGGAGATGCGGTGGTTCCAGTCCGGCGTCAAGGAGGAGGAGCAGGTCTCCGTCACGCCGCTTGGCGACCTCGCCTCCTTCGCCTCGGTTCGCAGGGATGACGCGCCCGGCCCGCACCTCACACGCGAAGAGGCGCGCGCCGTCTCGCTCCAGTTCCTCGCCGCCCACGGGCTCGGGCGGGGCCTGCAGCCGATCGAGGCGAGGCCGGTCTCTCTTCCGAAGCGGACGGACTGGGTCTTCGTGGACGAGAAGGCCGGTTTCAAGATGGGGGAGGCGACCGTCCGCTACGCGACGACGGTCTCCGGCAACGAGGTCGTCGCCTACCGCGAGTTCGTGCACGTGCCGGAGTCCTGGACCCGCGCGTACCAGAGGCTTCGTTCGAAGAACAACACGGCCAACCTGGTCGGCAACTTCGCGCTCTTCCTGACCTTCCTCGCCATGGTGGCGGTGCTGATCACGAAGATCGTCCGCAAGGACGTTCCCTGGAAGCTCGTGGCGGGGTTCGGGGCCGTCGCGTTTCTCCTGTCGCTTCTCTCGACCTTCAATCAGATTCCCCTGAGCCTCTTCGCCTACGACACCGCGAGCCCTCTCTCGTCGCACCTGACGAAGGAGATCATCCTCGGGGTGCTTGCCGCGGTGGGGGTCGGAGCCTCGATCGCCCTGATCGTCGCGTCGGCGGAGCCGATCTACCGGGAGCGTTTTCCCGGGCATCTGTCGCTGCCGGGCCTCTTCTCGGGGCGCGGCCTGCGGACGAAGGGCTTCTTCCGCGGGCTCCTGCTCGGTTACGCGATGACCGCGTTCTTCTTCGCCTACCAGGCGGTCTTCTACGTCGTCGCCGCCAAACTGGGAGCCTGGGCCCCGGCGGACATCCCCTACGACGACATCCTGAACACGGCGGTGCCCTGGGCGACGGTCCTCTTCATCGGTTTCCTGCCGGCCGTTCTCGAGGAAGGGTCGAGCCGGCTCTTCTCGATCTCCTTTCTCGACCGCCTCGGGGCCGCGCGCTGGGTGGCGGTCGTCCTTCCGGCCTTCATCTGGGGCTTCAACCACGCGGCCTACCCGAATCAGCCCTTCTACATCCGGGGCCTGGAGGTGGGGTTCGCCGGGGTGGCGATCGGCTTCCTGATGCTGCGGTTCGGTGCCCTGCCGCTTCTCGTCTGGCACTTCACCGTGGATGCCCTGTATACGGCCCTGCTGCTCCTGCGCTCGGGCAACGCCTATTACGTCGTGACGGGCGGCGCGTCCGCCTTCATCCTGCTCCTGCCGCTCGGTATCGCCCTCCTTCTGTACTGGCGCCGCGGGGGCTTCGAGCCGGCGGTGGGCCTGCGCAACGCTGATCTCGGATTCGTTCCGGCGCCCGCCGCGGCGCCGCCGGCCGTTGAGACCGTCCCGCCTCCGCGGCCCGTCTCACCGCGCGTGAAAGCCGCATTCGCCGCCGTCGCGATCCTGCTGTCGGCCGTGTTCCTCGTGCCGGCCGACCCGCTGGGACGGCTCGTCTTCGACTCGACCGGAAGGGCGAGGGCTCGCGACATCGCGCGCGCCTTCCTTCGGGCCAACGGCGTCGCGCCCGAGCGCTACCACGAGGTCGTCTATCTGGGCACCGGTTTCGCCGACGACAAGGACATGCGCGAGGCGAATCCGGCGGAGAACGGAGGAATCCCCACGTACTCCGAGGGGGCCGCGCGCTATGTCCTGTCGCAAGGAGGCGCCGAAGGCTTCCGCCGGCTCGTCGGGCAGAGTCTGCCGCTCGACTTCTGGGTCGTCCGGTTCTTCCAGGCGGAAAAGAAGGAAGAGTGGAAGGTCCTGGTGGACACGCGCCGGTCGCGCGTCATCGGTTTCGTCAACCCGATGGAAGAGGCGGCCCCCGCGCCGCCTCCCCCTTCGGCCGAGGACGCGCGGCGGCGGGCTCTCGAGGCTGCGGGCAAGCTCGGCTACCCGGCGGGATCCTACAGCGTCGTCGAGCTCGGCACCCAGAATCGCCCCAAGCGGACCGATACGACCGTCGTGCTCGAATCGCGCCCGCCCGGTGTCGGGGACGCCTGGCCGCGGCTCACCGCGGTCTTCCACGGCGGACGGCTCGCCTCCTTCCTCGCCTCGGTCCGCGTGCCGGAAGAGTTCCAGCGCGCCTACCGGAAGAGGCCGGCGGCGAGCTGGATCCTGCTCGGCGCCAAGATCGTCGCGATCGGCGGCCTGGTCGGCGTGGGGCTCCTTCTTTTTCTCCGTACGGTGCGCGGCGCGGACTTCCGCTGGAGGTCCGTCCTCGCTCCCGTGGTTCTGGTAGCGCCTCTCGCGGCGGCGGGAGCCGCCAACAGCTTTCCCGTCCTGCGGCGCGCCTACACGACCCAGGTCCCGCTGGCGGCCTTCGAGTTCTCGGTCGGGATCATTTTGGCGATCGGATTGATCCTGCTTCTCGTGGGGTTCGGCGTCGCGTTCGCGCTCTTTTCCGCTGCGCGGCCGGGCTGGCGGCGAGCCCGGCTCGCGGGTTCGCTCGGCGATGCCGCCGTCCGCGCCGCGGCGGCGGCCCTCCTGCTGGCCGCGCTCGACCGGTGGGAAGACCTGGCGGCCGGGCTGTTTCCCGGGGTGTTCTCTTTCGATCCGGCGCTCCCCGGTTCCCTCGAGACGGCCGTGCCGGCCTATTCCGTCCTCTGGTCGGCCCTGCGGAGCACGGCGGGGCTGGCGGCCGTCGCCGCCGCGACGGCGCTCGCCCTCCGGCATCCCGCCTTCCGGAAGGCTCCGGCGCGAGCCCTCGCCGTCCTGGCGGTGCTCGTGGCGCTCGCCCCCTCGGCTCCTCACTCGGGGCTCGAGTTCCTGGTGTCCTTCGTCGTCCCCCTCGCCGCGCTCTTCGCGATCGCAGCCGTGGCGCTCGGATTGTTGAAGGACCACGTCGGAGCCTGGGTCCTCTTTGGCGTCTTTGTCTTCGGCGGCCGCGCGTCCGTTGCCCTCCTCGAGCAGCCGGCCGGAGCGGACCGCGTTTCCGGAGCGCTCGGCCTGCTGCTCGTGGTCCTGGCAGCCGGAGCCTTCCTCGCGGGTCGCCGCTTCGTGCCGGCAGCGGCGCCGACCCCGGTTCCACCAGAGAGTCCATGAAGAGGCCAGTCGTCCTGGCGGTCGTCCTCGCCTCGGCTCTTGCGCGCGCCGTGGCGGCCGCGCCGCGGGATCCCGGAGCATCCGAGGTCCGGACGCGCGTCCGTGCCTACCGCGCCGCGCACGAGGCGGCGATCCTCGAGGAGTTCGTCGATCTCCTCTCCGTGCCCAACGTGGCCTCGGACACGCCGAACATCGAGAAGAACGCCGAGCGGATCTCGGCCGCCCTCGGTAAACGCGGAATTCGTGCCGAGCTGCTGCGCGTGGCCGGCGCTCCCCCGGTCGTCTACGGGGAGCTGCGCGCGCCGGGCGCCTCGCGCACGCTCATCCTGTACGCCCATTACGACGGCCAGAGGGTGGTCCCCTCGCAATGGGCCGGCGACCCCTGGAAGCCGGTCCTGCGCGACAAGCCTCTCGAAGAGGGAGGTCGCGAAATCCCGCTCGCTGGCGCGGCCCTCGATCCCGAGTCTCGCCTCTATGCGCGGTCGGCGTCCGACGACAAGGCCCCGATCGTCGCGCTCCTCGCGGCTCTCGACGCGCTGAAGGCGGGAGGATTCTCGCTTCCCGCCAATCTGAAGTTCTTCTTCGAAGGGGAGGAGGAGGCCGGCTCCCCGCACCTGGAGACGATCCTGAAGACCTACGCCGGGCTCCTGCGCGGCGACCTCTGGCTCCTCTTCGACGGTCCGGTCCACCAGTCGCGGCGGATGCAGATCTATTTCGGCGCCCGCGGCGTTACCGAAGTCGAGCTCACGACCTATGGCGCCCTGCGCCGGCTTCACAGCGGGCACTACGGCAACTGGGCGCCCAACCCGATCGTCGAGCTGGCGCACCTCGTCGCCGGGATGCGCGACACCAACGGAAGGATCACGATCCCGGGTTTCGCCGACGACGTGCGGCCCCTGACGGAGAGCGAGCGGCGCGCGATTGCCGCGGTTCCCGACACGGACGGCGATCTGAAGCGTGAGCTGGCCCTGGCGCGCGGCGAGGGCGGAGAGGAGAAGCTCATCGAGGCGATCATGCGCCCCGCCCTGAACCTGCGCGGTTTCTCCGGCGGCGAGGTCGGATCGCGCGCCACGAATTCCATCCCCACCGAGGCAACCGCGTCGATCGACTTCCGCTTGGTGCCGGACCAGACTCCCGCCGGCGTCCGGAAGCGTTTCGAGCGTTACCTCGAGGGCCAGGGCTACTTTCTCGTGGCCGATGCGCCGGATAGAGCCGCGCGCCTGGCGCATCCTCGGATCGCGCGTCTGCGCTGGGGACCCGGCTATCCGCCCTCGCGCACGTCGATGGATCTGCCCGTCTCGAAGGCGGTCGAGCGCGTCGTCGGAGAGGCGACGGGCACGCCCCTGATCGAGCTTCCTTCCCTCGGCGGCAGCATCCCGATGTACCTCTTCGCCGCCGAGCGCGCGACTCCGGTCATCGGCATCCCGATCGTCAACCACGACAACAACCAGCACGCCGCCAACGAGAACCTGCGCCTGCAGAACCTCTGGGACGGCATCGAGGTTTGCGCCGCGCTGATGGCCCGGCTCGGGCACGCCTGGCAGTAAGAGGAAGGTGTCAGGTTTGAGGTGTCAGGTGAAATACAGGTGTCCGGTGCCAGGTGTCAGGTGTCAGGGACGGGGCAGGTTCCGGGCTTTACTGAAACCTGACACCCGACACCTGAAACCTGCATCTACCCTGACACCTGTTCCCCGACACCTTTTCCTCAAGACCCGGTGGAGTGGTAGCGCGCGACGCCGCTCTTCCAGAGGGAGAGGGCGATTGCCGCCGCGACCGCCGCGACGATCGGAACGGCCCAGAACTCGCGCAGGAACTCCGGGCGGTGGAGGAACCGCACCGTCGGGTAGAAGGAAGCGAACGCGAAGGGGATGACGAAGGAGAGCGCGAAGCGCACCCAGGCGTCGTAGATCGTCAGCGGGTAGCGCCCGAACTGCATCAGGTTGAAAACGGGGGGCGAGATTCCGATCCGGTCCTCGATCCAGAAGGAGGACGCCGTCAGCCCCAGGAAGATCGCGAGGTAGATCACCGCGCCGCAGACGGCCCAGAAGGCGAAGAGGAGGATGTCGAACGGCCCGAAGGTGAGGCCGAGGCGCCGCGAGGCCCAGGCGATCGCAAAGAGGCCCGTCAGGGTCTCCTGCACCGATTCCAGGCGGAAGGACTCGAAGAGGACCTGGAAGACGGAGGAGACCGGGCGCAGCAACACGCGGTCGAATCGGCCTTCGATCAGGTAACGGTCGGCGAAGAGGTACAGGTTCCAGGAGAAGACGTTGAAGACGCCGAGCGGCACGAGCGAGAAGCCGTAGAGGAAGACCATTTCCTCGAACTTCCATCCCTTCACGGTCGGGACCCGGGAGAAGAGGATCAGCAGGAACCCGAAGGACGCCGCCGTCCCGAGAAAGGAGGCCAGCACCGACGAGAAAAAATCCGCTCGATACTCCAGCCGTGCCTTCGCGTACTGCCCGAAGTACATCGCGAACAGCCGCAGGTGCCGCCTCAGGTTAAGCCCCACGCTCAATCCAAAATCCGAATCTCAAATCCAAAATCGGTTCATCCGCCTTGAATGGTGATCCTCGTCCTCGACCTCCTCCAGAGAAACTGTCCCGCGGCGAGGAGCGCCAGCGTCCAGCCTCCCTGGAGCGCCAGGAGACGCGCCGCCGTGAGGCCCGTGGCCTTGCCGAGGTAGAGGGCCGCCGGCGTGTAGTTCATGTGCGGGAAAGGGGAGGCGAAGAGGATCGTGCGAAACGGCTCGGGAAAGAGCGTCGTGGGGATGAGGAGTCCGGACAGCAGCTCGAGAATCAGGTACTTGGCCCGCAGGACTCCTTGGATGGACTTCGTCCGTATGGCGATCAGGCCGACCAGGAAGTTGATCGCGGCCACCAGGAAGAAGGAGAAGACCGCGGAGACGAGGAAGAGAGCTCCCGCCGCGAGCGAGACCGGCGGCCGGACCGGGAACACGAGGCCGATCACGATCCCGATCGGGAGCGTGAAAAGGACCGCGCGGAAGGCGGACTGGCCGGCCGAATCCGCGATCATCACGGTCTGGAAGTCCACCGGCCGGATGAGGTTCATCGCGAGGCGCCCCTCCTGCACCTGCGCGGCGATGTCGCGGTCGATCTCGTTGAAGTAGAAGGAGCGGATCGTCCAGCCGACGGCGACGTACGTGATCATCTCGGGAAGAGAGAGGCCGACGATCGTCGCCGACTGGCGGAAGACGGCCCGCCAAATGAAGTAGTAGACAGCGACGTTGAAGAGGTACGTCAGCACCCCGACGTAGTACCGGGCCCGGTAGGCCAGCATGTTCAGGAACCCGATCCGGGCGAAGGGAAGGGCCGCGCGGAGGTTGGCTTTCGACCGCGGCGTTCGCTGCGCGAACAGCACTCGGGAGTTTTCAAACGAGGGCTGAGCCCCAGCCCGGCTCATGCGATCCCTTCGAGGTAGATCCTCTTGACGACTTCCTCGATCTGGGGCTCTTCGATGGAGATGTCAGCGACGTCGAAGCGGTTGATGATTTCCTTGACCGCGGCCGCTGGCGAGAGAGACCGCCGGTCGACGTCCACCCGGTACCGGTGGGAGCCGATCTCGGCGACCGTCAGCCCGTTCCAGGCGAGGAGGCCGGGCTCCGGGACGGTCTTGACGTCGAAGATGACCGAGGTGACGGGCAGGATGCGGTCGCGAAGCTGCGAGAGCGCGCCGTCGAAGAGGAGCTTGCCGTGGTCGATGACGAGCACGCGGCGGGAGAGGGTCTCGATGTCGGACAGATCGTGCGTCGTCAGCAGCACCGTCGTCCCCTCGCGGCGGTTGATCTCCTGCAGGAACTCGCGGACGCTCGCCTTGGCGACCACGTCGAGTCCGATCGTCGGCTCGTCGAGGAAGAGCAGGGGCGGGCGGTGCAGGAGAGATGCCGCCAGGTCGCAGCGCATCCGCTCGCCGAGCGAAAGCTTGCGCACCGGCTGCTGGAGGTAGGCCCCGATTCCAAGCACCCGGTCGAAGACCGCCATCCGCTCGCGGTAATCGGCGTCGGAGAGGCCGTAGATCTCCTTGAGGAGCTTGAACGACTCGACGACCGCGATGTCCCACCAGAGCTGCGTGCGCTGGCCGAAGACGACCCCGATCGTGGCGACGTAGCGGGTGCGCTCCTTGTAGGGAATGAAGCCGTTGCAGAGGATCTCGCCGGAGGTGGGCGTCAGGATGCCCGTCAGCATCTTGATGGTCGTGGACTTGCCGGCCCCGTTGGCTCCGATGTAGCCGACCATCTCGCCGGGCTCGATCGCAAAGGTCACGTCGGAGACGGCAACGGTCTCGACCGAGCGCCGGCGGACGAGAGACTTCAACGCAGCGGCTAACCCCTCCTCCCGGCGGAACGTTCGGAACACCTTGGTCAGCCCCCGGACCGACACGGCCGGCCCGCTCATTCCGGCTTCGCCTCCCGCCTTCCGCCTTCCGCCTTCCGTGTGTCGAGCGCGACCGCTCGAGCGTAGATCTCCCGCGCCGGCAGGCCCGATCGAGAGGCGAGCTCCCGCGCGATCGCGCGCTTCTCCTTGCCCGCGGCGAGGCTCAACCGGATCTGCCGGTCCGTCTCGTCCTCGGCCATCGCCGCGGCTGGCCGCCGGCTGCCCTCGACGACGACGGTCACCTCGCCTCTCTGCTCTCCCCGCGACCGGAATTCGGCGGCCAGCTCAGGAAGCGTTCCCCGCGCCGCCTCTTCGTAGACCTTCGTCAGCTCCCGGGCCACGCAGGCGCGCCGCGGGCCGAGAATCCGCGCCGCGTCTTCGAGAGACTCCAGGAGGCGGTGCGGGGCCTCGAACCAGACAAGGGTCTCCGACCGGTCTTCGAGGGCCTCGAGGAAACGCCGGCGCTCGCCCGCTCGCGCGGGGAGGAAACCGAGGAACAGATGGGGCACGGCGGGCAGACCGGAAACGGCGAGCGCCGCGGCCGGGGCGGAGGGCCCGGGAATGACGCGGACCTGGTAGCCGGCATCCGAGGCCGCGCGGACGAGCTGCTCCCCCGGATCGGAGAGGGCAGGCATGCCGGCGTCGGCGACGAGCGCCACCGTCTCTCCCGCGGCGAGCCTCCGGAGCAGCTCCGCGACCCGGGATTTCTCGCGAGGCGCGGGGCAGGACAGGCGCGCGGCCCGGAGACCGAAGCGGGCCGCGAGCTTGCCGGTCACCCGCGTGTCCTCGCACAGGAGCAGATCGGCTTCCGCCAGGGCGCGGCGGGCGCGCGGCGAAAGATCCTCGAGGTTCCCGATCGGCGTTCCGACGACGAGAAGCTTGCCCGTCCGGGGGTCAGTCACAATTCGCTACTATCCCACCATGGCGGGGATCCTCGTGAATCTGCTGCTGGCGGCCGCTCTCGCGCAAGGCGCGACCGTGGACCGGATCGCCGCGACCGTCAACGACGTCGCGATCCCGGAAAGCGAGGTCCGCCGGGCGATCGCGGTCTCGGCCCTGCGTCCGGAGCCGGGGGAGGACGCCGGGCATTTCCGCGGGCGTGTCCTGGACGCGTTGATCGACGAGAAACTGGAGTACGAGGACGCGCTGCGCTTCGGCCCGGCCGAGCCCGACGCCGCGGAGGTCGAGGAGGCGCTCAAGAAGCTTCGCGAGCGCATCCGCAAGGAGGGGAAGAACCCCGAAGCCGAGTTCGCCGCTGCCGGCCTGACCGCCGAGGACATCCGCTCGACCGTCGAGCGCCAGCTCGTCATCGAACGGTATCTCCAGGAGCGCTTTCGGCCCATCGCGTTCGCCGACGAAGACCGGGCGAAGGAGGAGTACGAGAAATACTACGTTCCCGAGCGCAAGGCGGCCGGGCTTCCCGTCCCCGCCTTCGAGGCGGTCGCCGAACAGATGCGCTCGCGCTCCCAGCAGCGGGTCTTCGACGAAGAGGTCGAGCGCTGGTTGAAGGAGCTGCGGGAGAAGGCGCGGATCACTCTCTCGAGCCACTCCACTTCGATTCCTCCGGGCCGCACCCCCGTCGTCATCGCCACGGCCGGCCCTCTGCCGACTCCCACCCCGAAACCCAGGAAGAGTCCCTAATCGCGCCGATCGCGGCCGACCTCCGCGTCTAAGGAACGCAGAACCTGAGACCGGGCAAGCGGCACTGTCCCACTTAGTTCGCGGCGCGCGTAGTCTCCCGACGGAGGAGGGAGGAGGCGCGCGCCGCGGGAGCGGAGGCGGAGCGAGAGACCAGGCTCGTGGTCGAGCCCGTATCCGGGCGAGCCACAAGCCGGTGCGCCCGAAGGGCGCAGGTCTCTCGCGCAGCCGGAGCGACGTTTACCCCGGCGGCCACCCCATGCGCCTGCCGGCAAGGAGGTGGAAGTGCAGGTGAAAGACGTCCTGTCCCGCCTCCCGGCCGGTGTTCGTCACCAGGCGAAAGTCCGGGCTGCGCTGTTCACGCGCGATCGACGCGGCGCGCGCGACGATTTCTCCCAGAAGCGCGGGATCGGAGGACCCGTCGGCCAGGTTCTCGTAGTGCATCTTGGGGATCAGCAGGATGTGGATCGGGGCCTTGGGGTTGATGTCCTCGAAGGCGAGGATGCGGTCGTTCTCGAAGACTTTGGTCGACGGGATCTTGCCCGCAACGATCTTGCAGAAGACGCAGGCCGATTGGGGAGATTGGTCCATCGGTTCATTGAATCATTGATCCATTGCCCCGAGCAAGAAACGCGGACGCCTCTCGGTGAGCCAATGAATCAATGAGTCAATAAATCAATGAATCAATGGGTCAATGAATCAATCAGGAGGTCCCGGCGTCGCGGATCTTGACGTCCGCGCGGATCTTCCCGACGCGGCCGTCCTCGAACCGCACCTGGGCTTCGATCGAAAGGCTCTTCCGGTCCGAGTAGAGCGCCTCGATCAGTTCCGAGTATTTCTCGGCGATGAAGCCCCGGCGGACCTTGCGCGTCCTCGTCAACTCGCCGTCGTCGGCGTCGAGCTCCTTGTGCAGGATGAGAAACCGGCGGATCTGCGAGCCGGACAGCCGCCGGTCGCGGGCCAGGTCGGCGTTGACCTTCTCGATGCACTCGCGGACGAGGTCGTAGACGGCGTCCTTGCCGGCCAGGTCCGTGTACCCGCCGTACGGCAGGCTCCGGCGTTCGGCCCAGTTGCCGACCGCCTGCAGGTCGATGTTGATGAAAGCGGCCGCATAGTCCCTTCCGTCTCCGAAGGCGACCGCCTCCTTGATGTAGGGGAAGAACTTCAGCTTGTTCTCGAGGTACTTCGGGGCGAAGAGGGTGCCGTCCTTCAGCCGGCCGACGTCCCTGGCTCGGTCGATGATCTTCAGGTGCCCGTCCTCGTCGAAGAAGCCCGCGTCCCCGGTGTGGACCCATCCCTCCGCCGTCTTGGCCTCCGCGGTCGCCTCGGGGTCCTTGTAATAGGCCTGGAAGACCCCCGGCCCCCGGAAGAGCACTTCGCCGCTGTCGGCGACGCGGACCTCGACGGCCTGGACGGGCGTGCCGACCGTGTCCGGCTTGACCTGGCCGTTGGGCTGGACGCAGACGAAGACGGAGCCCTCCGTCGAGCCGTAGAGCTGCTTGATGTTCATACCGAGCGACCGGTAGAAATCGAAGATGTCCGGACCGATCGCCTCCCCGGCAGTGTAGGCGAGGCGGATCCGGGTGAGCCCGAGCACGTTCTTGACGGGGCCATAGACGAGGATCCGGCCGAGGGCATAGCGCGCCCGGTCCGCCAGGGGAACCGGCTTTCCGTCGAGGATGCGCGTGCCGGCCCGGCGCGCGACCTTCATGAAATAGCGGAACATCGCGCGCTTCACGCGCCCGGCGTCCTCCATGCGGATCATGACCTGCGTGAGCATGTTCTCGTAGATGCGCGGGGGCGCGAAGTTGTAGGTCGGCCCGATCTCGCGCATGTCGGTCAGCACCGTGTCGCTCGACTCGGGGCAGCTCACGCAGAATCCGGCCACGTAGGACTGCGTGTAGGAGAACAGGTTGTCGCCGACCCAGGCCATCGGCAGGTAGGCGAGGAGCTCGTCCTTCTCCGTCAGCCCTTCCCTCTCGATGCCGTTGCGCCCGGTCACGATCATGTTGTCGTGCGTGAGCATCACGCCCTTGGGGCTGCCGGTCGTGCCCGATGTGTAGAGGATGATCGCGACGTCGCAGCTTCTGCCTTGAGCCACCTGTTGCTCGAAGAATCCGGGATTGGCCGCGTCGTAGGCCCGTCCCTCTTCCCGGTGGCCGTCGAGCGGCCGGAGGAAGGGGAGCCCGTAGTTGCGCAGGCCGCGCGGGTCGTCGTAGAGAATCTCCTCGAGACACCCGCAGCGATCCTTGATTTCCAGGAGCTTGTCCACCTGCTCCTGGTCTTCGGCGACAGCGAAGCGGACTTCCGCCTGGCGGAGCGGATAGATCATCTCCTCGGCGACTGAGTCCTGATAGAGCGGAATGGGAATCCCTCCCAGACACTGGGCGGCCGCCATGGACCAGTAGAGCCTGGGCCGATTGTCGCCGATGATGGCGAGCCTCTCCCCGCGGGCAAAACCACGGGCGGCAAGGCCGCAGGCGAGCGCACGGACCTCCCGGGCGACCTCCGCCCAGGTCCAGGTTTGCCAGATGCCGAGATCCTTCTCCCGGATCGCCGGGCGGTCGCCCCGCACGCGCGCGTTGTGGAGCAGCAGCCGCGGAAACGTGTCGAGCCCGGCCGGGCGCTCTTCTGTCATGACACGGCGTCCAGATTAACCCCGGCCACGAGGGCCCGGGCGGTGCCGCCGAGCACGGCGTCTTCGTCGGAAGGATTGAGCTTCCAGGCCCGCACGGCCGCGAGGGACGCCTCGATCGTCACGGCGACGCTGGGAACGTCGGACCCGAAGAGGATCCGCCGCTCGAGCCCGGCGATCGCGGCCCGGGGCGGATGCACCGGAGTCGCGACGACCGGGCAGAGGTCGGCGTACAGGTTGTCGCACGCCCGCAGGAGGCGTAGCGCCGCTTCCCCCGCGGGCGCGCCCAGGTGCGCGAGGATGATCCGGGCTCCCGGCCAGCGGCGGGCCGCTCGCCCGACGGCTTCCACCTCCTCCGCCGTGGCGGTTCCGTCGTGAGCGCTGCCGGCGTGGAGGACGACGGGCTGGCCCGTCGCGGACACGCGCTCCCAGAGAGGGTCGAGGCGAGGGTCGTCCGGCGCGAAGGCGCCGACCGAGCAATGGAGCTTGAAGACGGAAAGGCGCAGATCGTCGATCGCCTCGCGCACGACGGGCTCGACGTCATCGTCCGGATGGACGGTCGCTCCCGGCACGACGAACGGATCGCCTGCGAAGGTCTCCGCCATCCAGCGGTTGAGCGCGCCCGCGACGCCGGCGCGATGGGCATAGGGAAGGCTCCAGCAGCGCCCGATGCCGGCCGCCGCGAGGGCCGCGCGGCCGGCCCGTGGGTCGTGGGGGTAGGGCATATGAGGCGCTTCGCGCTCGACGAAGAAACGGCGGATCTTCGCAGCGAGCCGCTCGGGCAGCAGATGCACGTGCGCGTCCACGATCATGGGAGGCAGGAGGTTCCCGCGGTCACGGAACCGGTCTGGTGTCCTCGATCACCTTGCCGTCGTTCGGGAGGCTTCCCGACGGCACGAGCTCCACGCGACCCCGCAGCTTGCAGACCTCGCGGATCGAGTCGACGACGGCCCTCGCGAGGCCTTCGCCCGCGAGCGATTCGGTCTCGCAGCGGAGCGCCATCTCGTCGAGGTCATCCCGGCGCGAGACGACGAGGCGCGCGCGGCGGATCTCCGGGTGCCGGCGGAGGATCTGCGCGACGAGGCCGGGATGAACGAACATTCCCCGGACCTTCGCGCTCTGGTCCGCCCGGCCCAGCCACCCGCGGATGCGCATGTTGGTCCGCCCGCAGGGACTCGCGCCCGGCAGGACCGCGGAGAGATCCCCCGTGCCGAGGCGGACGAGCGGGTATCCGGCCGAAAGGAGGTTCGTGACGACGACCTCGCCGACCTCCCCGTCGGGCACGGGGTCGCCGGTGCCGGGCCGCACGATTTCGACGATGAGCCCCTCGTTGACGATCAGGCCTTCACGCGCCGGCGATTCGTAGGCCACGACGCCCAGCTCCGCGGTCGTGTAACACTGCAGGACGGCGAGACCCCGTTCCTCGAAAGAGGTCCGCAGGCCCGCCGGCAAAGCCTCTCCCGAAACGAGCGCCTTCTTCAGGCTCGAGGTATCGGCGCCGGTCTCGCGCCCCTTTTCGATCAGGATCTTCAGGAACGACGGCGTCCCGACGTACCCCTGCGGTTTCAAGTCCGCGATCGCCGCGACCTGGAGCTCGGTCTGGCCCGTGCCGGCGGGGAACACGGCGCAGCCCAGGGCGTGCGCGCCCGCGTCCACCATCAGGCCCGCGGGCGTGAAGTGGTAGGAGAAGGTGTTGTAGACGAGGTCGCCGCCGCGAAAGCCCGCCGCGAAGAGGGGCCGGGCGAAGTTCGCGAAGTCGCCTTCTCCCGCGGGCTCGTAGAGCGGCCCGGGGGACGCGAAGACGTGCGCGGCCCGGCCCTCGGCGACCGCCGCGAGGCCTCCGAACGGGGGATCGCGCCTCTGTAGCTCCGCCAGCTCCGACTTGCGGAGCACCGGGAGCCGCTTCAGGGCCTCCCGGCTCGTGATCCCGGCGCTTGCGATCCCCTCCAGCCGCCGGGCCAGTTCCGGCGCTCGGGCCCGCGCGCGGTCGAGATGCCCGGGTAATCTCGCGAAGAGATCCGCCTCCCGCTCCCGCGGGTCCCGCGTTTCCAGGGAGTCGTAATGCTCCATCGGCACTTTCACGCCAGCCACCGCTTCCGCCTGCGGTAGTGCTTGGCGTCCCGGAAGCTGCGGCGGCCCGACGCCGAGAGGCCCAGGTAGAACTCCTTGACGTCTTCGTTGGCGGCGAGCTCCCCGGCGTCGCCTTCCATCACGACGCGGCCGTTTTCCAGGATGTAACCGTAGTGAGCGCGGGCGAGCGCCGCCATCGTGTTCTGTTCGGCCAGAAGAAAGCTCACGCCCTCGCGGGAATTCAGATCGGAGACGATGCCGAAGATCTCCTCCACGATCTGTGGAGCCAGGCCCATGGAAGGCTCGTCCAGGAGGATCATCCGGGGCCTCGCCATGAGGGCGCGCCCGAGCGCCGTCATCTGCTGCTCGCCTCCGGAGGTGAAGCCCGAGACGCTCTTCCGCCTCGCCTCCAGGATGGGGAAGTAGGAGTAGACGCGCTCGAGGTCCTGCCGGATCGTCCGCATCGGCGCCCGGCGCGCATAGGCGCCCGTCAGAAGATTCTCCTCGACCGTCAGGTGTCCGAAGCAGTGCCGTCCCTCCATGACCTGGACGACGCCCAGGCGCACGAGCGCGCGGGGCGTCAGGCGATCGATGCGCGTCCCCGCGAACTCGATCGAGCCCTTCGTCACCGCACCGCGCTCGGCGCCGAGGAGGTTCGAGATCGCCTTCAGGGTCGTGGTCTTCCCGGCTCCGTTGGCACCGAGCAGCGCTACGATCTTCCCTTCCGGGACTTCGAGGGAAACCCCTTTCAACACCAGGATCACGTGGTCGTAGATGACCTCGATGTTGTTGACCGAGAGAAAGGGGTTTCCCTCCCCGAGCAAGACTATTGCTCCTTGGAGCAGTCGCGCGGCGTGATCCCCTTCTCCTTGGCGTAGGCCGCCGCGGATTCCTCGACCAGGGGCCGCACGATCGACTGGTCGGACTTGATCCAGTCGGTGATCAGCTTCCATTGCTTGCCGTCCCACTGCTGGAATTTGACGGCGCCTCCCCCCTCGTGGTCCATGCAGGAGACCTTGATGGGCTGCAGGAGGTCGTGTGCGCCGAGCTCCTTGATGCGCTTCTCGTCGAGATTCAGGTGCTCCAGCCCCCAGCGCACCTGCTCGCCCGTCAACGGCTTCTTGCCGAACTTCGCCTGAGCCGTGCGGATCGCCTCGGTGTTCAGGATGCCGTGGATGACCCCGCGGTTGTAGTAGATGGAACCGAAGCGCGAGAAGTCCTCGAGGTTCCCTTTGTGCCCGCCGGAATAGACGTACTTCTTGATGTCCTGGAGGACGGGAAAGTTCGTTCCGCTCGGATGGAAGGCGGCCGCGATGTAGCCCTTGGCGGCGTCTCCGGCCGGGATGACGTCCTCCTCCGCACCGCTCCACCAGTTGCCGACGATGTGGTCCCTGGGATAGCCCACCTTGGCCGCGGTCTTCAAGGCGACCGGGTTCATCACGCCCCATCCGCGCAGGAGCACCCAGTCGGGTTTCAACTGCCGGATCTGGAGCCACTGCGATTCCTGTTCGTTGCCCGGGTGGGCGACCTCGATATGGGTGACCGTGAAGCCGTACTTTTTCGCCTGCAGGTCGAGGATCGGGATCGTCTCCTTTCCGTAGGCCGAGCCGTGGTAGAGGTTGACGATCTTCTTCCCCTTGAGCTTGTCCATCCCCCCTTCCCGCATCCCGATGAACTTGATCTTGGCGGTGCTCTGGCTCCAGTAGTTGGTCACGAGCGGGAAGACGTAGGGGAAGACGCGGCCGTCGGAGGCGTCGGTGCGGCCGTAGCCGATCGAGACGATTGGGATCTTGTCGGCAGTGGCGCGCTCGATGCAGGCGTACGTGATTCCCGTCGAGAGGAAGTTGAACATCGCGGCGCCCGTCGGGCCCTTGTGCTTGAGCCGCTCGTAGCACTCGACGCCACGGTCGTTCTTGTACTCGGTCTCGCACTCCTCCCACGTCAGCTTGACGCCGTTGATGCCTCCGTCGCGCTTGTTCAACATGTCGAGGTAGTCGATGAACCCGCCGAACGTCCCGGTGCCGCCGGCGGCGTAGGGCCCGATGCGGTAATCCACCATGGGTATGAACTGCTCGTTCTGCGCCCGGGCGGGAGCCGCCAGGGCGGCCATGGCCGCGAAGGCCAGAAACACAGCTGCGAGACTCCTGGGACTTGCCGAAATCCTCTTCATGTTCCTCCCTTCTCCAAAGTTGCGTGGACGACTCTTCTCGGGATCCTCAGAGGTTTCCCGAGACCTGCTAGTGCGGGAACGGCCATAGTCTCAGCTTTTCCTTGGCGATCTGCCAGAGACGCGCGAGGCCTTGCGGCTCGACGGCCAGGAAGAAAACGATCAGGGCGCCGAAAACGATGATCTGGAGGTTCGAGGCGAGGCTCGAGGAGAGGCTTTCCGGGAGGAACTTGTGGGAGGCGACATTCAGGAAGATCGGCAGCAGGACGATGAACGCCGCCCCCAGGAACGATCCCAGGATGCTCCCGACGCCTCCGATGATGATCATGAAGAGGATCTGGAAGGAACGCGTCAGGTCGAAGGCCTGGGGCTCCACCGTGCCGAGGTAGGCGAACGCCCAGAGGGCGCCCGCGACGCCGCAGTAGAAGGAGCTGACCGCGAACGCGAGGAGCTTGGTCCGGAGCATCGGGATGCCGATCACCTCGGCCGCGACGTCCATGTCGCGCACGGCCATCCAGGCCCGCCCGATCCGCCCGCGCACCAGGTTCTTGGCCGCCAGAGCGAGCAGGCAGACGATCGCGAGCGTCAGCAGGTACCGGCGGCGCGGGGTCTCGAAGTCCTGGCCCAGGATCACCATCTTCTGCGCGCTGATGACGCCCGAGGGGTTGTCGTTGGAGAACCAGCCGAACTTGGTCAGGGCCCATTCCGTGAAGAACTGCGCCGCCAGAGTCGTGACGGCGAGGTAGAAACCCTTGATCCGCAGGCTCGGCAGCCCGAAGACGAGCCCGACGCCCGCCGCGATGACTCCGGAGAGCGCGAACGCCCCGAGAATCGGCATGCCGCGCACCCGCAACATGAGGTTGAAGGCCGCGAAGGCGCCCACCGCCATGAAGGCCGCCGACCCCAGCGAGAGCTGGCCCGCGTAGCCCGTGAGGATGTTCAGTCCCAGGGCCGCGAGCGAGAGGATCAGGAAGGGGATGAGGATCGCGCCCAACCAGTAGTCGTTGCCGATCGCCGGCACGAGGACGAAGGCGACCGCCGCGAGGAGGCTCATCACGATCCGGTCCTGCCGGATGGGAAAGAGCCGCTCGTCCTCCGCGTAGCTCGTCCTGAACTGGCCGGCCTCCCTGTAGATCACGAGAGGTTCCAGGTTCCAGGTTCCAGATTCCAGGTCATACCCGCTCGATCCTTCTCTCCCCGAACAACCCCTCCGGGCGCACGAGGAGGAAGAGGACGGAGAGGGCGTAGGGGAACCAGTTCTCGATCCCGCTTCCGATGTGGGGACCCAGGTACACCTCGGCGAGCTTCTCGCTCGCCCCGACGATGAGCCCTCCGACGACGGCGCCCGGAATCGAGGTGAACCCGCCGAGGATGAGCACGGGCAGGGCCTTCAGGGTGATGAGCGTCAGGGAGAACTGAACGCCGATGCGGCAGCCCCAGAGAATCCCCGCCACGAGCGCGACGAAGCCCGCCACGGACCAGACGATGACCCAGATGTTGCGCAGCGGAATCCCCACGGCCAGCGCCGCCTGGTGGTCGTCGGCGACAGCGCGCAGCGCCCGCCCGATGCGGGTCTTCCGGAAGAAGAGGGCGAGCAGGGTGACGAGGACGGCGGCCGTGGCCGCAGCGAAGAGGTCGAACTGGCTGATGTTGACGCCGCCGACGGAGAAGGGAACGTCCGGGATGCCGATGTCCAGGCTGTGGACCTGCGCTCCCAGGACGCCCTGCGCCGTCCCCTCGACGAGGGACGCGAGGCCGATCGTCGCCATGAAGAGCGTGATCGCCGGCTGGTTGACGAGCGGCCGCAGGACGGCGCGCTCGACTCCGAAGGCCATGAGGACCATCAAGGCGAGCGTCCCGGCGCCCGCGACCCAGGCGTTCAAACCCTTCTCCCGAAGACCGGCGAAGACGAGCGCGGCGAAGAAGACCATCGCCCCCTGAGCGAAGTTCAGGACCCCTGAGGCCTTGTAGATCAGGACGAAGCCGAGCGCCACGAGCGAGTACATGACCCCGGCGAGCAGGCCGCCGATCGTGACCTCGACGAGGAAGCTCCAGTTCATGCCCTCTCCTCGCCTCCCGTCTCGCGCCTTCCGCCCTGCGCCTGCGGGGACATGGCCCCCAGGTACGCCGCGATCACCTTCGGGTCGCCGCGAACCTCCCCGGGCGTTCCTTCGGCGATCTTGCGGCCGTAATCGAGGACGGTGACACGGTCGGAGATGTCCATGACGACGCCCATGTCGTGCTCGATCAGAACGATCGTCGTTCCGAACTCGTCGTTGACGTCGAGGATGAAGCGGCACATGTCCTGTTTCTCCTCGACGCTCATGCCGGCCATGGGCTCGTCCAGCAGCAGCAGCACGGGCTCGGCCGCCAGGGCGCGCGCGAGCTCCACCCGCTTCTGCAGGCCATAGGGCAGCCTTCCGACCGGAGTCTTGCGGATCGCCTCGATCTGGAGGAAGTCGATGATCTCTTCGACCTTCCGCCGGTGGCGGATCTCCTCGCGCTGCCCTGGCCCCCAGTAGAGCGCCTGGGCCAGCAGCCCCGACCGCATCTTCAGGAAGCGTCCCGTCATGATGTTGTCGAGCGCGGTCATCCCCTTGAAGAGGGCGATGTTCTGGAAGGTCCGCGCGATGCCCTGGCGCGCCGCCTCGTGAGGATGCATCCGGCGCCTCTCGGTTCCGCGAAACGACACGGTCCCCCGGCGCGGGTGGTAGACGCCGTTGATGACGTTTAAGAGCGAGCTCTTTCCGGCGCCGTTGGGCCCGATGATGGCGTGGATCTCCCCCTCCCGTACCTGGAGGCTGATGCCGGAGAGAGCCGCGACGCCGCCGAAGGACAGGGAGACGTCCTTGATCTCGAGGAGAACCCTTCTGTCTCTGCCGGTCATCGGGACGATCCGCGCAGGCTAGGCGCTGACACGCCGGACCGAGGCGCCGACGGCGCCGAGCTTCTCTTCCATCCGTTGATAGCCGCGATCCAGGTGATACACACGATCTATCACGGTCTCGCCCCGGGCCGCGAGAGCCGCGAGCACCAGGGCCGCGGAGGCCCGCAGGTCGCTCGCCATGACGTGCGCGCCCGTCAGCGGCGAGGGTCCATCGACGACCGCGGCGCGCCTTTCCAGGCGGATCCGCGCTCCCATGCGCCGCAGCTCGGCGACGTGCTGGAAGCGGTTCTCGAAGATCGTCTCAGTGATCCTCGAGGCGCCGTCGAGGCTTGTCGCGAGAGCCATCCACTGGGCCTGCAAGTCGGTCGGGAACCCCGGGTACGTCGCGGTCCGAACGTCCCGCGCGCCAAGGCTCCCCGCGGCGCGGACGCGAAGGGAGTCTGCGCCCGCCTCGACCTCGGCGCCCGTCGCCTTGAGAGCGGTCGCGAGCGCCTTCAGGTGCCGCGGCCGGCAGCGGCGGACCGTCAGGTCTCCGCGCGTCAGAGCCGAGGCGATCGCGTAGGTGCCCGCCTCGATCCGGTCCGGGATGACCTGGTGCTCGGCGCCCCGCAGGGAGGCCACCCCTTCGATGGTGATGGTCCGGGTGCCCTCGCCTTCGATCCGCGCGCCCATCGCGCGAAGGAGGGTCGCGAGGTCGGCGACTTCGGGCTCCCTCGCCGTGTTCTCGAGGACGGTCGTGCCTTCGGCGAGGACGGCGGCGAGCATCGCATTCTCCGTGCCGGTGACCGTGACTTTTTCGAAGGCGATCCGGGCGCCGCGAAGCCGGGCCGCCCTGGCCTCGATCCAGCCGTGCTCGAGAGAGACCTCGGCCCCCATCCGGCGAAACGCCGCCAGGTGGAGGTCGATCGGGCGCACGCCGATCGCGCAGCCTCCCGGGAGGGAAACGCGCACCTGGCCGGCGCGGGCGAGGAGAGGCCCGAGGACGAGGACCGAGGCTCTCATGGTCTTGACCAGCTCGTACGGCGCGTCGGCGAGCCCGATCGTCCGCGCCTCGATCGTCGTCTCGTCCGGCCGAACCGAGAGGAAGACGCCGATGTGCGCGAGGAGCCTCTCCATCGTGCGGATATCGGCGACACGGGGCAGGTTCTTCAAGTGGACGGGCTCCGGCGTCAGCAGGGCCGCCGCCAGGCAGGGAAGAGCGGCGTTCTTAGCCCCGGAAGTCTCGATCTCTCCGCGAAGCCGGACCGGCCCGGCGATGTGGAAGGAATCCACGCGGGGATTCTAGTGAACGGAGGCTGTCCTTGGTCCCTGGTCCTTGGTCCTTGGTCGGAACTCCGCTCTTGACTAAGGACTAAGGACTAAGGACTTCGGACTATCTCGTCCTAGCGACGACGACCCGCGGGATGCCGTTCAGGTCCGGCTCGGTGCGGAGAAAGCTCCAGCCGGGCCGCGCCCGGACCTCGCGAGACACGGCCTCGGCCTGTCCCAGGCCGATCTCGAAGAGAAACGGCGCCCCCGGCTCCAGGACACCGGGAAGCTCGTCGAGGAGGCGGCGGATCGCCGACAGGGCGTCGTCTCCCGCGTAGAGGGCGAGGGCCGGGTCGTGCTCCCGGACCGTGCGCGGGAGGGAGGCTTCCTCCGACCTCCCCAGGTACGGAGGGTTGGAGAACGCGAGCTCGAAGCGCGCCGATCCGACGGCCGAGAGCCAGTCCGAGGCGAACAACCCGAGCCGGGAAAGCACGCGGTGGCGGCGTGCGTTTTCGCGCGCGAGGCCGAGGGCATCGAGGGATACGTCGAGCGCCACGGCGCGCGAGGCCGGGCGCTCCAGCAGATACGTGATCGCGAGAATCCCTCCGCCCGTGCCCAGGTCCAGGACCCGGCCCGCCGCAGGGGCCTCGGAGAGCGCCGCGGCGAGGAGAACCTCCGTCTCGGGCCGGGGCACGAGCGCCCGGCGGTCCACGGTGAACGGGCGTCCGTAGAAGTCCCACTCGCCGAGCACATGCTGGACGGGCTCGCCGGTCAGACGCCTGTCCCAGAGCGCGCGGAATCGCGACCCCTCTTCGGAATCCACGTTCCTCCCGGGCTCCAGGGAGAGGGGGTTCCGGCTCCCGAGGACGTGCGCCAGCAGGAGGCGGGCATCCCACTCTGTCGCTTCAGCGCCGCTTTCTCGCGCGAGCGTGGCCGCCGCGTCGAGCAACTCCTTCGCGGTCATCGACAACTGTTTCATTGACTCATCGGATCATTGACTCATTGACCGGGCGGCGAAAAATGAATCAATGGATCGGTGGATCAATGGATCAATGGATCAATGGATCAATCCTTCAGGCTTTGGCGAGCTCTTCCTTCAGGCGCTCGGCCTGGAAGTGCGCGTTCAGCGGCTCGATCAGCTCGTCCAGGTTGCCCTCGAGCACGCCGGCCAGGCGGTGCGTCGTGAAGCCGATGCGGTGGTCGGTGATGCGGGACTGCGGGAAATTGTAGGTGCGGATTTTCTCCGAGCGGTCTCCCGTCCCGACCATCTTCTTGCGCTCGGCGGCGATCGCCCCTTCGGCCTTCTCCCGCTCGATCTCGAGAAGGCGCGCCTTCAGGACCCGCAGCGCCTTGGCCTTGTTCTTGATCTGGCTTCTCTCGTCCTGGCACTGGACGACGAGCCCGGTCGGCAGGTGCGTGAGGCGCACCGCCGAGTAGGTCGTGTTGACTCCCTGCCCCCCGGGGCCGGAGGCGCAGAAGCGGTCCACGCGGATGTCCTTCTCCTCGACCTTCACGTCCACGTCCTCCGCCTCCGGGAGGACGGCCACCGTGGCGGCGGAGGTGTGGATCCGTCCCGAAGCCTCGGTGTCCGGCACGCGCTGGACGCGGTGCACGCCGCTCTCGTATTTCAGGCGCGAGTAGGCGCCGGCTCCCTCGATGAGGGCCGTGATGGCCTTGAGTCCCCCGATCCCCGTGTCGTCGCGGTCCACGACTTCCACCTTCCATCCGCGCGACTCGGCGTAGCGGCTGTACATGCGGAAGAGCTCCGCCGCGAAGAGGGCCGCCTCCTCGCCTCCGGTGCCCGCGCGGATCTCGAGGAACACGTTGCGGGAGTCCTTGGGATCCCTGGGGAGCAGGAGCACCTTCAGCTCTGCCTCGATCGCCTCCAGCCGGGAGGTCAGCGTGGCCCGCTCGGAGGCCGCGAGCTGGTAGAGCTCGTCCCCGGGCGGCAGGGACTCGGTCAGCTCCCGGGCCCCGGCGAGCTCCTCGCCGACGCGCCGGTATTCCTCGATCTTGGCGACGATCGGCTCGAACTCGGCGAGGGTCTTCTGAGCGTCGCGCACGGCGCGGTGGTCCTGAACGAACTGCGGGTCGGCCAGGCGCGACCGGACCTCATCGTACTTGCGTCGGATCTCTTCGAGTTTTTCGAGCATAGAAAAGCTCTCAGCTGTCAGCTCTCAGCTGTCAGCCGGACAGGCCACTCCAGAACCGCTACAGCGCGGTGAAAAAAAGGGGAAAGAAGCCGACGGAGGGGCGCATGCCTCTAGGAGGCGGACGCCGCCTTCTTCTCGTAGCGCTTGCGGAAGCGCTCCACCCGCCCGGCCGAGTCTACGAGCTTCTGCTTGCCCGTGAAGAAGGGGTGGCACTTGCTGCAGATCTCGATGCGCAGCTCCTTCTTGGTCGAGTGGGTCGTCCAGGTCTCGCCGCAGGCGCAGTGGACGAGGACCTCCTGATACGCGGGGTGCAGGTTCTTCTTCATGGAACCGCTCATTTTACGGGAGTCCCCGCATCCGTGCAACCCGGGCCGGCTCGGGGTACTGGGCCAGTATGAATATTCTCCTGTTTGCCCGCCCGGCGTCGGTCCCGCCTCCCTCGTCGGCACGCGACGGCACGGCCGTTGGAATGAGATCCGGCCGTCGCTCTATTGCGAAGGCGCAGTCGCATCGTGGCGTGACGGAGTTGCGGGTGTGCGCCTTCGCAAAAGGCACTCCTCCGGGAGGCGGGCCCGCCGCCGGGCTCCAGCATGACGTACGCCCTGGTGCGAGCCCCGGAGACGGCGGCGTTCCCGTACGAGGTGATGGGTGAGGAGCACAGAAGGGGGCGACCGGTGCCACGCTGAGACTGCGACGAACCCTCAGCGACGGCCGGTTTGCTATGGTGCGGCCAGCCGGAGCGTGCCTCGTCGGGAATGCCGACGGCTCCGGGGCGTCCTTTCCGCCTCAAACTAACCCAGTACCCGGGCCGGGATCCGCGGGACATGATCTAGAATCCCGGGGTCTAACCGTGTTTTACCTGTACGTCACCGCTCCGGGAATGCCCGCGCAGAAGGTCCTGCTGGACCGGCCGGTCGTCACGATCGGGCGCTCCTCCATGAACGATCTGCCGATCTCCGACAAGATGCTCTCCCGGCAGCATGCGCGAATCCTGCGCGACGGCAACGGCGGCCTGACGATCGAGGACCTGGGCTCGCGAAACGGGACCTTTCTGAACGGAGAGCGCCTGGTCACCTCGCAGCCCCTGAAGTCGGGGGACCGGATCACGGTCGGCGGCGTCACGCTCAAGGTCGAGTCCGAATCGACCAC